>RFHQ01000055.1 GCA_003695765.1 Gammaproteobacteria bacterium
CCGCGCAGATTCAAGTTCGCGCGACGGCCGTACCCGCGAGCCGCCGCTTGTCAGCAGCCCTCAGGCGCTTGATTTCCGCCTCGCGGCGTTGCGCATCGCTGCGGCTGTCCCGCGTCTCGGCATAGACCAGCCGTACTGGCCGGCGTGAGCGGGTGTAGCGCGCGCCGGTGCCGGCATTGTGCGCCGCCAGCCGCTGTTCCAGGTCACGGGCGATGCCGGTGTACAGCGAGCCGTCGCGGCACTCGACCATGTAGACCTGCCATTGCATGTCAGCCGGCCTGCGCTTTCGTCTTGTGCCGGTATTCACAGAGGTCGGCGATGACGCAGTTCGGGCAATCCGGTTTCTGTGCCTTGCAGACATAGCGGCCGTGCAGGATCAGCCAGTGATGGGCATTGCGCTTGAACTCATCCGGCGTGAACTTCAGCAGCTTCTTCTCTACCTCCAGCGGCGTCTTGCCCGGCGCCAGTCCGGTGCGGTTCGCCACCCGGAAAACGTGCGTGTCGACGGCGATCGTCGGCTCGCCGAAGGCGGTATTCAGGATCACGTTGGCGGTCTTGCGGCCGACACCGGGCAGTTTTTCCAGATCCTCCCGGCGGCGCGGCACCTGTCCGCCGTATTGCTCGACGAGAATACGGCAGGTCTTGATGATGTTCTTCGCCTTGCTGTTGTACAGGCCGATGGTTTTGATGTAGCGCTTCAGGCCGCGCTCGCCGAGTTTCAGGATGGCCTCCGGCGTGTTCGCGACCTCGAACAGTTTCGCGGTCGCCTTGTTGACGCCCACGTCGGTGGCCTGTGCCGACAGGATGACCGCGACCAGCAGTTCGAACGGCGTGCGGTAGCGCAGCTCCGTTGTGGGCTTCGGGTTCGCTTTGCGCAGGCGGCGAAAGATCTCGGCCCGCTTCGCCGCGTTCATGTCTCCGGCACCGCGGCCGCCGCGCGCCGCCGCTGCGCGAGGCGCTGGCGCAGGGCCACGAGCAGGGCGAGGCCGAAGAAGGCGCCCGGCGGCAGGCTGGCCAGCAGCAGCCCGTGTTCGCCGGGCAGCAGCTGCAGCTGCCAGCCGGCGGCCACGGGCCCGAAGAGGCGGTCCGCCCCCTGCAGCAGGCTGCCATGGCCCAGCAGCTCGCGCAGGGCGCCGAGTCCGCCGAGCACCGCCGCGAACCCCAGCCCCTGCGCGAAGCCGTCGGCCAGCGCCGCCGCTGGCGCGACACGGATCGCGTAGCTCTCGGCGCGGGCCAGGATCACGCAATTGGTGACGATCAGCGGCACGAACAGGCCGAGCTCGAGATGCAGTTCGAAGAGCCAGCCACGGAACAGCAGGTCCACGGCCGTGACCAGGCTGGCGATCAGCAGCACCAGCACCGGCAGGCGCAGATCCGGATGCAGCCAGTGGCGCAGCAGCGAACTGGATGTACTCGTCGCCGTCATCACGGCGAGGCTCGCCAGGCCCAGCGCCAGACCATTGACCAGCGTGGTGCTGACCGCCAGCAGCGGGCAGAGGCCGAGCAGCTGGACCAGCCCCGGGTTGTTGTCCCAGAGCCCGCCGCGCAGAGTCGCCGTGGCGTTCGCGTCCGTCACGGCGGCGATTCTAAGCCATCGCTGCCGGCCGTGGAGGCGAACAGTTCCGCGCGCCGCTCGGCAAAGACTGCCAGCGCGGCCCGGACGGCCTTGACCACGGCGCGGCTGGTGATGGTCGCGCCGCTGAGCTGGTCGATGTCGCCGCCGTCCCGGCGCAGGGCCAGGCCAGCACCGGCCCCGTGGCCGGCGAACTGCCGGATCCAGTCGGAACGTCGGGCGTCGATGCCGTCGCCGAGCCCCGGCGTCTCGCGATGCCGGATCGCGCGCACGCCGATCAGCTGTCCGCCGGCGTCGATGCCGACCAGCAGGCGGATCTCGTCGACATAGCCGCTGGCGACGACCGTCAGCACCGCAGCCACCGGCCGGCCGTTGCGCCGCACGCGGTAGACCGGCAGGGCGCGCTCGCTGCCGAGGCGCGGATCGGTGAGCAGCAACCGGTCCAGCGCCGGCTGGTTGTCGAAACGCTCGGGCGGCGGCAGCACCTCCCGCAGGCGCTCCAGCAGCAACCGTGCCTCGTGCTCGCGAACGCGCTGAGCCGTCTGTGCCTGCAGCCAGCTGAGCCCCGCGGCCGCCACGATGCCGAGCAGCACCAGCAGCAGCAGGCCGCGCGCGCGCCGGTCAGCGATGCCCGGCATCCTGGCCGTGTCCATAAGCGCTGGGCCGCGTGAGCCGGTCGATCAGCGGCACCGCCGCGTTCATCAGCAGCACCGCGAAGGCGACGCCGTCCGGATAGCTGCCCCAGTTGCGCATCACGTAGATCAGCAGCCCGATGCCGGCGCCGTAGATCAGCCGGCCACGATCGCTCATCGCGGCCGAGACCGGATCGGTCGCGATGAAGAAGGCGCAGAGCAGCGCCCCGCCGCTGAACAGGTGGAAGCCGGGACCGGCATGCACTGCGGAATCCAGCAGCCAGAACAGGCCGGCCGGCAGCAGCAGGCCGGCGAGCACGGCGACCGGGATCTGCCAGCGGATGATCCGCTGATAGAGCAGCCAGAATCCGCCCAGCGCGATGTAGTTGCCGATCCATTCCCAGCCGCGGCCGCCGAAGTCGCCGAACAGCGGGCTGGCGCGCAGCTCGTCGACGGTCAGCGCTTCCCGCAGCCCGGTCTTGATCAGGTCCAGCGGCGTGGCCCGGGTCAACGCATCGAGATCGGCGGCATCCGGGAGCCGGCCGAGGAGGCTGTAGCTCAGCGTCGCCAGCGCCGACAGCGGCTGATAGTCGAGATCGCCCATGCGCGGCGGCAGCCAGTTCGTGAGCTGTTCCGGGAAGGAGACCAGCAGCATCGCGTAGCCAGCCATCGCCGGATTGAACAGGTTGTGGCCGAGGCCACCGAACAGGTGCTTGCCGACACCGATCGCGAAGACCGCACCCGCGGCGGTGATCCACCACGGTGTCAGCGGCGGCAGGCAGAAGGCCAGGAGCACGGCCGTGACCGCGGCGCTGTAATCGCCGATCGCCGGTCGCCAGGGACGACCGCGCAGCCGCAGCGCGGCGGCCTCGGTCAGCAGTGCGAAGCCGAGTGCCACGGTCGCGTTGATCAGCAAACCGATGCCGAAGTACCAGGTCCAGGCCAGTGCCGCGGGCAGCAGCGCGTACAGGACCTGGCGCATCATCCAGGGCACCGACAGCGGGCTGCGCAGATAGGGCGGCGATTCAGTCGGCATCGCCGCGTTCCTGTTCGCGTGCCTTGACCCGTTCCAGCAGGGCGGCCAGGTCGTCGGTGGTCAGTTCGGCTTCCTGGTAGCTGGCCACCGCACTGTTGCGGTTGCGCAGCCGTGCCGCCCGTGCCTCGCTGCGGGCCCGCGCCTGGTGTGCACGGGAGCGCGCGCGCAAGGCCTGGCTCAGGCGGCGCTTGGCCTGCACGAAGGCGGCCGTCAGGTCGATGTGGCTCGGGCAGACGTAGTCGCAGCAGCCGCACTCGATGCAGGCATCGAGCTGCAGTTCGGCAAGGGCCAGCACGTTGCCGGCGCGGCCGGCCAGCAGCAGCTCCTGTGGCAGCAGCCGCGCCGGGCAGACGCGGCTGCACTCGCCGCAGCGAATACAGGGGTATTCCGGCCGCGGCCCGGTCAGCTCGCCCGGCGCGGCGACGATCAGGCAGTTGCTGGCCTTGGTCACCGGCAGTTCGTCGCCGGGCAACAGGCGGCCCATCATCGGGCCGCCCATGATCAGCCGCGGCGAATCGCAGCAATAGCCGCCGGCGGCCGCGACCAGCGCTGCCAGCGGCGTGCCGATCCGGGCCTCGAGATTGCGCGGTTCGGCGACGCCCCGACCGGTCACGGTGACGAGGCGGCTGATCAGCGGCCGGCCGCTGGCCGCCAGATCCGCGACCGCCGCCGCGGTCGCGACGTTGTGGCACAGGCAACCGATGTCCGTGGGCAGCCCACCGGCCGGCACTTCGCGGCCGGTCAGCAGCTCGATCAACTGGCGCTCGCCGCCCGCCGGGTACTTGGCCGTGACGACGGCGATGCCGATGCGCGGGTCGGCCGCGCGCTGCAGCTCGTCGAGCAGCGCCCGCTGGGCTTCCGGCATATCGGATTCCACCGCGATCACGGCGCGCGGTGCGCCGGAGGCGTGCAGCATCAGCCGCACGCCGTCCAGCACGAGGCCGGGCCGCTCGCGCATCAGCATCTCGTCGCAGCTGATATAGGGCTCGCATTCCGCGCCGTTGATGATCAGCAGCTCCAGCTCTTCGGCCGCGGCCAGCTTGTCGGCCGTCGGGAACAGCGCGCCGCCGAGCCCGACGATGCCGGCCTCGGCGATCCGCTCGCGCAGCTGCGCCGGCGGCAGAGCCAAGGGCTCGGCGATCGGCCGCAGCATGGGATGCCAGCGGTCCTCACCGTCGGAGCGCAGCCGCAGGCAGGGCGCTATGGCACCGGGCCGGCCGGGCACCGGGTGCTCTTCTTCGTCCAGCACGATGCCAGACAGGCTCGCGTGCACGCGGCCCCCGTCCTCGCTGAGGCCTATCAGCTCCCCGGTGGCCACCCGTTGGCCGGGCTGGACCAGCGCGGTCGCGATGCCGGCCGGGCCGCAATCGAGCGGGATCAGTACCTCGTCCGGCAGCGGGCAGGCCGCGATCGGGCGCACGGTCGACAGCGTCTTGTTCGGCGGCACGCGCACGCCCCAGCGTGGGCGCGGCGGTTGCGGACGATAAGGCAGGACGGGCGCCTCAGCCATCGGCCGGCCTCGCCTGCATATCGATGCAGTCGACCGGGCAGGGCGGGAGGCACAGCTCGCAGCCGGTGCACAGTGACTGCAGCACTGTGTGCAGATGCCGGTGGGCGCCGATGATGGCGTCGACCGGGCAGGCTTCGATGCAGCGCCGGCAACCGATGCAGCGGGCTTCGTCGATGACCGCGACCCGCTCGCCGTGGTATTCGCCGCAGGCCGGGTCCAGCGGCAGCGGCTGGCGGCCCAGCAGTTCGGCCAGCGCGCGGATCAGCAGTTCACCGCCCGGGGCGCAGCGATTGATCGGCGCCTCGCCGGCGGCGATCGCGTCTGCATAGGGCCGGCAGCCGGGGTAGCCGCATTGTGCGCACTGGGTCTGCGGTAGCAGTTCGTCGATTCGCTGCGCGAGCCCGTCGCGGTCGGTCGGCAAGCGGGCGGCGGCTGCCAGCAGCAATAGCCCGATGCCGCCGCTGAGGCCCGCAATGAGCAGGATCGCCGGGAGCATCGCCATCGATCCGCGGACCCGTCGCCGCCGTTCAGCCCCGGTCCAGCCCGGCGAAGCCGAGGAAGGCCAGCGACAGCATGCCGGCCGTGACCAGTGCGATGGCCGGGCCGCGCCAGCTGGCCGGCACGTCCGCGAGCTGCAGGCGCTCGCGCAGTCCGGCGAACAGCAGCATGACCAGCCCGAAGCCGATTCCGGCCCCGGCGCCGTAGGCCAGGGCCTCGAGCAGGTTGTCGCTTTCGCGGGTGTTCAGCAGCGCCACGCCGAGCACGGCGCAGTTCGTCGTGATCAGCGGCAGGTAGATTCCGAGCGCCTGGTGCAGCACCGGCTGGGTGGCCCGCAGTACGAATTCCGTGAACTGCACGGCGCCGGCGATCACCAGGATGAAGGCGATGATCCGGAGCCACTCGAGACCCAGTGGCAGCAGCAGGTAGCGATGCAGCAGGTAACTGATGCCGGCGGCCAGTGTCAGCACGAAACAGGTGGCCAGGGACATGCCGAAAGCCGTTTCCAGCCGCTCGCTGGCGCCGAGCAGCGGGCAAAGGCCCAGAAAACGGGCGAGCACGAAATTGTTGACCAGGACCGTGCCGACGATGATCAGCAGCAGATCGGCCATCAGCGCACGCGCATGCCCGGCTTCGCACCGCTGTCCGGCGAGATCAGGAAGACGTCCTGCTCACCGTTGCCGGCCGCCAGCACCATGCCCTCCGACGTGCCGAAGCGCATCTTGCGCGGTTTCAGGTTCGCAACCACGACGACCAGGCGGCCGACCAGTGATTCGGGTGCGTAGGCCGCCCGAATACCGGCGAACACCGTGCGCCGCTCGCCGCCGAGGTCCAGGGTCAGTTTCAGGAGCTTGTCGGCGCCTGGCACCTGCTCGGCCGCCTGCACCTCGGCGACCACCAGGTCGCTGCGCAGGAACTCATCGATGCTGATCTCTTCCGGCGCCGCCGCTTCGGTTTCGCCAGCGGCCGGCGCCTTGCTGGCCTCGATCATCCGCTCGACCGCGCGCATCTCGATGCGCCGTAGCAGCGGCCGGAAGGCATCGATACGGCGGCCCAGCAGCGGTCGCTCGACCGACGACCACGCGAGCGCCTCGCCGCCGAGAAAGGCTTCGGCGGCGCGGGCGGTTGCCGGCAACACCGGCTTCAGATAGGTCAGCAGCGCGCGGAACAGGTTCAGGCCCTGCGTGCAGACTGCCTGCACCCGGTCGGCCTGGGCCGGATCCTTGACCATGAGCCAGGGCTTGTGGGCGTCGATGTACTGGTTCGCGCGGTCTGCCAGCGCCATGATTTCGCGCATCGCCTTGCCGTATTCGCGCGCCTCGTAGAGCGCGGCGATCGGTTCCGCGGCGGCGCTGAACTCTGCGTACAACTCGGGATCCTCCAGCTCCACTGCCAGCTCGCCATCGAAACCGCGCTGGATGAAGCCGGCGCAGCGGCTGGCGATGTTGACGAACTTGCCGACCAGGTCCGCGTTCGTGCGGCTGACGAAGTCCTCGAGATTCAGGTCGATGTCCTCGAGCCCCGGTCCGAGCTTGCAGGCATAGTAGTAGCGCAGGAATTCCGGCGGCAGGTGTTCGAGGTAGGTGGCGGCGGACACGAAGGTGCCGCGCGACTTGGACATCTTCTGTCCGTTGACCGTCAGGAAGCCGTGCACGAACACGCCGCTGGGCTTGCGATGGCCGGAGCCCTCCAGTACCGCCGGCCAGAACAGGGTGTGGAAATAGGCGATGTCCTTGCCGATGAAATGATACAGCTCGGCGGCGGATTCGGCGCCGAAATAAGCCTCGGCGCCCGGGCCACCGCTGCGCTGCGCGAGGTTTTCCAGCGAGGCGATGTAGCCGATCGGCGCATCCAGCCAGACATAGAAGTATTTGTCTTCGGTGCCCGGTATGCGGAAGCCGAAATAGGGCGCATCGCGGGAGATGTCCCAGTCCTGCAGGCCGGCTTCGAACCACTCGTCGAGTTTCCTGGCGACGCCGGCATCGACGACACCGGAGCGCGTCCACTCCCGCAGCGAGGCCTCGAAGTCACCGAGCCGGAAGAAATAGTGCTCCGATTCGCGCTCCACCGGCGGTGTGCCGCTGATCACCGAGCGCGGGTTGCGCAGTTCCGAGGGGCTGTAGGTGCGGCTGCAGACCTCGCAGCTGTCGCCGTACTGGTCCTCGGCCCCGCAATGCGGGCAGTTGCCGCGCACGAAGCGGTCCGGCAGGAACATGCCGGCCTGCTCGTCGTAGGCCTGACGAATGACCCGGCGCACGATGTGGCCGCCGGCGTCCAGGCGGGCGTAGATGGCCTCGACCAGGCGCTGATTCTCCGGCGAGTGCGTGCTGTGGTAGTTGTCGAAATCGACGAGGAACGCGGCGAAGTCGCGCTGGTGCTCCTCGCGGTAGTGCTCGACCAGCTCTTCGGGGCTGATGCCCAGCTCGCGCGCCTTCAGCATGATCGGCGTGCCGTGCGCATCGCTGGCGCAGACGTAGGTGCACTGGTGGCCGCGCAGCCGCTGGAAGCGCACCCAGATGTCCGTCTGGATGTACTCGACCAGGTGCCCGATGTGAATCGAGCCGTTGGCATAGGGCAGGGCACTGGTGACCAGGATGTCGCGCCGGGCGCCGCTCATGGTTCGCTCTCTGCAACAGGGATCGGTGCGGGCTGGTGCCCGGAGCGGCATATGCTAGCAGCCGGGGCGCGGGCCTTGCACCCGCCAGTGTCCGTCGTGCTAGCCGGCCTCCCGGTAGGCCTCGAAGCCGCGTTTCTCGATCGCGGCCTCGTAGGCCGTGCGTCCGGAGATCTGGCCCGAGTCCATCAGCTTCTTCAGTGCCGAGTCCATCGTGCACATGCCGACCTGGCCACCGCTCTGCATCGCGTTCTCCAGCTGATCCAGCTTGCCCTGGCGGATCAGATTGGCGACAGCCGGCGTGTTCACGAGGATTTCCAGCGCCGCGACCAGCCCCGGTTCATCCTTCTTCCTGACCAGCTGCTGCGAGATGACCCCGCGCAACGAGGTCGACAGCATCGTGCGCACGTGCGCCTGCTTGTCGGCCGGGAAGGAATTGACGATCCGGTCCACCGTCGCGGCCGCGCCGTTGGTGTGCAGCGTGCCCATGACCAGAATGCCCATCTCGGCCGCGGTCACGGCGATGCTGACCGTCTCCAGGTCGCGCATCTCGCCGACCAGGATCACGTCCGGGTCTTCCCGCAAGGCCGAGTGCAGGGCCGAGGCAAAGCTCTCGCAGTGCCGGCCGACCTCGCGCTGGCTGATCAGGCAGCGCTTGCGGCGGTGCACGAATTCGATCGGGTCCTCGATGGTGACGATATGCCCGTTGAGCCGCTCGTTGATCGCGTCGATCATTGCCGCCAGCGTCGTCGACTTGCCGGAACCGGTCTTGCCGGTCACCAGGATCATGCCCTGGGTGCTGCGGCAGAGGTTCTCCACCACGGCCGGCATGTCCAGCTGCTCCAGCGTCTTGCACTGCGACGGGATGGCCCGGAAGACCGCGCCCATGCCGCCGAGATGCCGCAGTACGTTGACCCGGAATCGCGCCACGCCGTCGACCGAGTAGGCGAAATCGGCCGCGTCGTGCTGGTCGAAGTCCTCGCGCGCGGCGGCCGACATGATCTCCAGCAGCGCGTCGCGCACCTCGTCGGCGCCCAGCACGTCCGGGCTGACCGGCGCCAGCTCGCCGTAGATGCGAAAGCGCGCCGGCTGGCCGGCGATGAAATGCAGGTCCGAGCCGTTCTTCGCGATCAGCTGGCGCAGGTATTCGTCGACGACCGCCATCAGCCGCTACCCAGCTTGCCGGACAGCTCGAATTTCGGCAGCACCGAGGTGTCGGTCACGAACTTCTGGAACAGGTTCTTGTCGCTGGCGTAGCGGAAGGCATCGTCCGGGTCCATGGTCTTGGCCTGGATGCCATCCATCAGCGCCTGGTCCATGGTCTGCATGCCGAGATCCTTGCCGGTCTGCAGCTGCGCCGGAATCTGGTGCGTCTGGTCGGTCATGATCAGCTTGCCGATCGCCCGGGTCATGATCATGATCTCCAGGGCCGCGGTCCGGCCGCGGCCGTCCGGCGTCTTGACCAGGTTCTGCGTGATCACGGCGTTCAGGCTCTGGGCCAGGAAACTCTTGGTCTGTTCGCGCATATCGCCTGGCAGGGCATCGATGAAGCGGTCGATGGTCTTGACCGCGCCGGTCGTGTGCAGCGTCCCGAGGACGAGGTGGCCGGTCTCGGCCGCGGTCATGGCCATCGAGATGGTCTCGGCGTCGCGCAGCTCGCCGACCAGGATCACGTCCGGATCCTCGCGCAGCGCGGCGCGGATGCCGTCGGCGAAACTGTGCAGGTGCGTGTGCAGCTCCCGCTGGATGATCTGCGAACGGTCGCTGACGTGCACGAATTCGATCGGGTCCTCGAGGCTGATGATGTTCGCCGAGCGGCTGCGGTTCAGATAGTCGATCATCGCGGCCAGCGTGGTCGACTTGCCGGTGCCGGTGGAACCGGTGACCAGCACCATGCCCTGGTGGTGGTCGCAGAGCTGTTTCAGCACCGGCGGCATGCCAAGGCTCTCCAGCGTCGGAATCTCTTCCGGGATGAAGCGGAACACGGCGCCGACGCCGGTATCCTTGCGGAATACGTTGACGCGGAATCGCCCGCCTTCTTCGGAGACGTAGGAGAAATCGAGGTCGCGGCCGCCGACGAAGCGGTCCTTCATGGCCGGCGTCAATATCTCGCTGATGTAGGACTCCAGTTCGGTGTCCCCCAGTTCGCGAAACTTGATCGGCATCAGGTCGCCGTGCATGCGCAGCATCGGCGGCACGCCGACGGCCAGGTGCACGTCGGAACAGCCCTGGGCGAGGCCGAGCTTGAGGAATGCGTCTATGCGCGCCATCGGGTCCGGCCCGCGTCAGCGGACCGCCTGCAGTGCTTCGCGCAGCTCATCCATCGAACCATAGCGCTTCGTCTTGTCGACCGCCATGGCCTTGCTGACGACCGCGGCCAGCGCCTCTGGAATCTCCGGGTTGACCTCGTTGCAGGCCGGCGCCTTGCCCTGCACGTGCTGATACATCACGGCCATGTGGTCGCCCTTGGAGTATGGCGGCGAGCCGGTCAGCATCTCGTAGATGATCACGCCGAGGCTGTAGATGTCCGCGCGCATGTCGACCTTCTTGCCGAGGATCTGCTCCGGCGCCATGTATTTCGGCGAGCCGATCACGTAGCCGGTCTTCGTCAGCTGGGTGTCGCCGCTGCTGGCCGCCGCCGCGACGCCGAAGTCCACGATCTTCAGCAGGCCCTCGTCGTTGATCAGCAGATTGGCCGGTTTCAGGTCGCGGTGCACGATGCCGACCTGGTGGGCGACGGCCATGCCGGTGGCGATGTCGATCGCCCAGCCCACCGCCTTGTCGAAGGGCAGTGGCTTGCGGCTGGCGAGTTCGCCGCCCAGCGTGTGCGATGGAAAGTACTCCATCGAAATCGCGTAGTTGCCGCCGAGGCTCACGAAATCATAGATGCGGATGACGTTCTTGTGCGTGATCTTGCGCGAGTAACGCAGCTCGTGCACGAAACGCTTCATCATCTCCTCGTCCGAGCTGACGTTGGCGTTCAGGAACTTCAAAATCAGGCGCTCGTCGACCACCGTGTCCTCGACCAGCAGCACGGTGCCGAAGGCGCCCTTCCCGATCTGCTCGATGAATCGATAGCGGGACTCGATGACATCGCCCGGCCGCAAGGTGGTGATGTCCAGGCGCTGGCCCGTCGTAGTCGCTGCAGCTGCGGCTTCCGGCGCGTCCACGAGCAGGGTCTTGGACGGCTCTTCGAGCTTTTCCGCCAGTTCGCCGGCTTTCTTGACCGTCGTCGAGAAACGGTTGTCGATCCTGAGCACGGCATCGGAAGCGACCCGGGCCAGGGTCTCGTCGGCACCGGTGACCAGCGGCTGCAGCCGCGACTTGATGGTCTCCGCGCTCTGCTGGCTGGTGAGCTTGGAGACGGCGTTGATCGCCTCGACCCGGATCTCCTTCTCGGCGCGATCGAGCATCGGCAGCACGGTCGGCAGCACGGACTCGTCGCCGACCCGGCCCAGCGCCCGCAGCGCCGCCGGCACCGAGCGCGGATCGCCGGTGAGCATGGCGGTCAGCGCCGGCACGGCCTTCGGATCGCCGATCTCGCCGAGAGCGTCGGCCGCCCGTTCGCGCACCCACCAGTCGTCGTCGCGGGTCGCCTCCATCAGGTACTTGACCGCGCGCTCGTCCTTGGTCTGGTTCAGGATCTCGATCGCCGAGCGGCGGATGTTCTCGTTCTGATCGCGGATCAGCTGCAGCACGGCGTCCATGACTTTCGGCCCGCCGATCGTCGCCAGCGCATCGGAGGCACGCGAACGTACCCACCAGTCGTCGTCCTCGATCGCGTTCAGCAGGTGCCGGATCGTGCTCGGGTCGGCGATCTCGTTCAGCACCTCGACCGCTGACCGCCGGGCGTATTCGTTCTCGTCCTTGAGCACGTCGACGAGGTACTTCATCGTGTCCGGGTGCTTCATCTGCACCAGCAGGTCGACGGCCTTGCTCTGCACCTCGAGGTCGGGATCGGTCAGCATCGAGCAGATCAGGCCGACATCGCGCTCGCCCTGCATCTGCAGCAGTGCCGACAGCGCGGTCTGCCGGATGGTCTTGTTCTGGTCGCGCAGCTGTTGTTCGATGGCCTGGGCGACGTCCGGCCGGTCGAAACGCGACAGGATCTGGATCAGGTGGATGCGGATCGCCAGATCCTTGCCGGTCAGCCTGGAGATCAGATCCGGCACATGGGTGTCGGTGACGATTTCATTGATGATCTTGAACAGAGCGGCCTTTTCGCGCGGCCCGACCTCGTAGGCCTTGCGCAGCAGCATCGGCACGCCGAGGCGGTGTTTCTTGCTGCGCAAGACCTCGATCACGGCTGGCGTCGAAATGCCCTCCCGGCCCAGCAGTTCCAGCAGCTGGGCCGCGTTGTAATTGTTCGCCATTGCCAGTGCCGAGGCTACGCCCGTCACGCAGCGCTGGTCGCTGTGTCCGAGGCCCTCGGCGAAGCGGTCGAAGGTCTTGTCGTTCAGGTTTTCGGTCAGGGCCTCGATCAGCACCGTGCCCTGCTTCGTGTCAGCGGTGGCCAGCGCATCGATGACGCGCGGTATCGCCGCCGCGCCGGCTTTCTTGAGATTCTCGGCTGCCTTGCGGGCGGTCGGCGTGTCGATGTCCGGCTCTTCGAGTAGTTGCGCGATGGATCGCTCGGCTTTCAGTGTACTGAGGAATTTCATCGGGCCCTTACTGCTGCAGCCAGTCAGCGCCGGCGCCTCTGTCGGGGGCCGGCGTTTATGTCAAGAGCGGTGATTCCGATTATGCCACATGGTTCCGGATTGCCCCCATTCTTGGCACTGGGCGGATGCGCTGGCAAGCCGCGCCGCCGGCGCCGGGCACCGCGGCGCACCGGGCCCGCTCGAGACTGCTAGAATGTCGCGCCTTCGGAGCGCCGATACTGTTAAACCCGTCACGTCCCCGACCATGGCCGCAAACGACCAGGACAAGTTGCTGAATGCGCTGGGAGAAATCGCGATCCCGGGCCTTGATCTGAAGCTCGCGGACAGCGGCGCGACGATCGCTGCGGAGGGTGAGGGTGACGACTGGCGGCTGCGCGTTACGCTCGGCTTTCCGGCGGCCGGTATCGCCGTGGAACTGGGCCAGGCGTTGCGCCGGCGCGCCGCCGAGCTGATCGGCCGGGAACCGGAACTGAGTCTCGACTGGCGCATCCGGGCCCACGCGGTCCAGGGGACGCTGAAACCGCTGCCGGGCGTCAGGAACATCCTCGCCGTGGCCTCCGGCAAGGGCGGGGTCGGCAAGTCGACGACCGCCGTGAACCTGGCGCTGGCCCTGGCCGCCGAAGGGGCCGCGGTCGGCGTGCTCGATGCCGACATCTACGGCCCCAGCCAGCCCACGATGCTGGGGCTGGAGGACCAGCGTCCGCAGAGCCGCGACGGCAAGACTTTCGAGCCGCTGGAACAATATGGCCTGAAGGTCATGTCGATCGGTTTCCTGGTGGACCGCGACCAGGCGATGATCTGGCGCGGGCCGATGGTCACCCAGGCCCTGCAGCAACTGATGTTCCAGACGAACTGGGGCGAGCTGGACTATTTGGTCGTGGACCTGCCGCCGGGCACCGGCGATGCCCAGCTGACCCTGACGCAGAAGATCCCGGTCAGCGGCGCGCTGATCGTGACCACGCCGCAGGACATCGCGCTGATGGACGCCCGGCGCGGCCTGGTGATGTTCGAGAAGGTCGGCGTGCAGGTGCTGGGCATCATCGAGAACATGGCCAGCTTCGTCTGCCCGGGCTGCGGGCAGGAGACCTTCCTGTTCGGCGAGGGTGGCGGCGCGGCCTTAAGTGCCGAGAGCGAGGTGCCGCTGCTGGGGCAGCTGCCGCTGGATCTCAAGATCCGGCTGCAGGCCGACAGCGGCCGGCCGACCGTCGTGGCCGAGCCGGA
>RFHQ01000056.1 GCA_003695765.1 Gammaproteobacteria bacterium
ACCAGCGCAAGAGTCCGCGCGGTACCGGCCTCGTCGTGGATGTCCCGCAGGATCGCGCGACTGGCGACGGTGCCGACGCTGACCCCGGTCGCCTGCAGGAAGCGCAGCGCCACCAGGAGCCCGAAGCTCCCGGCGATCGCGCAGCCAAGGCTGGCCAGCACGAACAGCGAGAAGCCAGCCAGCAGGACCCGCCGGCGGCCGAAGCGGTCGCAGAGCCAGCCGCTGAACGGCTGGGCGACGCCGAGGCCGAACAGATAGGCCGAGATCAGGAACTGGACGTCGGCGTAATCGATCGAGTAGCGCCGCGCCAGCTCGGCGAGGGTCGGCACGACCACGACCATGCCGAACGGCGACAGTGCGCTGGCGACACCGAGCAGTGCCAGCGGCACCGCCGGCCGCGCGCTCGCGAGAGTGCTGGTCGCCGCCGGCTTCAGCCGCCGAGCGCCTTATCCAGTTCGGGTATCACCTCGAACAGGTCGCCGACCAGGCCGATGTCAGCGACTTCGAAGATCGGCGCTTCCGGATCCTTGTTCACGGCGACGATGGTACCCGCATCCTTGATGCCGGTCAGGTGCTGAATCGCACCGGAGATGCCAAAGGCGATGTACAGCTCCGGGGCGATGATCTTCCCGGTCTGGCCGACCTGCATGTCGTTTGGCACGAAGCCGGCATCGACGGCGGCTCGGGACGCACCGACCGCAGCCCCGAGCTTGTCGGCCAGTGAAAAGATGATCCGGAAGTTCTCGGCGCTGCCGACGCCGCGGCCGCCGGAGACCACCCGCCGCGCAGTCTGCAAATCGGGACGGTCGCCGCTGCCGGACTGCAATTCGATGAAGCGGGTATGGGCCGGCAGCTCGACGTCCAGTTCGATGGCTTCGATTGGCGCCTGGGTCGCGGCGCCGGGCGCCGCTTTGTAGGAAGCCACGCGCACCGTGCCGAAGACCTTGCAGCCCTCCGGCACCTCGACGGTGACGATCGCGTTGCCCGCATAGATCGGGCGCTTGAACTGCCGGGCGCCGAGTACCGCCATGATGTCACTGATCTGGCCGCAGCCGGCCAGCGCGGCCGCGCGCGGCAGCACGTCCTTGCCGAAGGTCGTTGAAGGCGCCAGCACATAGTCGTAATCGTCCGCGAGCCGCGCGATCTGCGGCGCCAGGATCGCCGCCAGCGGCGCGGCGTTTTCCGCGCGTTCGGCCAGCAGCACGCGGCTGATGCCTTCGATGCCGGCGGCGGCCTCGGCGACGTCCGCGCATGCGTTGCCGAAGACCACGATATCGGTGCTGGCGGCGGACAGCTCCAGCGCGCAGGAGGCGACCTTGGCGGTGCTGAGGTTCAGTTCGCGGCCGTCGTGCTCGGCGATGATCAGGATCTTGCTCATGACTTTCGTACTCCGTGGCCGCCGCGCTCAGTCCAGCAGGCCCCTGTCGCGCAGGGCGGCCACCAGTTCGTTCACATCGCTGACCATGATGCCGCGCGAGCGGGCCGCCGGTGCCTCGAAATTGCTCTCCCGGCAGGCAGGTTCGACATCGACACCGAGTTCTGCCACCGGCAGCCGTTCCAGCGGCTTTTTCTTGGCCTTCATGATGTCCGGCAGCTTGACGTAGCGCGGTTCGTTCAGGCGCAGGTCGGTCGTGATCACGGCCGGCAGCTCGACCTCGATCAGCTCGAGGCCGGCATCGACCTCCCGCGTCACCCGCGCCTTGCCGTCCTGCAACTCGACCTTGGACGCGAAGGTGGCTTGCGGCCGGTCCCAGAGCGCGGCCAGCATCTGGCCGGTCTGGTTGCAATCGTCGTCGATGGCCTGCTTGCCGAGGATGACCAGTTCCGGCTGTTCCCGTTCGACGATTGCCCGGATGACGCGGGCGGCGGCCAGCGGCTGCACCGGCTCCGGCGTCTCGACCAGGATCGCGCGGTCGGCCCCCATGGCCAGCCCCGTGCGCAGCTGCTGCTGCCAGTCGCTGTTGCCGATCGACAGCACGATGACTTCCTCGGCGTCGCCGCGCTCGCGGATCCGCAAGGCCTCTTCCAGCGCGATCTCATCGAAGGGGTTGATGCTCATCTTGACGCCATCGGTGACGACGCCGCTGCCATCGGGCTTGACCCGGATGCGGACGTTGTAGTCGACGACCCGCTTGAGGCACACGAGGATCTTCTGCATGTCAGGTCTTCCGCTCAGCGCTGGCACAAAACGTGTTATTTTCACTGACAGCGGCATGCGAGACAAGTCAACGAAAGCCGCCGATCGAGTGCCCGGTCAAACACTGATCACCGTCCCTGAACTGGCTGTCGGCCTGGCCGATCCGGACTGGCGCGTGCTCGATTGCCGTTTCGATCTGTTCGACCCGGCGGCCGGGCGCCGGGCATGGCAGCGCGGGCACCTCCCCGGTGCGCTGTACGCCGACCTCGAGCGGGATCTGTCCGCACCGGCGACCGGCCCGGGCGGGCGACACCCCTTGCCGGCGCCGGCTTCGCTGGTCGCGCAGCTCGGGCGATGGGGCATCGAGGCCGGCACGCAGGTCGTGGCCTACGACGATTGCGGCGGCCTGATCGCCGGCCGTGCCTGGTGGCTGT
Organism: Gammaproteobacteria bacterium; assembly: GCA_003695765.1. Taxonomy (GTDB): domain Bacteria; phylum Pseudomonadota; class Gammaproteobacteria; order Steroidobacterales; genus J054. Next base: position 2,572 of record RFHQ01000056.1, read on the forward strand.
TGCGCTGGCTGGGTCACGAGCGAGTCGCCGTCCTCGACGGTGGTCTGGCGGCCTGGCAGGCCGCCGGCCTGCCGCTGAGCACGGCGCGGTCCGAGCCGCCGGCCGTCCGCTACCGGCCGCGGGCGCCGCAGGGCGGTGCGATGCCGGCGCTGGACGCGGAAGAGCTCGCCCGGCGGCTGGCCGAGGATCGCTTGCTGCTGGTGGACGTGCGCAGTCCCGAGCGTTATCAGGGCCGCGAGGAGCCGATCGATCCGCGTGCCGGGCATGTGCCCGGTGCGCTCAACCTGCCGCTGGCCGGCAATCTGGACGGCGACGGGCGTTTCCTGCCCGCCGCTACGCTGCGCGAGCGCTACGCGCCACTGTTGGCCAGGGCGTCGGGGCGAGCGCTCGCGGTGATGTGCGGCTCCGGCGTGTCGGCCTGCCAGGCGCTGATCGCGATGGAGCTGGCGGGCCTGCCGGCACCGATGCTGTATGCGGGCTCCTGGTCCGACTGGATCAGCGACCCATCCCGTCCGGTGGCCTGCGGCGATGCCTGAGCGACCCGCGCTGGCGCTGCTGGCGCTGCTGCTGCCGGCCTGCGGCCCGGTGCCGCGGGCGGCGGCGCCAGCACCGCCCGAGGTCCGCGGGGTGTCGAGCTGCCTGAGAATCAGCGAGGCCCGTGACTTCCGCCTCGTCGACCGCGGCCGTGTGCTGGTCTTCGGCGCGGGGCGCGACCGGGCCTATCTGCTGCGGATTGCGCCGCCGGTGATGACCGCGGCCGGCAGCGCCTTCCTCCACCTGGAAGGGCGGGGCGATCAGCTCTGCGGATTCGCCGGCGACAGCCTATACTTCGGCGGCTTCGGCGAGCGGCGCTACGCCGTGACCGATGTGCAGCGGCTCGACGCGGCGGCCGTGGCCTTGTTGACCGGCGAAGGCGAGTCCGCCGGGCCGCCGCAACCGCAGGCGAGCGACGAAGTCACTATCGAGCCGCTGCCGGAATCACCGGACGGTGGCCGGACAGCAACAGGGGAAGAAACAGCACCATGAGTGAGATCCTGCAACGCGATCATCGTTCGATCCGGGGGGTGATCAAGTACACCAGCAAGAAGCCCGAACGCCTGGACCAGGAGCGGGGCCGCGAGTATTTCATGATCAACGTGCATGGCGATGGTAAGCGAACGATCATCGCCCACTCCGAGATCGACGACCGGCCCAGCGTCATGCGCGACGCGACCTACAGCGTGGACGCCGACTGGTACCCGCTGGATTGCTTCGTGCGGCTGACCGTCAACGATCGTTTCATGGGCACCGGCTGGTTCCGTTTCGGGCCGGATTTCGCCGAGTGCGAGACCTTCACGGCACTGGAAGGCCGGGTCAGGCAGCGCATGCAGACGAACGGGCGCCTGCGGACCTTCCAGAATCATGCAATCGCCTGCGATGCCTGGCACATGCGCCTGTTCGACCGCAGCAAGGGGCCGGGCGTGCAGGGCATCGACGAAGTGCTGCTCTGTTCACCGGATCACCGCGGCGCGACCGGTCCGATGCTGTTCAGGATCGGCATGGGCATCGAGTACGTCGGCGAGGAGGCCATCGAGATCGCAGCCGGCAAGTTCGACGCCTTGCACTTCCGCATGGTGGCAGCGCCGGGCCTGCCGCAGGAGCATCCGCCCTACGACGTCTGGTGCACCAACGACGATGACTACGTGCTGCTGAAAGCCGGCGCGGGTGGCTACATGCAGACTCACTACGAACTCGTGGAGCTGCACCACGACGACACCGGCGCGCCGGGCGATCTGGCCTAGCGCCTCAGTCGCCGC
>RFHQ01000217.1 GCA_003695765.1 Gammaproteobacteria bacterium
CCGTAGACCAGCACGCCCTCGCGCGAACGCCCGCCGAGCAACTGGTACAAGGGCATGCCGGCGGCCTTCGCGAGGATGTCCCACAGCGCCGTGTCCACGGCCGCGATCGCCGCCATCGTCACCGGGCCGCGCCGCCAGTAGGCGCCGCGGTACAGGTATTGCCAGGTGTCCTCGATGTTTCGCGGGTCGCGGCCGATCAGCAGCGGCACGACGTGCTCTTCGAGGTAGCTGGCCACGGCCAGTTCGCGTCCGTTCAGCGTGGCGTCGCCGAGCCCGTAGAGGCCCTCGTCGGTGCTGATCTTCAGCGTGACGAAATTGCGCCCCGGGCAGCAGACGATGACCTTGGCGGCGGTGATCTTCATCGGCGGGTCAATAAGTTTATATATAAACTATCTTAGGGCAGCGCCCACGGTCCCGCAAGCCATTGCGAGCCATCAGCGGTCGCCGAACAGCTCTGCCGCCGCCGGCATTGCGCTGCGCGGGATGATCGCACCGGGGTGCGCGACCACGGCCGCGGCCAGCCGGTGGCCGGCCAGCGCTGCGTTTTCCGGGTCGATGTCCTGAAGCCGCGCGGCGAGCCAGGCGGCGGCAAAGGCATCGCCGGCGGCGGTGGTGTCGACCGCGGCGACCGGTTCCGGCACCGGCACGGTCCAGCGACGTGCTCCGGTCAAGCCTTCGCAGGCGGCGCTGCCGCAGCGGAGGATCACTTCTGCGGCACCGGCGGCCGCCGCGCGTTCCAGCATCGCAGCCGGTTCGGTGTCGCGGTACAGCGCGTGGCAATCGGCCTCGCCGAGCAGCGCGATGTCGGTGATCGCCAGCGCGCGGGCGAATTCGCGGCGGGCCAGGTGCACGTCGGGCCACAGCGCGGCGCGGTAGTTGCTGTCGAAGACGAGGCGACAGCCGTTTTCGCGCAGGCGCGCTAGCATCTCCAGCAACGCCTCGCGCGCATCGGTCGGCAGGATCGCCAGCGTGATGCCACTGAAACAGGCGAGCGTCGTCCCGCCGAGGCTGCGTTCCAGTGCGGTCACGTGGCCGCCGTCGAGCAGGCAGCGCGCCGCCGATTCGCCGCGCCAGTAATGAAAACGGCGTTCACCGTCGCGCGCGGTGCGGATCCAGTAGAGTCCCGGCAGCCGGCCGCTGATGCGCCGCACGACATCGGTATCGAGTCCTTCGTCGGCGAGCCAGGCGAGCAGTTCGTCGCTCAGTTCGTCGATGCCGATCGCGGTGACGTAACGCACTGGCAGCGCCGGCAGCAGGCGCTTCAGGTAGACGGCCAGGTTCGCGCTGTCGCCGCCGAAACCGCGGCGCAGCTCGCCGCCGCTTTCGCAGATTTCCAGCATGCATTCACCGATGCAGGCAACCCGGTGAGTGGCTGCCGGCACTGCGCGGTCGCTGCCTGTCGATGCGGTCATGGTGACGAGTCGTTTGACCTGTAACGACGATATAGGCTACACCTTGCGCTGTCACCTGCCGGCGAGCGGCCTGCGATGAGTGCCAGCTTTCGCGAACTCTTTCCCGAGCCTACGGTCATTGCCGTGCTGTCGATCGGCGAGCCGGAGCTGGCGGTGGACGTCGCGTCGGCGCTGGCGCGCGGCGGGCTGGACAGCATCGAGCTGACGCTGCGCGTGCCCGGCGCGATGCAGGCGGCCCAGGCCGTCCGCGATGCGCTCCCGGACGTGCGTGTCGGCATCGGCACGGTGACGCGCAGCGAACAGCTGGCGCAGGCTGCGGACATCGGCGCGGACTTCGCGGTCAGCCCCGGCCTGGACGAGCAGCTCGCGCTGGCGGCCGGCGAACTGCCCTACCTGCCGGGCGTGGCGACGCCGTCGGAACTGATGCGCGCCACGGCGCTGGGTTTCACCGAGCTGAAGGTCTTTCCGATTGCGACGCTTGGCGGGCCGGCCTTCCTCGCGCAACTGGCGCCGGTGTTCCCGCAACTGCGCTTCTGCCCGACCGGCGGGATCCGCGAACAGGACCTGCCCGATTACCTGGCCGCTCCGGGCGTGTTCGCGGTCGGCGGTGGCTGGCTGGCCCCGGCGCCGCTGATCGCTGCGCGCGACTGGGCTGCGATCGAGGCGCTGGCAGCGCGGGCCTGCGCGGCCTGCGCGCAGGCACGCCGATGAACGGCGCGCCGGCGATCCGCATTCGCGGCCTCAACAAGTGGTACGGCGATTTTCACGCCTTGCGCGACATCGACCTCCAGGTTGCCAGCGGCGAGAAGATCGTCATCTGCGGGCCGTCCGGATCCGGCAAGTCGACCCTGATTCGCTGTATCAATGCGCTGGAGACCTTTCAGGAAGGCGAGGTGGAAGTGCTCGGCCAGCCGCTGCGCGGCGCGGCCGCGATTCAGCAGGTGCGGCGCCGGGTCGGCATGGTGTTCCAGCAGTTCAACCTGTTTCCGCACCTGACGGTGATCGAGAACCTGATGCTCGCACCACGGCGCGTGCGCGGCCTGCCGGAGGCGGATGCGCGCGCACTGGCAGAGCAATACCTGGCGCGCGTGCGGCTCGCCGATCAGGCGGACAAGTACCCGGCGCAACTGTCCGGCGGACAGCAGCAGCGCGTGGCGATTGCGCGTGCGCTGTGCATGGAACCGGAGATCATGCTGTTCGACGAGCCGACCTCGGCGCTGGACCCGGAGATGATCCAGGAAGTGCTGGAAACGATGCTCGGACTGGCGGAGTCCGGCATCACGATGCTCTGCGTGACGCACGAAATGGGTTTTGCGCGCCAGGTCGCGAATCGCGTGCTGTTCATGGACGAGGGCCAGGTGATCGAAGCGGCGCCGCCGGAGGAATTCTTCTCCCGCCCGGCCAGCGAGCGTGCGCAGGCCTTTCTCGGCCAGGTGCTCGCGCACTGATCGCGCGCTGTCAGTCGGCCGGTGGTTCGTCGCCGGCCGACCACCAATGCGTGTCGTTGACCGCGCGAATGAAGGCCGTGCGTTCTGTGTCGTCCATGTCGCGCAGCGCGGCGACGACGGCCTCGGCCTGCGCACCGGCCGGCAGGCGCAGTGGCGGTTCCGGCATCTCGACGAGATCCGCGATCAGCGCAGCGATCGCAGCCGGCGGCTCGCCGCGGCCGATGCCTTCGCGGGCCTTGCGCGCGAGCCAGTCGAGCAACCGCGCGTAGGGGGAACCGGGCTCGGCCGCCAGCCCAGCGGCGATCTTCTCCTGCATCGGCGTCGCGCAGGCGCCGGGCTCGACCAGCGTGACGCGAATGCCGAAACGCTCGACCTCGTGCTGCAGGCTTTCGGCGGCCGCGTCCAGCGCTGCCTTGCTGGCTGCGTACGCGCCTTCGCCCGGCAGGCCGACCCGCGCCGACAGCGACGACAGCAGGACGATGCGCCCCTGGCCCTGCTCGCGCATCGCCGGCAGCACGGCACGGATCAGTGCCAGCGGGCCGAAGAAATTCGCGTCCATCGACGCGCGCCAGCTCGCATCCGGCAGCTCTTCGACCACGCCGGGCACGCTGACGCCGGCATTGCTCAGTAACACATCGAGCGCGCCGGCTTGGTCCAGCACCGTCGCGACCGCGGCCTCGATCGAGGCCGGGTCGGTGACATCCAGTGGCAGCGTTTCCAGCCGCGGCTCGCTGGTTGCGAGCCGCGCACAGTCGGCCGCCCGGCGGCAGCTCGCGAACACCCGGTGGCCGCGCTCGGCGAGCAGGCGGGCGCTGGCTTCGCCGAGCCCGCTGCTGCAACCGGTGATCAGGATCGTGGCCATCGAGAACCTGCTTGCCCGGGGCTAAAGGTTTAGTAGTAAACTATCATGCCATGAACGACAGCAACAGGGCAGGTACACGATGCCACGGATGACCGGGGCCGAAGCCATCGTCCAGGGCCTGATCGCGCATGGCGTGGACACGGTCTTCGGCCTGCCCGGCGGGCAGCTCTACTACCTCTACGATGCTTTTTACCGCCACCGCGAGCGGCTGCGCATCATCAACACGCGGCACGAGCAGGGCGCGGCCTACATGGCGCTGGGCTACGAGCAGTCCACCGGCCGGGTCGGCGTCTACGACGTCGTGCCGGGTCCGGGGCTGCTGAACACGACCGCGGCGCTGTGCACGGCCTGGGGCTGCAACGCGAAAGTCCTGTGCGTGACCGGCCAGGTGCCGAGCCACGGCATCGGCTCCGGTGCCGGTTATCTGCACGAGCTGCCGGATCAGCTCGGGCTGATCCGCGGACTGACCAAGTGGGCCGAGCGCATCGAGCGCCCGGACGACGCCCCGGCGCTGGTCGCCGAGGCCTTCCGCCAGCTCGCCAGCGGGCGGCCGCGGCCGGTGGAGATCGAGATGGCGCCGGACATCATGGAAGCGACGGCCGACATCCCGCTGCCGTTGCCGGTCGCGATCGTCGAAGCGGCGCCGCCCGATGCCGATGCGATCCGCGCGGCCGCGCAGCTGCTGGCCGGCGCGGAGAAACCGCTGATCATGATCGGCGGCGGCGCGGTCGATGCCGGTGCCGAGCTGCTCGCGGTCGCGGAGCGCCTGCAGGCGCCGGTGGTGTCGTTCCGCCACGGCAAGGGGGTGATCAGCGACCGGCATTACCTGAGCCAGACCTATGCGGCCGGCCACCGACTCTGGGCCGAGGCCGATGTCGTGCTGGCCGTCGGCACGCGCCTGAAATACCCGCTGATGTACTGGGGCACGACCGGCCTGAAGATCCTGCGCATCGATATCGACCCGGAAGAGATCGATCGCGTTCAGTCGCCGGATGTCGCGATCTGCGCCGACGCGAAACTCGCGCTGGCCGCGCTCGACGCCGAGCTGGCGGCGGTCTGCCCGCCGCGCCCGAGCCGCGAGCAGGAACTCGTCGCGCTGAAGGCCGCGATGGCCGAGGAATACGCGCGCGTGCAGCCGCAGATGGATTACCTGCGCGTCATGCGCGAGGTCTTGCCGGACGACGGCTTCTTCGTCGACGAGATCACGCAGGTTGGTTTCGCGTCCTGGTATGGCTTCCCGTCCTACCTGCCACGGCATTTCATTTCCAGCGGCTACCAGGGCACGCTCGGTTACGGTTATGCGACCGCGCTCGGCGTCAAGGTCGGCAATCCGGATGCGCCGGTGCTGCAGATCAGTGGCGACGGGGGCTTCATGTACAATGTTCAGGAACTGGCGACGGCCGTGGCCGAGAACCTGTCGCTGGTGACGGTGATCTTTCGTGACGACCGTTTTGGCAATGTCGCGCGCGACCTGCGCAATCACTTCGGCGACGAGAACCTCGGCGCGCCGCTCACCAATCCCGATTTCGTGGCGCTGGCGAAGAGCTTCGGCGCGACCGGCCTGCGGGCCGATTCACCGGCCAGCCTGCGCGACGCGCTGGTCGCGGGCTTCGCGGCCGGCGGGCCGGTGCTGATCGAAGTGCCGGTCGGCGAGATGGCCAGTCCCTGGGAGTTCATCATGCTGCCGCAGGTCCGATGAACCCCCGGCCGCTGCGCCACGCCTGGCTGCTGGCGGCGCTGCTGCCGCTGGCCGCGCTCGCGGCCGACACGCTGGGCACGGTGCG
>RFHQ01000218.1 GCA_003695765.1 Gammaproteobacteria bacterium
GTGCCGCGGCACATATCCATCATCGGCACCCGGCGGGTAAGTGGATGCTCGAATACCGCATGATGCGCATGGACATGGCCGGCCTGCTGGATGGCACGGACCGCGTCGCGACAGACATCGTATCCGGGGCCTCGCCGGGCATGCCGCCGTTGCCGGATCCAGCGCGGTCCTACCGCATGGCGCCGACTGACATGACCATGGACATGCACATGCTGATGCTGATGGCCAGCGCCGGCGAGCGGCTGACGCTCAGCCTGGCGATCACGATCCCCACCGGCGATATCGACCAGCACGTCGACACGAGCATGCGCGGCGGCGGCATGGAGATCAGGCGGCGGCTCAAGGCCGGTTACCCGATGCAGCTGGGCTCCGGCACCTGGAATCTCGTGCCGTCGTTCACCTACGCGTACCACGGCGACGGTGTCGGCGTTGGCTTGCAGGCCAGCTACAGCGGGTGCATCGGCAGGAACGACAATGGCTACGCGCTGGGGGACGCGATCGAAGTCATCGGCTGGACCAAGCACGCGATCGATCGACGCCTGCTGGGCACGCTGAAGGTGAGCTTCCGGGACTGGGGACGCATCGAGGGGCGCGATCCGGAGCTGGACTCGACGCTGGCGCCGACAACCGACCCGACCGCGAGCGGTGGCCGGCGCCTGGACCTCGGGTTCGGGTTCAACGCCTTCTTTGGCAACGGGCACTCGCTGGGTATCGAGTTTGGTGTGCCCGTCTACCAGGATCTTAACGGTCCGCAAATGCGGCTGAACTGGCTGCTGTCCTTCAGCTATCAGCGCATGTAGAGCCGTGGGCGCACGTCGGGTGAGTGCCATGAAAAACACAGCGAACAGGTTTCTATTGATCGCTGCCTGTCTGCTGGCCGGTTGCGCAACGCCCGAGGTACAACCATTGCCCGCGGATCAGGTCATCCGAGCGGACCTGTTGTCCTTCCTCCAGGATGGCGTGACCACCCGTGAACAAGTGCTGCTGAAGCTGGGCTCGCCATCGATGCAGTTCGAACAGCAGCGGATCCTCACTTACCAGATTCGAATCGACAGTGATGGCATTGCGCACGTGTTTTGGCCCCGGCGCAGCGAGCTGAATCCCGTGCTGACTCACTGGGAACCGGAGATATACAGCCTTGTCCTCGTTTTCGGCGCCGATGGCGTACTGGAGAAACACGCCTTGGTCGGGGCCAACTAGCCATGCCCGTGAACACAAGAGAATGAATCCTGTCCGCAGTCCATGCGATGGCCGCTGATCAGTTGCGTTTTGCTGTTATCGTGCACGGCGATGTCCGGGTGCGTGGTCATGCCGACGCCCGAACACGGCCTGCTCGCCGGGCACGGCGAGATCTCGGCGGAGCAGCTGGCGTCGCTGGAGAAAGGCAAGACGACGCGCGAAGAGATCCTGCTGCTGCTCGGTGAGCCCTCCGGCAGCCTCGACGAGGGGCGTATCCTCGTCTATCACTGGGAAGTGCTGCGCGGCTACTTGATCTGGGCGGTGCCGGCCTGCTGCCAGGGCGGCGCAGGAGGCGCAGGCGGAGTCGCGGGCATTCCAAAGGATTACCTGCTCCTGATGGAATTCGATGACTGCGGCAGACTCGAACGCTATTCGCAGCTGTCGACGCATGCACTGGAATCGATTAGCAAGCGCATCGACGAATGGACGCCGCCGGAAACTGTCAAACTGTCAGATCTGGAAAAAAGAGCGGGGGAGGTGGCGCGAGAGCCCCGCATGTACGAGACGATCGGGCGCTTTGTCGTCGAGCCTGACCTGGTGCCAGACACCAGCACCGGCACGCCGCTGGCCGGCATATCTCCGCGGCGGGTGAAGCTCGAAAGGCCGCGGAGTGCGCGCGCCGCCGGCAATTCCCGGCTGATTGGAAAAAGGACCGCTGCGTTCGGGGCAGTGACGCACTACATCTATCTCACGCAACGCCGACCGGACCTGGTGCGCAGCGCATTGGCGGCCCAGTGGGTCGCGGCTGGACACAGCATCGTGGACGTCGACCCGGAGGTCACGGTCGCGGGCCGTGTGGAAGAATTCCGGATCGAGACACCACTTTCGGTGAGCGGCTGGAATGCGATCGGCGTTCTCGATGTCACCATCGAAGTGCGGGCCAAGGGTCGATCCGATTCCATCACGCGCCATTATCAGCTGCGGCGGGTCGAAAAGACGATCCGGGGTCCCTCGGAACAGGATATCCGGAAGCTCATCGAGGCCTGCCTGCAGGCGCTGATGCACGATCTCGCTACAGATCTTGCGTTGGCGCGTTATCTCGACAATCCGGGACAGCTCGATGGCTTGCCCAGCGAGACGCTGGCGCCGCCCGTTGCGGGCCGAGACCGAGCCGATTAGTCGCTCTCAGCGGCACGAACGTTTCGCAGCCGGCGCCGGTGCGCTAAGGTCAGGCCTGCAAGCCCATCGGAGGAGATGCAGATGATGGGTTATGTCGCTTTTGGCACGCTTCGGGGACAGTGACGCTTACTTAAGTATTCGGCTGGACCGGGCGGATGCTTTAGACTTGCCACATGATGCGAGTATTTCTGATTTTGCTGACATTGCTGGGCTCATCGACAAGCTCCGCCGTCACGGTGGTCAACGGTAGCCTGACCGGCCCTAATGATACGTATTCCCTGATGCCTTCCGGATGGGTAACTTTGTTCCCCGGTCGGTCGGAAGCTGACAATCCTGACACGGAGGGCGCGGATGGGCCCCACGAGGCTTACAATCTGTCGCCAGATGGTGGCACCTTCGTTGCGGCGGCACATGCAACGACTCAGGGCATGGGCAAGGAAGGCTTGCAACAGACGCTCTTTGGCCTGGAGCCGGGCACAAGCTATCGACTCGACTTCTATCAGTCGAATTTGGGAATTCACGCAGACAACTTGGTCGTCAGTCAATTCGAGCCGTTCCCGGTCTGGGATTGGAATGCGTACGCCGCTTGGGAGCTTTATCTCGATGGCGTCGCGACGGGCCTGTACTCTCAGGTGTTAGCACCTGAGACGGGGCCATTGCCCAATAACACCTGGTTCCCTGCGCACATCATCTTCACCGCGTCATCGAGCGTTCACGCTATCGGCTTTGCACCACAGGTCATGCTCGGCGACAACACCTTTCTTGGAATCGACGGCATTCGCATTTCGGTTGTTCCGATACCGGCGGGTATCTGGCTGTTTTGCACCGCGCTGTTGTCGCTTCTGCCTGCCTATCGAAAACAGGCCTTGATCGTATCGGATTAGGCGAGAAGATCGATGCGGTCCAATCGGGGCAGTTTTCTGAGTGCATGACGAACTGGGCCGATCGTCGATTTCCTTTCTCTTAACCCGTCGA
>RFHQ01000057.1 GCA_003695765.1 Gammaproteobacteria bacterium
AGGCCCTCGGCTCGAACCCGGGAGGCTTCTCCTGCTACCTCGCCGCCCCGCCACATAGAAAAGGCCCCGATGGGGCCTTTTCTATGTGGCGGAGAGGGAGGGATTCGAACCCTCGAAGGGCTTTTTAAACCCTTACTCCCTTAGCAGGGGAGCGCTTTCGACCACTCAGCCACCTCTCCGTTTCAGGATCGCGTCACGGCAGCCGCCGTGGCGGGCGCTACCTTAACCGATTTCGATCGGCCGCCAAAGGGCGGCCGGTTCAGTCGCTGGAACGGTCCGACGCGGGAGCGACGGTCGCGCTGCTGCCGTTGCCCTTGCCCTGCTCCTGGCAAATGCGCTGGTAGATCTCCTCGCGATGCACCGCAATCTCCTTCGGCGCCTTGACACCCAGCCGCACCTGGTTGCCCTTGACACCGAGCACGGTGACATCGACGTCGTTACCGATGATCACGGTCTCTCCGACACGTCGCGTCAGAATGAGCATGCCTGCCCCCTCGTTTTTTGTTTTTATCCCCCACCCGGCACCATCCTGGTGACGGGGAACCCGGCGGCTGGGGCTGGCGGCAGACCTGGGCGTGGTCAGGACCGGCGTGGCGGCGGCCGGCCATGAGCAGGCGTGATCGAAAGATGCATCGTCGCCCCGGACGGGGCCGCTGTCTGCTGGCAGCTACTCCTAAGCCACTCCGGACTGCGGCCATGTTAACCCAGCCCAGTGGCGCTTGGCCAGCAAGCGGGCAGCTGGCCGATGTCAAATCCCGCTTGAAATCAGCGGATTAGATAGGCGGCGCCGGTCTCAGGCCGACTGACCGGCCGCGAGCAGTTCGCGCACCAGCGCCGGCACCGCTGCCAGCGCCGCGTCCAGCCGTGACGGGTCATTGCCGCCGGCCTGCGCAAAATCCGGCCGGCCGCCGCCCTTGCCGCCGACCAGCGCCGCGACCCGGTTGATCAGTTCGCCGGCTTTCAGCCGCTGGCAGGCGTCCTTGCTGACACCGGCGGCCAGCCGCAGCTTGCCGTCTTCGGTGGCGCAGCCGAGCACGACCGCGGCCGTGCCGAGCCGGTTCTTCAGGCGGTCGACGGTATCGCGCAGCGTCTTCGCGTCCATGCCATCGGCCAGGCGGCTGGCCAGTACCTGGATGCCGTCGACCTCGACCGCCTCGTCGGCGAGATCGCGCCCGCCCCCACCGGTGGCCAGCTGTGCCTTCAGCTGCGCGACTTCCTTTTCCAGCTTGCGGCTGCGTTCGAGCAGTTGCTGCAGCCGTCCTTCGAGCTCCCCCGGTGAACCCCGAAGCAGACTGGCGAGTCGTTGCAGGCGGTGCTCGTTGTCCTCGACCCAGGCGAGCGCGCGTTCGCCGGTGACGGCCTCGATGCGGCGCACGCCGGCGGCAATGCCGGATTCCGCGATGATCTTGAACAAACCGATGTCGCCGGCCCGCTTCACATGGGTGCCGCCGCAGAGTTCCATCGAGAAATCGCCGATCCGCAGCACCCGCACCTCGTCGCCGTACTTCTCACCGAACAGTGCTATCGCACCGGCCGCCTGCGCGGCTTCCGGGCTCATGATCTCGGTCTCGGCCGGCGCATTGGCACGGATCTGCGCATTCACGAGCTGTTCCACGCGATCGATCTCTTCCGGCGTCAGCGCCTCGTAGTGCGAGAAGTCGAAGCGCAACCGGTCCGGGTCGACCAGCGAGCCTTTCTGCATCACGTGCGTGCCCAGCACCTGGCGCAGCGCCGCGTGCAGCAGGTGCGTGGCCGAGTGGTTCAGCGCGGTGGCCTGCCGGGCGGCGGCGTCGACCCGCGCCTGCACGGTCTCGCCGAGCGTGAGCTCACCTGCGGCCAGCGTGCCGATATGCAGGTGCACATCGCCACTTTTCTGCGTGTCTTCTACCGTGAACATCGCGCCGCCTGCACTGCGCAACTCACCGCGATCGCCGACCTGGCCGCCGCTCTCGGCATAGAAAGGCGTACGGTCCAGGGCCACGGCGCCGGTCTCGCCGGCACGCAGGCGCTCGACCGGCTGGCCATCGCGCAGGATCGCCAGCACCTGGCCCTCGCCTTCGAGCTGCTCGTAGCCGATGAACTCGGTGCGGCCTTCGACCAGCGGGGCCGAACTGTCATGCATCGTGAAATTGGCCGCCGCGCGAGCGCGTTCGCGCTGCGCCTGCATCGCAGCCTCGAAGCCCTCGCGGTCGATGCGCCGGCCACGGGCCCGGGCGATGTCGGCCGTCAGGTCCACCGGAAAACCGTAGGTGTCGTAGAGCTTGAATATCAGCTCGCCCGGCAGTTCCTCGCCGGCCCGGTCGAAGGCCTCTTCAAGGATCCGCATGCCCTGCGCCAGCGTCTCGGCGAAACGTTCCTCTTCGCTGCGCAGCACGCGGACCACGTGGTCGTGCGCGGCCGGCAGTTCCGGATAGGTCTCGCCCATTTCCTGTTCCAGCGGTGTGACCAGACGATGAAAGAAAGGCTCGGTGACGCCCAGTTCGTAGCCGTGACGCAAGGCGCGGCGGATGATCCGGCGCAACACGTAGCCCCGGCCCTCGTTGCCCGGCAATACGCCGTCGGCGATCAAAAACGCACAGGCGCGGATGTGGTCGGCGATCACGCGCAGCGATGGCGAGCCGATGTCCCGCGTGCCGGTGACGACGGCGATCTCGCGGATCAGCCGGGCGAACAGGTCGATATCGTAATTGCTGTGCACGCCCTGCATCACGGCGGCGATGCGTTCCAGGCCCATGCCGGTGTCGACCGATGGTTTCGGCAGCGGCGCCAAGGTGCCGTCGGCGGCACGGTCGAACTGCATGAAGACCAGGTTCCAGATCTCGACATAGCGGTCGCCGTCCTCTTCCGGCGAGCCGGGCGGTCCACCGGCGATTTCCGGCCCGTGGTCGTAGAAAATCTCGGTGCAAGGGCCGCAGGGCCCGGTGTCGCCCATCGACCAGAAGTTGTCCTTCTCGCCCATGCGCCCGAAGCGGGCCGGGTCGACGCCGACCTGCTTCAGCCAGATGTCGGCAGCTTCGTCGTCGTCCTCGTAGACCGTGACCCAGAGCTTCTCCGGCGCAATGCCCAACTCACCGGTCACGAACTCCCAAGCGTAGCGGATCGCGTCTTCCTTGAAGTAGTCGCCGAAACTGAAGTTGCCGAGCATCTCGAAGAAGGTGTGATGCCGTGCCGTGTAGCCGACGTTCTCGAGATCGTTGTGCTTGCCACCGGCACGCAAGCAGCGCTGGACGCTGGCCGCGCGCCTGTAATCGCGCTTTTCGCGGCCGAGGAACACGTCTTTGAACTGCACCATGCCCGCATTCGTGAACAGCAGGGTCGGGTCGTTCGCGGGCACCAGCGGCGAGCTGGGCACGATGCGATGCCCGTGCTTCGCAAAGTATTCGAGAAACAGGCGGCGTAGTTCCGACGTGGTCATGCGTAGTCGAGTCGCTCAGTCTTCGTCGTCAGCATCCGCGCCCAGCGCGGCCTGGATATCCCCCATCGCGAAGCCGCGCTGCTGCAGGAAGCGTGCCTGCCGCGCGCGTTCGCGGTACTCCCGGGGCGGATTCTGCCCGAAACGCTTGCGTCGTGCTGCATTCGCGAGCGCGGCCCAGTCCTCGCCGTCCAGGATCTCGCTGACCAGCTCACCGGCGATGCCACGTGCTTCCAGCTCCAGGCGGATCTTGACCGGCCCCTGGCCGCGGCGGATGCGGCCGCGCGCAAAGGCTTCGGCGAAACGGGCATCGCTCAGCAGGCCGTCGGCCTGCAGCCCGGCGAGTGTCGCGTCGATCTCGGCGCTGTCGAAGTCCCTGGCGGCCAGCTTGCGGCGCAGTTCGAGCACCGAGTGCTCACGGCGCGCGAGGCAGTCCATCGCCACGCGGCGGGCCGATGGCGCTGGACTCTGCCGCGCGGGCATTGCCGGGGCCGGCCGGAGCCGGCGGCTCAGGCTTCGACGGCTTCGGCCTCGCTGGCCGCCGGCGCCGCCGGGGCCGGCATCAGCCGCTCGCGGATCCTGGCCTCGATCTCGGCGGCCATGTCCGGGTTGTTGGCCAGGAATTCGCGGGCGTTCTCCTTGCCCTGACCGATGCGGTCGCTCTCATAGCTGTACCAGGCGCCGGACTTCTGCACGATGCCCTCGCGCACGCCGAGATCGATGATCTCGCCGAGCCGCGAGATGCCCTCGCCGTAGAGGATCTCGAACTCCGCGGTGCGGAATGGCGGCGAGACCTTGTTCTTGACGACCTTGACGCGCGTCTGGTTACCGATGACCTCGTCGCCTTTCTTGATCGCGCCGATGCGGCGGATGTCCAGGCGCACCGAGGAGTAGAACTTCAACGCGTTGCCGCCGGTCGTGGTTTCCGGATTGCCGAACATCACGCCGATCTTCATGCGGATCTGATTGATGAAGATCACGATCGTGTTCGAACGCTTGATGTTGCCGGTGAGCTTGCGCAGCGCCTGCGACATCAGCCGGGCCTGCAGGCCGACATGGGTATCGCCCATTTCACCCTCGATCTCGGCCTTCGGCGTGAGCGCGGCGACCGAGTCGACGACGACCACGTCCACCGCACCGGAGCGCACCAGCAGATCGGTGATCTCCAGCGCCTGCTCGCCGGTATCCGGTTGCGAGACCAGCAGGTCGTCGACATTGACGCCGAGCTTTTCGGCATAGACCGGGTCCAGCGCGTGCTCGGCATCGACGAAAGCGGCCGTGCCGCCGGCCTTCTGGCA
>RFHQ01000058.1 GCA_003695765.1 Gammaproteobacteria bacterium
GAGCCGGTGAAGACCGTGATGTCCGGCGCGCAGGTCTACAACACGGCCTGCCTGGCCTGCCACGGCGCCGGGATCGGCGGCGCGCCGAAGTTCGGCGACCGCGAGGCCTGGGCACCGCGGATCGCGAAAGGGGTAGAGACCCTGCAGCAGCACGCGCTGAACGGCTTCACCGGCAACGCCGGCTACATGCCGCCGAAGGGCGGTCGCGTCGATCTGTCCGACGACGAAGTCCTCGCCGCGATGAACTACATGCTGGACCAGGTCCGCTAGTCTGCCGGCGGCAGCCGGAACCCCAGCGCCTCCGCCAGCTGCTTTTCGCCGATCGCCCCGCCATCGGCCAGATCGGCCAGCGTGCGCGCGACGCGCAGCACACGGTCGCAGGCGCGTTGCGACAACTGCAGTTTCTCCGCGGCCCGCGCGAGCATCACGGCCGCTGCCTCGTCGAGCCGGCAGACCCGGCCGAGCTGCGTGGCACTCAGGACCGCATTCGCGCAGCCCTGCCGGCTCAGCTGCCGCTCGCGCGCGGCCAGGACGCGCGCGCGGACCGGCTCGCTGGCTTCCCCCGCGGGCGCATCGCCGGGCGGCACCGGCGGCTCGCGTTGCAGGGTGCAGACGAGATCGATGCGGTCGAGCAGGGGCCCGGACACCCGCGACCGGTAACGGGCCACCTGGGCGGGGCTGCAGCGGCATTCCCGTTGCGCTTCGCCGGCATAGCCGCAGGGACAGGGGTTCATCGCGGCCACGAGCTGAAAGGCCGCCGGGTAGGTCACGCTGCGGCGCGATCGCGCGACCGTGACCGTGCCGGCCTCCAGCGGCTCCCGCAACGCTTCGAGGGCCGGGCGCGGATATTCCGGCAGCTCGTCGAGGAACAGCACGCCCCGGTGCGCCAGCGAGATCTCGCCGGGGCGGGCCTCGCGCCCACCGCCGACCAGCGCCGCGGCCGAGGCCGTGTGGTGCGGCGCCCGCCAGGGCGGGGCGCAGTCGAGGCGGCCGACCGGCAGCCCGGCAACGGCGCGCAGCACCACCACTTCCTCGGCCGCGTCGCGTTCCAGCGGCGGCAGGATGCCCGGCAAGCGTCGCGCCAGCATGGTCTTGCCGGTGCCCGGGGCCCCGATGAACAGGCAGTGATGCCCACCGGCCGCGGCGATTTCGAGCGCGCGCCGGGCCCGGTACTGGCCGCGCAGGTCGGCCAGATCCGGGCAGCGAACCCTGGCCGTGTCGACCCCGACCGGCGGCGCCTCGTCCAGCTGACGCTCGCCGGCGAGAAAGCCGACGACGTCGGCGAGCGCGGCCGCCTGCAGCACGCGGCCGCGGCCGGGGAGCCGCGGCGTGCCCGGCGGTACGATGCAGCAGCGGCCGGCCTGCCCGGCGGCGCGCAGGGCGGGCAGCAGCGCCGCGGAACCGCGCAATTCGCCGCTCATGCTCAGTTCTCCGTAGAACTCCAGACCGGCGACGGCTTCCAGCGGCAACTGGCGGCTCGCGCAGAGGATCCCGACTGCGATCGCCAGGTCGAAGCGCCCGCCGGCCTTCGGGAGTTCCGCCGGGGCCAGGTTCACGGTGACCCGCCGGTCCGGAAACTGGAAACCCGACTGCAGGATTGCGGCGCGAACACGTTCGCGGCTCTCGCGCAGCGCGGTCTCGACGAGGCCGACGATCAGCAGGCCCGGCAACCCGCGGCCGATGAAGATCTCGGCCGTGACCAGCGGCGATTGCATCCCGTCCTGGGCACGGGTCAGGACCGTGGCCAGAGCCATCGCCGCAGCCGCTTCCCTCAGCGGGCGGCTTTGCCGGCGGCGTCGCCCTCCAGGCGCGCCAGTTCCCGCTCGAGCTCGGTGAGCCGCTCCCGGGTGCGCTCCAGGACCTTGCGCTGCACGTCGAACTCCTCGCGGCTCACCAGGTCGAGCTGTTCGAGACCGCTTTGCAACAGGGCCGAAAAGTTGCGCGCGAGGTCTTCCCGCGCGGCCACGAGGTCGGCCGGCAGGCTGTCGGCCAGGCGCCTGGCCAGCGCATCGATCTGTTCCTTGTTCATGTCTCCTCCGGCTCCTCGCCGACCAACGGCAATGCGCCGATGCCGAGCAAGCGCCCGCCCCGCAGGCGCCAGAATGGTGCAGCGGCGAGCAGCGGTCCGGCCACGAGGCCAGCGAAATCGCACCCTCTGTCCGCGGCGATCGGCTGGCACGCTTTCTGCATGCGGCAGGGCGCACGCGCTGCGGCGATGGTGACATCAGCGGCAGCCGGATACCAAGCCCTCATTTCGGAGACGACGATGCAGAAACTGACCCTGGCGAGCCTGCTGCTGGCCGCAGTACCGGCGCTGGCCGTGGATCTCGGCGCGAACGCCGGCCTGAGCTCGGAGTACATCTTCCGCGGCATTCCGCAGTCCGACGGCAAGGCCGCGGCCTTCGGCGGCATCGACCTCGGCGCCGCCGGCTTCTACGCCGGTACCTGGGCGTCCACGGTCGATTCCGGCAGCGGGCGCAACGACGGTCTCGAAATCGACTACTACGGCGGCTACGGCGGCGAAGCCGGCGACTTCCGCTACGGCATCGGCGGCACCTGGTACAGCTACACGGACCAGTTCGACGACGACTACAAGGAACTGAACCTCAGCGGCGGCTGGCGTTTCCTGACGCTGAACGTCGCGATCGGCGAGTACGACAATTTCGGCGGGCCGACGCTGAACTACCAGTTCTACGACATCACTGCCGAATACCGGGGCTGGCACGCGACCATCGGCATCTTCGCCGACGATTTCGATGGCAACTATTACGAGGCCGGCTACGGCGACACGCTGACCGTGAACGACGTCGAGCTGTTCGACTACAGCTTCGTCGTGATCTACAGCGACGACAAGCTGCTCGGCGGTGATGACGACATCAACATCGTCGCGCAGATCACCAAGAACTTCAGCCTGTTCAGCAATTGATGCGGAGGTCCAGGTGAAACTCATTACCGCGATCATCAAGCCGTTCAAGCTCGACGACGTCCGCCAGGCCGTCGCCGACATCGGCATTCAGGGCATCACCGTGACCGAGGTCAAGGGCTTCGGCCGCCAGCGGGGTCACACCGAGCTCTACCGCGGCGCCGAGTATGTCGTCGACTTCCTGCCGAAGACCAAGCTGGAGCTGGCGGTCGCCGATGACGTCGTCGAGCAGGTCGTCGAAGCCATCGTCAACACCGCGCGCACCGGCAAGATCGGCGACGGCAAGCTCTTCGTCACGGCGCTGGAAGAAGTTGTGCGCATCCGTACCGGCGAAACCGGCC
>RFHQ01000219.1 GCA_003695765.1 Gammaproteobacteria bacterium
CGGCCTGACGGCGCTGGGCAACAGTTCGGTCTGGGACAACGTCAGCAACAACGACGGCACGCCCGCCGGCGTCTGTAACCTGGCGAACCTGCTGAACGGTCCCGGTGGCAGCTGCGCCGGCGTCTCGATCGTCGAGAACCCGGGCGTCAGCCTGGTGATCACCGAGCAGTCCGAGTTCGCGATTGCCACGATCGCCTCCGGCTTCGTCTACACCTTCAGTGCCGTTGTCCCGGTGCCCGCAGCCGTCTGGCTGTTCGGTTCCGCGATCGGCCTGCTGGGCTTCGTGCGCCGCCGCATGAACCTGGCCTGAGCGAAGGCGAGCTCACAGGAACGACGTTCCTGGTAAAAGACCCCGCTCCGGCGGGGTCTTTTTTTTCCGCCGGCCGATCCGACGAGCGCGCCCGCCTCGCGCCTCGGCCCGCGTCGGCCGATTGCAGTGGCGGGGCCATCGGGTAGACTGTCGCGCCACCCGCGGCTCCCGTGACAAGCGACCGAGACCAAAATGAGCACGCTGAAACTGTCGAGCATTCGCATGGGCCTGCTGGCGGCGCTGCTGGCGCTGCTGGCCACCGGCTGCGTCGAGCCGGCCGACCGCGCCGCCGCCTACGTCGAGAAGGCTCAGGCCTATTTCGATGAAGGCAACCGCGAAAAGGCCCTGCTGGAAGTCAAGAACGCGCTGCAGATCGAGCCGAAGAACGTCGAGGCGCGCTACCTGCTGGCGCAGCTGGCCGGCAGCGACGGGCAGTACTCGGCGATGATCGAGAACCTGCAGATCGCGGTCGAGGCCGATCCGGGCTTCGTGCCGGCGCAGGTCGATCTCGGCAATCTGCAGGCCATCCTTGGCAATCTCGATGCCGCGGAAAAGGCCGCTGCGGCGGCCGCGGCCGTCGACCCGGACGACGCCGGGCTGCACGTGCTGCGCGCCCGGATCCACCTTGCGCGCGATGAGACGAAAGCGGCACTCCAGGAACTCGAAGCCGCGCTGGCCAGCGACCCGAGCCACATCGACGCGGTGGCACTGAAGGCCTCGTTGCTGGCGGCCACGAACACCGACGAGGTCATCGCGGACATCGACCGCGCGCTGGCCGCCAAGACCGACGTCGCCGAACGCCGCCGCCTGCGGACGCTGAAGGCCAGCGTCTACCAGGCCGCGAACCGTCCCGCGGAACTGGAGGCCGAATACGAGGCCTTGCTGCGGGATTTCCCCCGCGATGCCTTCGTGCAAGACCTGGTCGCCGGCTACTACGCTGCCGCCGGGCGGCTCGACGAGGCCGAGCGGGTGCGGCGCGTCGCCGTCGAGCAGGCGCCTGACGACGAGCAACCGCGGCTGCTGCTGGCGCGCTTCCTGCTGGAGCAACGCTCCCTGGCCGCGGCCCGCGAAGCCCTGCAGCAGTTCGTGCAGGAGCTGCCGGAATCGGCGCGCTTGAAACTGGCGCTGGGTGAAGTCGAGCAGGCGGCCGGCAACGAGGAGCAGGCGCTCGCGCTGTACCGGGAAATCGCCGCCGCGGACCCGCGCTCGCCCGAGGGCCTGAGCGCGCGCGTGAAAACGGGCCAGATGCTGCTGGCACGGGGCGAGGACGCGGCCGGCAGGCAGCTGATCGAACAGGTGCTCGAAGATGCGCCGGACTATCCGCCGGCGCTGCTGGCCCGCGCGATCTGGCGGGTCGGCGAAGGCGATCTGGACGGCGCGGTTGCCGATCTGCGCATCATCCTGCGCAAGGAGCCGCGCAACCGGCAGGCCAATCTGCTGCTGGCCCGCGCCTACGGACTGCAGGGCGACCTGGTGCTGGCGCGCGATGCCTATCGTCGATTGCTGCAGATCGACCCGAGTAACGCCGTGGCCCCGCGGGAGCTGGCACTGCTGGAACTGAAGGAGGGCCAGCTGGAGGATGCCCAGGCCGTGCTGCGCGAGCGCCTCGCGGAAGACGCGAGCGACACCGGGGCGAAAGTCGTGATGATCGACGCGCTGATGGATGCCGGCGACTACAGCGCGGCCGAAGCGATGGCGCGGCAGATCGCCGGGCAGCCGGGACAGGCCGCGCTGGGCCGGCTGCAACTGGCGCGTTCCTACCAGGCGCAGCGGCGTTTCGACGAGGCACTGGCAGCCTACCGCCAGGTGCTCGAAGAACAGCCGGACTCGGTGCCGGCACTGCGCGGGCTGGCAAACATACTCGTCGACCTGGGCCGCGAGGCCGAAGCGGTGCAGCAGATCCAGGGCGCGCTGGATCAGCACCCGGATTCACCGCAACTGCGCTTGCTGGCAGGGCAGGTGTACGCGGGCCTCGGCCGGCGTGCCGAAGCCGAGGCGATCTTCCGCGCACTGACGGCAGACTTCCCGCAGTCGCCGCAGGTCTGGGTCGACTGGGCGAACCTCTACCGCGACGACAGCAAGCGCCTGCTCAAGATCCTGCGCGACGGGCTCGCGGCGAACCCGGGCCACGAGGACCTCGCGGTCCTGATCGGTGCGGTGCTGGAGCGTGACGGGCGCATTGACGACGCGATCGCGCACTATCGCGCGGTGCTGGCCGGGTACCCGGAACGCGACCGCGTGGCCAACAACCTCGCGAGCTTGCTGCTGGATCATCGCGACGACGCCGAGAGCCTGGCCGAAGCCTTGCGGCTCGCGCGGCGTTTCGAGCGCAGCCGGGAATGGTACTACCTGGACACCTTGGGCTGGGCGCACTACCGTAACGGCGATCGCCTCGCCGCCGTGTCCTACCTCGAACGCGCGGCGATCGCCGCCGGCGAGGAGGCGGCCCGGCTGCGCCAGCGCTTCGGCGAGGCCGCCGGTGCGCAGGCAGCGCGGGGCGTGGCGGTGGTGCATTATCACCTGGGCATGGCCTACCTCGGCGCCGATGACACCGTGAATGCGCGCCGCGAACTCGAACAGGCGCTGGCCGATCCCGAGGCCGACTTTCCCGGCCGGGACCAGGCCGAGCGCGCGCTGGCGGGCCTGGCGGAGCAGGCCTGACGCGGGCCCAGTGCGGCGGATGGCCGGCAAGCGCAAGCAGGCACCGCCTCCTCGCCGCGCTGCCGCGGCCGTCCCGCCGGCGGCCGCCGACCCGGCTCTGGCGGCTGGCAGCGCGGCCGAGCAGGCCGGCGACATCGCCGGCGCACTGTTCGCCTACCGGCAATTGCTCGCCGAGCAGCCGCGCCATGCGCAGGCGAACCTGCGGGTCGCGACCCTGCTGAGCGAGCAGGCCAAGGACGCCGAGGCGATCTCGCACTGGCGCCATGCGCTGGCCCAGCTGCGTTCCGACCCCTACGCGCATGCCGCTTATGCGCTGAGCCTGTTCCGCACGGGCCGCCTGCATGCGGCCGCGGAGCAATACCGCCGCGCGCTGAAACTCGCCGGCGGCCGCGCCGGAAGGAAGGCGGAGCAGGCGCAGCTCTGGTACCAGCTGTCGCTGGTCTACCAGGAGCTGCAGGCGGACGAGGAGCAGGAGTCGGCGCTGCGCAAGGCCCTGAAGCTCGATCCGGCCAACGTCCGGGCGCGCGCGGCGCTGGGCTATCTGCTCGGGCTGAAAGGTGACCGAGAGGGCGCGCTGGCCGCGTACCGGCGCGCGATCCAGATCGATCCGGAATTCGGCGCGGCCCACCGCTTCCTGGCGGCGGCGAAACGCCACGAGGCCGAAGACGACGAAGTGCGGATGATGCGGGACCTGTTCGAGCGGGGTCGCGGCTCGCCGGAGGACCGCGCGAACCTGGCTTTCGGGCTGGGCAAGGCCTGCGAAGACCTCGGCAGGCATGCGGAGGCCTTCGACTACTGGCGCAAGGCCAACGCGCTGATCCGCGAGCAGCACCCCTACAATGTCGGTGACGACATCGTCGTCATGCAGCGGCTGCAGCGCGCGTTCACGAAGGACTACATCCAGCGCGAGGCCTCGCCGCAGGCGACCGGGATCACGCCGGTGTTCATCGTCAGCATGCCGCGCGCCGGCAGCAGCCTGACCGAGCAGATCCTCGCCGCGCATTCGGCGGTCTACGGCGGCGGCGAGTTGCGCGACCTGTTCCTGGTCTGCCAGGAAGCCGTGCCCGACTTCCCGCAAGGACTGGCGAAGCTGCGCAGCGAGGACTGGGCCGGGCTGGCCGGGCAGTACCTGCAGCGCGTCGCGCGACGCATGCAGGGCGAGGCCTTCATCACCGACAAGCTGCCGGGTAACTTCCAGCTCATCGGGGCGATCCGCATGATGTTCCCGAACGCCCGGGTCGTGCACGTCAAGCGCGACCCGATGGACGTGGCCCTGTCCTGTTTCAAGACGCCGTTCTCGCCGGGCACTGTCATGCAGAGCAACGACCTGACCGATCTCGGGATCTGGTATCGCCACTACGAGAAGATGATGCGCTACTGGCGGCGCATCCTGCCGGGCTGGATCCACGAGCTGGAGTACGAGCAGCTCACGGCGA
>RFHQ01000059.1 GCA_003695765.1 Gammaproteobacteria bacterium
AACATGTCCGACCCCAGCTCGATCGGCCCGGCGATGGCCGTGGCCCTGTTGACGACGTTGTACGGCGCCCTGTTCGCGAACCTGCTGGCGATCCCGATCGCCGACAAGCTGCAGATCCGCTACCAGTACGACCGCAAGACCAAGCGGCTGATCATCGAAGGCGTGCTGGGCATCGCTCAGGGCGAGAGCCCGCACGTGATCGACGAGATCCTCGGCACCTACCTGCAGGACAGCGTCGGCGGCGCGGCGCCGGAGCCGGCCGCCGAGGCCGCCGGCTGACGGAGCAAGGCGATGTCGAAGAACGCGGGCGCGGCGGTTCCGGCCTGGATGGTCACTTTCGCCGACCTGATGGCGCTGATGATGACTTTCTTCGTGCTGCTGTATTCCTTCTCCAGCATCGACGAGCAGAAGTACCGGATGATCGCCGCGTCGATGGCCAAGGGCTTCGGCTCGGTGCTGGTGCAGGCCAAGGCGCCGAAGGCGGTCGCACCGGGACCGCCGGCGATGATCCCGTCGCCGATGAACCAGGCCAGCCGGCCGCGCACGCCGACCCGGCGGCCGCAGGTCTCGCAGCAGAACGAGGAACTGAAGCAGCAGCTCCAGCAGAGCCTGGAAAGCGAGATCGCCGAGGGCATCATCGCCGTGGAGACCACCGGCAATTCCGTCGTGATCCGCTTTCCGGAAGAGATCGCCTTCCCGCCCGGCAGCGACGAGATCTCCGACGAGATCGACCCGATCCTGGAGCGGGTCGCCGAGGCGCTGAAGGACACACCGGGAACGATCATGATCTCCGGGCACACGGACGACCGGCCGATCCACTCGGCGAAATTCCGCTCCAACTGGGAGTTGTCCACCGACCGCGCGGTCGAGGTCATCCACCGCCTGCAGAAGATCGGCAAGATCGATCCGAAGCGGCTGACGGCCGTCGGTTACGGCGACACACGGCCGCTGGTGCCAAACGACTCACCCGAGAACCGGGCGCGCAACCGGCGGGTCGAGATCGCCGTGGTGCAGGACCAAGGCTAATCGATCGGCAACCGTTCCTCGCGGGCGTAGGCCGCGAGCACTTCGAGGAAGGCGCGCGGCCGCTCGATGCAGGCATCGTTCACCGCGTCGCTGCCGATCGAGCAGGCCCCCGGCGCCGGGCCGGCCTGGCGTCCCTCGGAACTCTTCTCGAGCACATAGAAGCGGAACCAGCGATCCAGCGGCAGCGGCTCGCGCTGCCCGGCCTGCGCGTGGCGATGCTGGGCCGCATAGCGCGTATAGACCAGCCGGACTTCGTCCGGATCGATGCCCCGGTGCCGGGCCAGGTCCCGCCAGCCACTGGCGGCGGACTCGCTCACCGCGGCGTCCCCGTGGCGCTCAGCTCGCCGGGAAATATCTGGCAACTCACTGTATTTTAATACCTTTTACATAAACCGGCGCCACGCTTCTGCCCGTCGCAGCGTGGCGCCGGCCGGCGGCCCGTGGTAGCGTCATTATATGCTGCCACGCGTCGGCAAGGCTGGGTTCCTGCGCTGGCCAGGGGGACCGCGGTGAGGGCCCTGGTGCTGGCCTGTGCCTGCGCGGTGCTGGTCACCTGCAGCCAGCCACCGAGCCTGCTCGAGGAGATCCAGCGCGTCGGCAAGCTGCGCGTGGTCACGCGCATCAGCCCGGTCACTTACTACCATGGCCCCAATGGGCCGATGGGCCTGGAATACGACCTGGTCAGCGGCTTCGCCCGGCGGCTCGGCGTCGAACTCGAGTTGATCACGGTCGACCGCTTCTCCGAGCTGATCCCGCGCGTCGCCTCCGGCCAGGCACACTTGGCCGCCGCCGGCCTGACGGTCACCGCAGAGCGCGCGCAGCAGGTGGACTTCGGCCCGCCCTACCAGTTCGTCCGCCAGTCGCTGGTCTACAAGCGCGGCCATGACCGGCCCCGGGATCTGGCCGACCTGCTCGGCCGGCGCGTCGAAGTCGGCGTCGGCACCAGCTACGTTGACCGCCTTGCCAGGCTGCAGCGGCTCGAACCGGGGCTGGTCTTCACCGAAAACCCGGAAGCCGATGTCGCCGAGCTGCTGCTGGCCGTCGCCAACGAGCAGATCGATTACACGGTGGCCGACTCCAACCTGATCGACATCTACCGGAACCTCGCCCCCGAGATCCGCCGCGGCTTCGACCTGGCCACCGGCGACGCACTGGCCTGGGCCCTGCCGAAACGCCATGACCGCAGCCTGCGCGATGCGGTGGCAGACTACTTCGAGAGCATTCGCCACGACGGCCAGCTCGCACAACTGATGGACCGCTACTACGGCCATACCAAGCGCTTCGACTACGTCGGCACGCGCCGCTTCATCCGCGACATGCAACGCAAGCTGCCCCGCTACCGCGAGCTGTTCGAGAACGCCGCCGCGGCGATCGGCAGCGACTGGCGCTTGCTGGCTGCGATCGGCTATCAGGAATCGCACTGGGATCCGCGCGCCGTGTCGCCGACCGGCGTGCGCGGCATCATGATGCTGACCTCGCGTACCGCCGGCGTGATCGGCGTGAACGACCGGATCGATCCGGAACAGAGCATCGTCGGCGGCGCGCACTATCTCGCGCGCCTGAAACGCCGGCTGCCGCCGGAAATCGCCGAGCCCGACCGCACCTGGTTCGCGCTCGCCGCCTACAACATCGGCTACGCCCATGTCAGCGATGCGCGCAAGCTGACCCGCGAGGCCGGTCTCGACGACCGGCTTTGGATCAACGTGCGCGACAACCTCAGCAAGCTGGCCCAGAAACGCTGGTACCGGCGCACCCGCAACGGCTTCGCACCGGCCTGGGATGCCGTGCGTTATGTCGAGAACGTCCGGAACTACTACGACATCCTGCTCTGGCAGGATCCGCCGACACAAGAGCCCCCGATCCAGCTCGCGGAACGCGCCGCCGGCGGCTGATTCAGCGTCAGTCCCGGCGTTCCCGAAAGAACCCCTGCAGCAGCTCACGGCATGCCGGTTCCAGCACGCCACCGGCGACCGCCAGGCGATGGTTCAACGCCTGATTGTCGACCAGGTCGAAGACGGTGCCGGCGGCCCCGACGCGCGGGTCGGCAGCGCCGAAGACCAGCCGCTCGACGCGCGCATGCACCAGCGCGCCGGCACACATCGGGCAGGGCTCCAGCGTGACATACAGCACGCTGCCGGGCAGGCGGTAATTACCGACGCGGTGACCGGCCTGGCGCAGTACGCGGATCTCCGCATGCGCGGTGGGATCGTGGGTCTCGATCGGTGCATTCCGGGCCATCGCCAGCGGCTGCCCGTCGCGCACCAGCACGGCACCGACCGGGACCTCGCCGGCGGCGGCCGCAGCCCGGGCCAGCGCCAGTGCGCGGCGCATCCAGTGCTCGTC
>RFHQ01000220.1 GCA_003695765.1 Gammaproteobacteria bacterium
ACGCAGAACCACAGGACGCCGGCCACCGCAATCGCGTAACGGAAGGCTTCACCCATGGCCTGCAAGCCGGGGAGCTTGAACCCGACGAGGTACACGCCCCAGGCGAACATGGCCGCCGTCAGCAGGCGGGTCAGCGGATGTGCCGGCCCCAGCAGGCGCGGATCCACGGCGCCGATGATCACGATGTAGAAGAACCAGCTGACAAAGATCGTTTCCATCGCCGCGATGCGTGAATACTGCCGGCGGTAGCCTGGCGTCGGCCGGTTCGGACGCAGCCGGAAATTGCGGTGGAACCACATGAACATCCGGCAGCGCGTGTCCTTGTTGGCACCGAGCAGCACCAGCACGACCAGGAACACCACCGCACTGGATTCCATCAGCACCAGGTTAGGGCTCAGGTAGACCTGCCCGTGGTGGCGCAGCGGTTCGAGTCCCATCCGCTCGGCGAACAGGGCGAAGGATGGCTCGATCCAGAACATGAAAATCAACGCACCGCCGAAGAAGCCGAGAAAACTGGCCGTCAGCTCGTCGCGGCGAAAGCCCAGCCAGACCAGCGCAAAGCCAAGCAGGCCAAATGTCGTGTAGGCCGCGCCCAGGGCCGCACCGTGCAGCAGCCCATGCGACAGCACGGAGATCGCATGCGCCGTCGGCTTCCAGGTAAAGGTGACGGCGAAGGCCAGCAGACCCAGCCAGGGCGGCTGCTGCAGCCGGCGGACAAGGCCGCCGGCTGCCACTGGCACAGCCGTCACACCGGACACGGCGCCTAGCGGGATCCGCCGTAGCGCCAGGCGACCCGCAGGCCGTAGGTACGCGGATCGGGCAACAGATAGCGGGCGCCGTTCGGCACCAGAATCGAACCGAAGGACGGAAACGCCAGGTAGCGCGAATCGATGTTGTCCAGCCCTTCCTTGACGGTATCGTCGTCGAAGAGATTGTCCACGTAGGCGATCACTTCCCAATGGTCGCTGCTCAGCCCGACCCGCAGGTTGCTGGTCCAGTAGCTGTCCAGCGCCAGCGTATTGTTCGCCTGCACAAAGCGTTCGTCGGTGAAGGATGCATCTCCCTCGATGAACCAGTCGCGCGATGCGTCGAAGGGGCGCTGATAACGTCCGCTGATTCGGACCGCGTGCTCCGGCGCGAATTCCAGCTGGTTGCCGGAAAAGTCCACGGCGCAACTGACATTACCGCCGGCGTCCGTCACTGGTGTGCAATTGCCGCCGTAGGCGATGGTCCCGGGACTGCGCGTCAACTGTACGAAGTCACTGTACTCGGTATCCAGCCAGGTATAGCCAAGGCCGAGGTCGAGATGCTCCGTGACCGTCCAGTTGAGTTCCAGCTCGATGCCGAAGACCTCGGCCTGCGATGCATTTTCGACCTTCGGCACCAACAGCCCGGTCTGCGGATCGATCACCTGCGTCGTGACCTGCTTCTGATCGTAGTCGTCGAAAAAGACGGCGCCATTCACGACGAGGGCATTGTCCAGCCAGCTGGTCTTGGCGCCCAGCTCGTACGTGGTCTTCTCCTCGCGGTCGAAGCGCTGCCCCTCCGGGTCGAAGGCACCGGGCCCGCCGGTCAGCGCCGCGATGCCGGCGGGCTTGGCCGCCTGCGCCCATGAGAAATAGATCATCTTGGCATCGTCCGGCAACCACTTGAGTGTCACCTTCGGGATGAAGTAGCTGTCGCTCTCGCTGGCCGTCACCTGGCCGATGCCCTGGCGCGGATTGACGCAGGACAGGCTGCCCGGGAAGGCCAATGGCGGCCACGGTACGCAACCGGGGATCGGGTTCGGCCCGAACAGGTCGGCATTGAAGCCCAGCCCCAGCGGGTCGACGACGGTGTCGCCGTTCGGCCCGCCGACGTCCATGTCTTCGTCGACGTAGCGGCCCTCGAAATCGAAGATCAGCGCGTCGGTGACCTGCCACTCCAGGAACAGGTAGGCCGAAATATGGTCCGTGTCCCGGAACCAGGCCTCGTGCGCTGACGGAAAGCTCCCCTGCGGCCCGATGTCCGCCTGGAAAGGTCCACAGGGCGTCAGCGGCAGCGGCGGCACGCCGAGCGGCGGGAAGCCGCCGGTCGACGGGGACAGCGGGTGCAGCACGGTCAGGCAGGTGTTGCCAGTGTCGACCTGGTCGACCTCCTCCTGCCAGAACAGCGCGCCGACGGTCCAGTTGATGCGGCCCTCGCCGTTCGACGACAGGATCAGCTCCTGGCTGAACAGCTGGGTATCCGTGTCATAACGGATCTCGCTGAGAAATGGCAATGCAAAGGCCGAGCCCTGCGCATTCGCATCCTGGAACAGCTTGACCTCAGCGTCGGCGAAATGCGTGATCGAGCGCAGCGTCACGGCGCCCAGGTCCCAGTCGATGTCCAGCTGGGCCCGAAAGACCTTCCGGCTGCCGTCCTCATAATCGCTGCAGCCGGTGCCGTTGACCGGATCGGCGCAGGTCCGTGGGTCGGGGCTCATGCTGGCGCCCGGCTGATTGCCGTCCGGGAACTTGCCGCCCGCGCCCGGCACGAAGCCCGGCATGAGGTTCAGGATCCCGGGCTGGTTCAGCAGCTGAGCGACCGTGGCCGGCGGTGAGCCGAACACGTCCGGCGCCGGGAAACCGGGGGCGACGACACCGGCGGCAATGGCCGACTGCGGAATCGCAAACTGCTGATTCGGATCCATGAAGCGCCACGGCGGCAGGCCGATGTCGTCGTCCGAATAGGACAGGCGCAGCTTGGATCCCAGAGTCTCGCTGGCCTGCCAGACCAGGTCACCGGCCACGGCATAGCCTTCCCCATCGCCGACCTGGCCGCCGGTGGGCTCGTTCTCGTAGAAACCGTCGTGCTTGTGGTACATCGCGCTGACGCCACCCGCCAGCGTCCCGGCGATCAGCGGCCCGCTGCCGCGGGCGATGACGCGCAGGCGGCCGTCACTGCCGGCATCGGCGAGGAATTCGGCGTCACTGCCGTCCACCGACGGCCGCCGCGTGATGTAACTGATGGCGCCGTTGAAGGCAGAACGGCCATAGAGCGCATTCTGTGGCCCCTTGACCACCTCGATGCGCTCCATCGCGAACAGCTCGGGGTTGATCAGCAACGTGCCGCCGAAAGTGCCGATCGACTCGCTGGAGATATCGACGCCGTCGAGCAGCACCGCCGCGTTGACGCGCCCGCGCGTCGGCCGCAGGCCGCGGATGATGATCTGCGGATCATTGGCGCTGAAGGCGGTGGTGAACTGCAGGCTGGGTGACAGGCCGACGACATCGCGGAGGTTGGTCAGGCCCTGGCGCTGGATCTGCTCGGCCGTGATCACGTCGATCGCGATCGGCACGGCCTGAAGGCTTTCATCGCGCTTGCGCGCCGAGACGATGATCTCGTCGATGTCCGCGGCCACGGCCGCCTGGCCGGAACCGAGCACGGCGGCGATCGCGACGGCCGCGATGGCGCCAGACAACGTAGAATGCTGCATGGATACCCCCTGTCAGAATGGCCCGCTGCGCCGCCGATGGCGCTCGCGAACGCTGCTCGCGGGCCAGCCGCGGCCCGCTACCCCGACTCTGATTCTATTCGCAGCCGCCCCAGCGGATGTCGCGAATTTCCCACTCGCGGCGCTTTATTCACGAAGAGCACCTCGGGATGCACGAATCGGACGGGCCAGTTCATTGGGAATACAACGTCGTGGCGCCGATTGCGCAGGTCCGCACGGCAGTTGCCTGCCCGCCACGGGCTGGGGGTGACCGACCCCCGAAACGCGGCAGGCCCGGACATCCTGTCCGGGCCTGCCTTCTTCTTGGAGGATCGTTTCGCAATCGGCGTGCCGGCGCGGGGGGAGTCTCCGAACCGCCTGACCGGGAGAAGGGGGGCTCCCGGGCGGCTCGATCGAGGCACGCCGGCACTCGATGGGGACATACTAGGCATCGGTGGCTGACCTGCCGATTGCCCGCAGATTAACAAAGATTAATGTTTGAGCATGCATGCAAGCGATTGTTTGTTATATGATTTTCATCTCATCCATAGCCCGCGCCCGGGATTGCCGATGGCTCCTGGCGCGCAATAATGCACTGCAGCAGGACCTCCGATGCGCATCCTGGTAATCGAAGACGATCAAAGCGTGGCGGAATTCACCTGCCGCGGGCTGCGCGAAGCCGGGCACACGGTCGACCACGCCGACAACGGCAAGGACGGCCTGTTCCTGGCAACCACGGAGTCCTATGACGCGCTGATCGTCGACCGC
>RFHQ01000060.1 GCA_003695765.1 Gammaproteobacteria bacterium
CATGTACATCAACTTCTGGTATCCGATCATTCGCAGTGAAGACCTGGGTCCGGACCGTCCCGAGAAGGTCAAGGTTCTCGGCGTCAACCTGGTCGTGTTCCGGGACGATGACGGCAAACCCCACGTCCTCAGCGACACCTGCGTCCATCGCGGCGGTTCGCTGGGCGGCGCCTGGTCGGGCCCGGAATCCTCGCCACGGATCGTCAACGGCTGCATCGTCTGCCCCTACCACGGCTGGGAATTCGGCGGCGACGGCAAGTGCCGCAACATCCCGTCGATCGGTTACGGCAAGAAGCCACCGGCCAGAGCCAAGGTCGATTCCTATCCGGTGCAGGAAAAGTACGGCATCGTCTTTGCCTTCCTCGGTGATCTGCCCGAAGAAGAGCGGCCGCCGCTGCTGGAGGTCGAGGAGTACGGACAGGAGGGCTGGCGCGCCAATGCCATCCTGATCCTCGACGTGAACTATTTCTACGAGCGCTCGATCGAGAATGCGCTGGACCCGGCGCACAATGAATTCGTGCACCCGACCCACGGCTTTTCCGGCATCAACCGGGATACCTACAAGGTCAACGAGTACGAGGTCGAAGACCACAACCAAGGCTTCGGCATGTGGTTCATGCACAGGTTCAATGCGCCGCCGCTGAAGGGCAAGACCTGGGCCGGTGCGCGCCCGCAGGCAGGCGATCTCTGGGCCGGCGGCGGAACCTATGGCCCGAACATCGTGATCACGCACATCAATGTGCAGCCTGGCATGGGTTTCCGGCAGTATTTCTTCGAGCAGCCGGTGGACGAGCACCACACGCGCATCTTCTTCCTGAACATGCGCAACTTCATGCTCGAGCCGGAGAACGATGGCCCGATTCACGCGCGGAACAAGGCGATCGCAAAGCAGGACATCGACATCCTCGAGGATGTGTATCCGACGATGACGCCCACCAGCAACACCAAGGAAGTGCTGATGCCGGCGGACAAGGCCATCGTCGCCTATCGCGACTGGCTGGCCAGGTTCGACCAGAAGGGCTGGCGGATCGACGTCGAGGAATTCGGCCGTCGTAATGGCAAGGACACGGCCTTCGCGATTCCGAGCCCGGGCCGCCGCGAGTCCGGCAACTGGGTGATCGAGCCGGTACCGCTGCTGCCGAGCCGCGCAGCCCGCAAGCAGAGTCGCGACGAAGCAGCCTGAGGCACTGCGCTGTTCGGCCCATGCGGCGTTTGCGTGCGCAGGCGCCCCGCGGCTCGGATCAACCAGAGCCGCCGTGCGGCTGCTGCCGCTCGCGCCCCGCTGGCCGCGCCGTCCCTGGCGCGGCTGCGCTCGGGCCGGCCTCGCTTGCGCGTCCTGCGCCGCTCGGCCTCTACGGCGCTCGCCTGCAGAGCCGCCCCGCGGCTCGTTAGTTGTTCGGAGCCTTAGGGCTTGCCGGTCCGGCCGGCGCTGAACTGCGCCTGTAACTCTTCGAGTTCCGCCCAGCGATCGACGGCCGCCTCCAGTGCGATATTGGTCGCGGCCAACTCGTCCAGTGTCGCGCGGACGGCGTCGGGCTCGCCGCGGTAGAAGTCGGGCGCGTTGATGCGCGACTGCAAGTCGGCGAGTTGAGCCTCCAGCGATTCGATCCGCCCGGGCAGGCTGTCCAGCTCCCGTTGTTCTTTATAGCTGAGCTTGGTCGGGCGGCGGGCGCGTGGTTTGCGCATCGCGCCTGCGTCGCCTGCCCGCTGGGGGCTGTCCAGCTCGGCGAGCTGCCGCCCGCGGCGCGCCCAGTCGCTGTAGTTGCCGGCATATTCGCGCAGACTGCCGTCGGCTTCGAAGGCCACTATTCGCGTCACCGTATTGTCGAGGAACTCGCGGTCATGACTGGCGACGATCAGCGTGCCGCGGTATTCGGCCAAGCGGGCTTCCAGGGCCTCCAAGGTCTCGATGTCCAGGTCGTTCGTCGGTTCGTCGAGCACCAGCAGGTTGCTAGGCCGAGCGAAGAGCTTGGCCAGCGCTACGCGGTTGCGTTCGCCACCGGACAAGGCCTTGACCGGCGTCATCGCGCGTTTCGGACTGAACAGGAAGCCGCGCAGGTAACCGATGACATGCCGCTGCTTGCCGTTCAGCAGGATGTAATCGCGACCTTCGCCGACGTTCTCCGCGATGCTGCGTTCCGGGTCCAGCTCGACCCGCTGCTGGTCGAAAGCGGCGATCTCGAGATTCGTGCCGTGCTTGATCGTGCCGCCGGACGGGCGCAGTTCGCCGAGCAGCAGCTTCAGCAGCGTGCTCTTGCCGACACCGTTGTTGCCGAGCAGGCCGATTCGATCGCCGCGCATGATCTTCAGGTTCAGGCCGGTGAACAGTGGCTCGTCGCCGTAGGCAAAGCTCAGATTACGCGCCTGAATGACCTTGCGCCCGGACCGCTCGCCTTCCTCGATGCTGATGCGCGCCCGCTGTTCCCGCGGCAAGCGCGAGGCGCGCTCGGCGCGCATGGCCTCGAGGGCACGTACGCGGCCTTCGTTGCGCCGGCGCCGCGCTTTCAGTCCCTGGCGGATCCATTCCTCTTCCTCAGCCAGCCGCTTGTCGAACAGGGCCTCGGCCCGGCGCTCCTCGGCCTCTGCTTCGGCCTTGCGCCGCAGGTAGTTGTCGTAGTCGCCCGGCCAGCTGCGCAAGTGGCCACGGTCGAGCTCCACGATCCGCGTCGCGAGGCGCTGCAGGAAGGCCCGGTCGTGGGTGACGAACAGCACGCTGCCCGGCCAGGCCCGCACGCGGCGTTCGAGCCAGTCGATCGCGGCGAGATCCAGGTGGTTGGTCGGCTCATCCAGCAGCAACAGCTCGGGGTCGCCGACCAGGGCGCGAGCCAGCGCGACCCGGCGCTGCCAGCCGCCGCTGAGTTCCGCGAGACGGCGCTCCGGCGGAATCTGCATGTCGCTCAGCACCGCGTCGACCCGCTGTTCGAGCCGCCAGCCGTCCAGCGCGTCGATCCTGCGCTGCAGGTCTTCCAGCTCCTGCAGTTCGCGCCCCTGGGGATGCAGGGCGCTGCGGCGTTCGTATTCCGACACCAGCGCTCGCAGGCCTGCCAGACCCAGCGCGACGTAATTGCGGCAACTCAGGTCCAGTTCGCGCGGCAGGGCCTGTTCCAGCTGACTGATGCGCAGGTCGCTGCGGAATTCGATCTCGCCGCTGTCCGGGGCCTGGCTACCGGCGATCAGCCTGAGCAAGGTGGTCTTGCCCGCACCGTTGCGCCCGACCAGGCAGACACGTTCGCCGGCTTCGACCGCGAGGCTGGCGTTGCGCAGGATCGGCCGGTCACCGAATTCCAGGGAGAGTTCTTTCAGGCGGACGAGGACCATGCTGGCATTCCGGACGCGGTTCGCGCGCGCTGTCGGGCGCCGCCAGCCGGATGCCCAGAGGCGGCTGGCGCTGGCGATCGCGCACATCGCCGCGGGGACGGGCTACACTGCGCGCCTGGCAAGTATACGGGAGCCTGCGATGCAGCAGCAGTTGAACCGTCGGCGATTCGTCGCCGGCGCCACGACGGTCGCGGTCGGCGCCAGCCTCGGTGCTTGTGGCGAACCAGGGGCGGACAAATTCGTGCACCCCGAGGGTGTGCCGCTAGGGCCCTATGGCCCGAAGTCGACCGCCGAGGAGGTGACCGAAGGCCTGGACCTGAGCGGCAAGACGGCATTGATCACCGGTGCGAATTCCGGCCTCGGTTACGAAACCATGCGGGTGCTGGCGATGCGTGG
>RFHQ01000221.1 GCA_003695765.1 Gammaproteobacteria bacterium
ATGCACCTCGATGCCGATGAAATCCTGCGCCGGCTGATGCGCCGCCATCTCGACCAGGGTCTCGCCGTCGCCATAGCCGATCTCGACCACCCGGGGTGCCTCCCGGCCGAAGATTTCGTCCAGTGCCAGCTCGCCGCGCGGGGTGTCGATGCCCCAGACGGGCCACAGCCGTTCCAGAGCCCGTTGCTGGCCGCGCGTCAGGCGCCCGGCGCGGCGCACGAAGCTGCGGACCCGGCGGCGTGGGGCGTGCTGCTCGTTCATCGGCCGCAATGATGCCACGGCCGGCCGGGGGCTCCGCTTGGTATATTGTCGGGGTTCACTTCCAGCACGGCCGTTGCCCATGGCAGGAAAGGCTTTCCGGGACAGGCTCGAAGCATTGCTGGCACAGGCCGACGTGCGCATCGGCGGCGACCGGCCCTGGGATATCCGCGTGCTGAACGAGGCGCTGTATCCGCGCCTTGCCGCCAGCGGCTCGCTGGGCGCCGGCGAGAGCTACATGGACGGCTGGTGGGAGTGCGAGCGGCTCGACGAGATGATCTGCCGCGTGCTGCGCGTCAGGCTGGACCGGCAGCTGCGGCCGGTGCGCGACATCTGGCTGGCGCTGCGCGCGCGCTTGTGGAACCTGCAGCACCGTGGACGGGCGTTCCAGGTCGGCCGCCAGCACTACGATCTTGGCTTCGATCTGTTCCAGGCGATGCTGGACCGGCGCATGATCTACAGCTGTGGCTACTGGCGCCGGGCGCAGGACCTGGACGAGGCCCAGGAGCACAAGCTGGACCTGATCGCCCGCAAGCTGGCGCTCAGCGAGGGCATGCGGGTGCTGGACATCGGCTGCGGTTGGGGCGGCGCGCTGTGCTACTTCGCCGAACGTTATGGCATCAGCGGCGTCGGCATCACCGTGTCCCGCGATCAGTACGACCGTGCCCGGCAGCTTTGCGCCGGCCAGCCGCTGGAGATCCGCCTGCAGGACTACCGCGAGCTGGACGGGCGCTTCGACCGGATCTTTTCCATCGGCATGTTCGAGCACGTGGGCTATCGCAACTACCGGCGGTACTTCGAGATCGTCCGCCGCTGCCTGAAAGACGGCGGCCTGTTCCTGCTGCACACGATCGGCGGCCGGGTGTCCCGAACGCGCACGGACCCGTGGATCGACCGCTACATCTTTCCGAACGGCATGTTGCCGTCGGCGCGGCAGATTACCACCGCCGCGGAGCGCCTGCTGTGCCTCGAAGACTGGCACAACTTCCCGCAGGACTATGATCGCACGCTGCTGGCCTGGCACGAGAACTTCATGAGCGCCTGGGATGACCTGCGCGCAGCATACGACGAGCGATTCCGGCGCATGTGGCGCTATTACCTGCTGAGCTGCGCGGGCAGCTTCCGTGCCGGCGTCAACCAGCTCTGGCAGATCGTGTTCTCGCGCGACGGGCTGCCCGGGGGCTACCGGGCAGTGGACATCCGCTGAAACTGCGGTGCCCGGCGCTTGCCAGGAACACCGGCCGGCGCTTTAACATGCGGGCAGGCAGCGGGGGAGAGTCCATGAAAGTCACTATCAAGGCAGCCAGCACGGCCGCGTTCCTGATCGTCGCCGGCCTGCTGATCCATAACCTGAATGCGTTGTATCTCGAGCCGTATACCCTTGGCTTCGAAGACAAGGCGGTCGACTATGCCAACATGGAGAAGATCGCCAACGCGCAGTGGTCCTTCTCCTTCACGTCCAGCGGTATCGCGCACATGGTGGTCGGGTTCTCCATGATGATTCTCGGCCTCGGGCTATACGACCTGTTCCGCGAGCGCCGTCCGGCGGCGGCGAGGCTGGTGCTGCTGTCGGCCTGCCTGTCCGGGCTCGGCTTCCTGTTAACGGGAATCTCGGACATTCCTGGCACGGTCGTCGCCGGGATGCTGCGCGAACACAATCCGGAACATGGCACCGGAATCCTGCTGATGACGACGATGATCCGCAGCGTCGTTAACATACTCGCGGTCATCGCGCTGGGCTGGTTCGCCGGCCAGGTCGCCTGGTGCACGCTGAAGACCGGCTTGTTCCCGAAATGGTTCGGCTGGTATGGCTGGCTCAACGTCCTGCCGGGCATCGCCTCGCTGGCCTTCCCGCCGATCGGATTCGCCTACATCCAGCTATTTCCGGTCTGGATGGTGGCACTGGGTCTCTTCCTGCGCCGGCAGGCCGGGTAATTGCCGGGCCGGCCCGGCTCATGACGACGAATCGCAATCAGGCGTTTGCACTGCTGCTGATCGACATGCAGCGCGACTTCTGGCCTGACGATATCGCTGCGGATTTCCCGGAACTGGGCGAGCGCACACAGCGGCTGCGCGAGTTCTGCGCCGCGGAGGGGATCGAGGTGATTCACCTGCAGGCGGTATTCTCGCCGGATGGTTCCGACTGGATGCCGCGCTATCGCCTGCTCGGCCGCGTTCCCTGCGTGCGCGGCAGTGGCGGCGAAGCCGTGCTGCCCTGGGCCGAGCCCCGGCCAGGCGAGAAGGTCATCGAGAAGCAGGTATTCGATGGCTTCCGCACGCCGCAGCTATTGCCGTACCTGCGGGAGCGCGGCAAGCGTTTCCTGCTTACGGCCGGCATCGAGACTTCGGTCTGCGTGCTCTCCACGACGCTCAGCGCGATGCAGCTCGGTTTCCTGGCCGCGGTCGTCAGCGACTGCTGCGCCGACTGGCCGGCCAAGCACGCGCATGTGCTGTCGAGCTATCCCTTTGCCTTCGACACGGTCACGACCGAAGAGCTCGCGGAAGCCCTGCCGCGATGGCGCCAGCAAACCCGGGACAGTGACCCTGACTCCGCACTCGATTCGGGACAGTGACCTTGATTCCACGCAGTTGCGCAGATTGGGGACAGTGACCCTGATTCGCTGATACGACCGGGTTGGGGTCACTGTCCCGGATCAGTTAGGGTCACTGTCCCCGAAATATTGTGGAGCGGTAGATGATCAAGCTGCAGCAGGACGGACCGCTGGCGATCGTCAGGATCGACCGCGGTGAGAAACGCAATGCGTTCAACCAGGCGCTGATCGCCGAACTCAGGCGGGTGGCCATGGATCTGCGCGACAGTCTCGACATCCACGCCATTGTGCTGACCGGCACCCGCGAGGCCTTCTCGGCCGGCATGGACCTGGAAGACGAGATGTGGCACTGCGAAGACAAGACCGATCTCGAGCGCCGCGAGCTGTATTACACCGGCGTGCGCCTGTGCGAGGCCTGGGAGGCACTGCCGCAGCTGACGATCGCGGCGATCGATGGCTTCGCCGTGGGTGCCGGCGTGGCGCTGAGCCTGGCCTGCGACTGGCGGGTGCTGGCCGAGGATGCGTTCCTGTACGTGCCGGAAGTGAAGATCGGCATCAACCTGCAATGGGGCGCCGTGCCGCGGCTGGTCAGCCTGGTCGGGCCGGCGCGGGCCAAGCGCATCTGCCTGCTGTGCGAAAAACTGCCGGCGGCGCTGGCCTTGGACTGGGGGCTGGTCGATCACCTCGCTCCGCCCGGCGAGGCGGTCGACAAGGCCACGGCACTCGCGCACGCGGTCTGCGAGTTTCCGGCCGTGACCGTGCGCATGGTCAAGGAGGCGATCAATGCCGCGGCCGGCGGCGGGCGGCGCGCGGCGGCCTTCGCCGATGCCGACCAGAGCCAGCTCAGCGGGGCTTTCGAAGAGGCCGTCGCAGCGCGGCAGGCATTCCTTGCCAGACGCGAGCTCGACCGGTGACTCAACTGGTACTGCGGACGCTTTGCGCCTCCCTGGCGGATGGCTCGATACTTTCCAGCAGATGCTGGCGGAGCGTCATCGAGCCGTAGCCCGGCGCACGCATGTCGTTTTCCATGTAATACAGGCTGATCTTCAGGAACTCGGAGAACACGCCGAGCCGCCGCGACACATGCCCGAGCAGGCCGGTCACGCGGATCACTGCACGGATCACCCAGGCGGGAATGCTGACCAGTCGCGGCTCTTGCCCCAGCGCCTCGAAGACCGTCAGCAGCGCCTGTTTGTAGGTCACGATGTTCTCCGGCACTTCCGGGCCGCCGATGATGAACAGCCGGTTGCGGCGTTCCTCGTTGTCGATGCAGCCGACCATGAACTCGGCCAGGTCTTCCTTCGAGATCGGGTTGTGTTGCGACTGCTCGCCACTGCCGATCAGGAACCCGGGCCGGCCCTTGCGGATCATCGGCACCTGGGTCTCGAAGACCCAGAAATACGCGGTCGGCCGGACGATGCTGTAATCGATCCCGGAGCGGATCAGTTCGTCTTCCATCTTCAGCTTCGCGAGTTGCAGCGGCAGCTCCGGCTTGCGCACACAGATCGCCGACAGCAGGATGAACTGTTTGCTGCCATTCTCCAGCGCCGCTTCCAGCACGTTGCGCGTGGCCTGGTAGTCGATGGCATCGAAGTCCCGCGCCAGGCCCGAGCGGCAGGCCAGGCAGGAGATGACCACGTCGACCGGCCGCTTGAAGGCCTGCCGGATCGACGCCGGGTCACTGACGTCGGCGACGACGACCTCGGCGCCATGGAA
>RFHQ01000222.1 GCA_003695765.1 Gammaproteobacteria bacterium
AGGTTCTCCTGCACTTCGCCGGTACGCACATCCTTCAGATCCTCGCGCAGCCATTGCACCAGGACTTCGATGGCCCGCAGCGGCGCCTTCAGATCGTGGGA
The DNA here is from genome assembly GCA_003695765.1 of Gammaproteobacteria bacterium. GTDB lineage: Bacteria > Pseudomonadota > Gammaproteobacteria > Steroidobacterales > J054. The sequence continues at coordinate 102 of RFHQ01000222.1, forward strand.
AGCGACATAGGCAAACTGTTCCAGATCGCGGTTCGAGCGCGCCAGTTCGGCTGTCTTGCGCTCCAGGTCCTGTTCCACCAGCCGCCGGTCGGTGATATCGATGGCCAGGGTCAGCACGCCGTGCACCTGACCCGTGTGGTCGCGGTGGGGCACGTGCGTGATCGTGTAATAGCGCTCCTTGCCGTCCGGGCCAGGCCGCGAACTCTCGTGCTTGACGATTTCGCCCGCCAAGGCCCGGTCATAGCGTGGTTTGCGGTGGAGAAACTCTTCTTCGTCGACCAGCTCGAGAATATGCCGGCCGATTAATTCCGCCTGCGAACGACCGAAGATCCGGCGGTAGTGCGAACTCATGAACTGCACGCGGTAGTCCCGGTCGATGTAAGACAACAGGCCCGGGATCTCGTCGGCGACGTACTGCAGGCGTTCTTCGGTGCTGCGCAGCCGCTCTTCGAGTTGCCGACGATCGGTCACGTCGATGCAGACGCCGCGGACCAGCGGCGCGCTGCCGGGTCCGTCCAGCGAAACGCGGCCGCGGCCGCTGATGAAACGCACGCTGCCGTCGCGGTGCACGACGCGGTAGTCGACCGAGTACAGACCGTCCTTCAGCGCCTTCGTGACGGCCTCCCGGTAGGACTCGAGATCGTCCGGGTGAATGCGCTGGCGAATGACCTCCATGTCGAGATCCTTTTCGTCAGCGAGATCGAACAGCCGCCGGCAAGTGGCGTCCAGCGTGAAGGTGCGGGTGGCTCCGTCGTAGGTCCACATGCCGACGCCGGTCGTCTCCAGCAAGAGCTGCAGGTCGGTGATCGAGCCGGCATCGCCGGCCTTGGTCTTCTGGACGCTGATCCGCGGGTTCACGGCTATCCTGAGGCGCTATCGGCAATCGGTAAGCGCGCCGTCGCAAAGCCCGGCTCGTCGTCGCGCAGGTCTTCCAGCAGCGGCACGATCTCCCGGGCGTCCATCGGCATGCCGAACAGGAAGCCCTGAGCCACCTCGCAGCCATTCTCGACCAGGAACTCGAGCTGTTCGTGGGTCTCGACGCCCTCGGCCACGGTATCCAGTTGCAGGCTCCGCGCCAGCGAAATGATCGCACGCACGATCATCGCGCTGCCGTTGCCGCCGTCGACCTCCTGGATGAAGCTGCGATCGATCTTCAGGACGTCGATCGGGAAGCGCCGCAAGTAGTTCAGGCAGGAATGCCCGGTGCCGAAATCGTCGATCGAGACCCGCACCCCGGTGGCCTTGAGCTGCTGCAGGGCGCGCTGGGCGCTGTCGGTGTCCTCCATCAGCAGGCCCTCGGTCAGTTCGATCTCGAGCATGGCCGGCTCGATCGCGTGCCGTTGCAGGACATCGGCGATCCGTTGGTGGAACGCGGCCTGCTGGAATTGCCGCGCCGAGACGTTGACCGAGACCGGGACCAGCGGCAGCCCGGCCGCGGCCCAGCGGTTCAACGTGCGGCAGACCTCGTGCAGCACCCACTGGCCCAGCGGCACGATGTGCCCGCTCTGTTCGGCGACCGGGATGAACTCCGCCGGCGTGACCTCGCCGCGCCGCGGGCAGTCCCAGCGCAGCAACGCTTCCAACCCCTGCAGCCGGCGGTCGACGACGTTGACTTTCGGCTGGTAGACGAGCCGGAACTCCTCGTTGGCCAGCGCTTCGCGGATATCGTGCTCCAGGCTGTGGTAGGCCAGTAATTCGGCCTGCATGCGCTCGGTGAAAAACTTGAAGTTGTTGCGGCCCTGCTCCTTGGCCTGGTACATCGCGATATCCGCGTTCTTCAGCAACATGTCGGGGTCGCCGTGATCGGCCGGATACAGCGTGATGCCGATGCTGGTGGTCACGCTGACTTCCCGGCCTTCGACCTGGAAGGGCTTGGCGACGACGTCCAGGATCGCGCGAGCGACGGCTTCCGCATCCAGCGGCCCGCCGATTCCTTCCAGCAACACGGCGAACTCGTCGCCGCCGAGGCGCGCCAGCACGTCGCCGGCACGCACTGCCTGCCGCAGCCGCTGTGCAGTTTCCTTCAGGAGCACATCGCCGGCATTGTGCCCGAGCGTGTCATTGACGACCTTGAAATGATCGAGGTCGAGGAAGAACAACGCAACCTTGCGGCCCTCGCGTCGCGCGCGCGAGGTCGCGCGGGCGAGCTGATCGTTGAAATACTGCCGGTTCGGGATCTCGGTCAGCGGATCATATTGCGCGAGGTAGTTCAGGCGCATCTCGCTGCGCTTGCGCTCGATTGCGTAACGGATCGCGCGCAGGATGCCGCGAGTCTCGCCTTCCCACTTGGCGAGGTAGTCCTGCACCCCTTTGTTGAGGATGCTGAGCGCGAATTCCTCGTCGTCACGGCCGCTGAGCACGACGATCGGCGTGCCGGTCTCCGCTTCCTGGATGACGTCGACGCATTCCATGCCGGAACCATCGGGGAGGTGCAGGTCCAGCAGCACGACGTCGAATGCCGCCTGCTCCAGACAACGGCGGGCGTCGCGCAGGCTGCCGACATGCGTTAGCTCGACATCCACGGTTCGGTTACGCCGCAGCGAGGCCGCCAGGAAATCGGCATCGTCGAGGCAGTCTTCGACCAGTAACAGCTTCATCTCGTGACGGCGCCGCGGAACCCGGCTTAGACACAGCCTGCCGTCCCGACGCCTGAATGCACCCATTGCGCACCCTAGAGCATCGCCTGGTCGACGGCTGCGACGGTTTTCACAGTTGGCTGTCGCCGCCTGCGGGCCTCATCACGCCCTTGCGCCGCTGAAACTGCGTCTGCAGGTGACAAATGAGGTTTGCGGGCCCGCCCGATCGGCTGCTGAGCTACGCCAATGGATTGCCCCCGCCACTGGCTACGCGGCTGGCTGTTGCTGCTGGCGCCGGACCGCCTCCCGGGCTGGTCACGGCTCGGCGTCTGGCGCCGCGGCCGACTGCGGTGCGCGGCGCTGCTGGCCCTGCGCCGGCAGCGACGAGCCCGACTGCTGGTGCTGCTCGCCGTTGCCGGCGTCTTGCTGGGCCTGGCGTTGTGCTGGCGGCTGTCGCTGTGGGGCTGGCCGGCCGAACTGCTGCCCGGCCTGCCGGTGCTGGCCGTTGCGCCATTGCTGATGCGCCTGTGGCGGGCGGAGCTACTGGCGCGCCTGCGCCGGCAAGCGCCGGCGAGTCAGGCCCGCAACAGCAGGATCTGAACGGCCGCTGAACGGTCGTCTTCGCTGGCGCTGGCAGTGCGTCCGGCGGGATGCTGTAATGGCGGCATGAACGACACCGACAAGGCCGGGCAGCGGCCGCCCGGCCGCATTCGCAGAGTCCGTCGATGAACACCGTGCTGAAATGGCTGCTCGGCGCCGCCGGGCTGCTCCTGCTGCTGATCGTGATTGCGCTGTTCGCCGTTTCGCGGCTGGTCGATCCGAACGATTACCGCGACGAGATCGCCGCCGCGGTCAGCGACGAGACCGGCCGCGACCTGCGCATCGACGGCGAACTGTCGCTCGAGCTCTGGCCCTGCTGCGCGATCGGTATCGGCCGCAGCGAACTGAGCAATCCGCCGGGCTTCGGCGAGCAACGTTTCGCCAGCATCGACGAAGCACGGCTCGGCCTGCAGTTGCTCCCGCTGCTGTTCGGACAGTTGCGGGTCGACGAAATCCGGCTGATCGGTCTGGACCTCGCTCTGCAACGCCTGGCCGACGGCCGCAGCAACTGGGAATTCGGGGACAGTGAGCCTGACTCCGCCGGTGAACAAATCGGCGAAGACACGACGCTCATCTCGTCGGACCAGCGGCTGTCGCTGTCGGTGGCCGGCATTCTCATCGAAAACGCGCGTATCGCCTATCGCGACGCTATCGAGAAGCGCGATCTGCTGATCGAGGACCTGGATCTGCGGACCGGCCGCATCGAGCCGGGCGAGCCCTTCGACCTGGAAGCGGCGATGCGCATCACCGACCGGCGTGACGGCAACCGGGCGAGCCTGTCGCTGAATGGCGAAGCGAGTCTCGATACCGAGACCCTCGAGGTCGGTTTTGCCGATTTCCGCGGCGCGCTCGAGGCCGAGGGGCCGGCGGTCTCCGGCGGCAAGCTCGCGCTCGAACTGGCGGCCGGCCAGTTGCGAGTCACGGGCGGCGAGTCGCCGGCGGCGGCCGGCAAGAATCTGCAAATGGAGCTCGAGGCCAGCGGCGGCGGGCTGCCCGGTGGCGGTGGGCGCCTGCAGGCCGGCATCGCGGCTTTCGAGCATGGCCCGGATGGCGGCGAAGTCCAGGCGCTGAAAGGCCGGGTGGAGTTCGCCGGCGTCGATTTCCAGACCGAGGCCGGTGGCCAGTATCGTGGCCTCGGCAATGGCCTCGCCGGCAGCTTCACGCTGGCGCCGGTCTCACCGCGCAAGCTGATGAAGGCGCTCGGCACGGTTCCGCCGGTCACCGCCGACCCGCAGGCTTTGACCCGTCTGGAGGGCAAGGGCCGCTGGCGGCTCGGTGAGCAGCGCTGGGATCTGCAAGGACTCGAGCTGCAGCTGGACGACACCCGCATCAGCGGCACGGCCGCAGTCGTCGATTTCTCCAAGCCCCGATATCGCTTCGCTGTTCGCGGCGACCGGCTGGACCTGGATCGCTACCTGGCACCGGAAAGCGAGGCCGGCGGCGGCAAGGGCAAGGGCAAAGAGCGGGCCCGGAAGGCCGACGAGCAGTTGCCGCGCGAGGCCCTGCGCAAGCTGATCCTCGACGGCGAGCTGCAACTCGGTGAGCTGAAAGTCAGCGGGGCGAAGCTGATCGACCTGGTCGCGAAACTGCGCGCCCGCGACGGCGTGATCACGCTGGACCCGGTCACCGCCAAACTCTACGACGGCGGTTACGCAGGCATGTTGCGGCTGGACCTGCGCGGCGAGCGGCCGGTGGTCCGGCTGGTGCAGTCGCTCGATGCCGTGCAGATGGGCGGCCTGCTCGCCGACATCGCTGAAATGCAGCAGCTCGAGGGCTTGCTGGTCGCGAAACTCGATGCCACCGGCAGCGGCCTGACCGAGCAGGAACTGCTGCGCAGCCTCAAGGGACAGCTATCGCTGCAACTCGCCGACGGCCTCTACAAGGGCATGGACATCTGGCACGAAATCCGCCGCGCGCGGGCGCTGATCAAGCGCGAGCCGCCGCCGCAGCGGACCGGCCCGGCGCAGACGCGCATCACGGAGCTGGTCCTCGATGGGCGGATCAGAGACGGCGTGTTTCGTACCGATAAACTCGTCGGCGAGATCCCGTTCCTGCGGCTGTCCGGCCGCGGCGAAGTCGACCTGCTGGAGAAGCTGCTGAACTACCAGCTCGAGGCGCGCGTGTTCAAGAAGCCCGAGTTTCCGGACGGCGAGAGCCTGGACGACCTGACCAACCTGGTGATCCCGCTGACGATCACCGGCAGCATGGACTCGCCGAAGATCGGCGTGAATCTCGAGGGGCTGCTGAAGAGCGTCGCCGGCCAGAAGCTCAAGGAGAAGCTGTTCGAGAAACTGGGCCTCGGCGGCCGCCAGCAGGAACAGCCGCAGCCGGCGCCGGAACAGCAGGTAGCACCGGAGCAGGTACCGGAGCAACAGCCCCGTCAGGAAGAAAAACCCGAGCGGCCGGAAGACATCCTCAAGCGCAGCCTCGAGGACCTGTTCGGCCGATGAGCAACGCCGGCCTGGCCGCGGCACGGGCACCGGAACCGGCCGCCCTGGCGCCGGCGCTCTTGGACTGGTGGCAGCGGCACGGCCGCAAGGACCTGCCGTGGCAGGACTCGCCGACCCCGTACCGCGTCTGGGTCTCAGAGATCATGCTGCAGCAGACGCAGGTCACGACCGTGCTGCGCTACTACCCGCGTTTCCTTAAGGCCTTCCCGGATATCCACAAGCTGGCGGCGGCGCCGCTGGATGAAGTGCTGCATCACTGGTCCGGCCTCGGCTATTACGCGCGCGCCCGCAACCTGCATCGTGCCGCGGGTATCGTCTGCACCGAGCATGGCGGCGAATTACCGGCGACGCTGGACGAACTCATGGCCCTGCCCGGCATCGGGCGTTCCACGGCCGGTGCGATCCTCGCGCTGGCCGGCGGGCAGCGCCAGCCGATACTCGACGGCAATGCGAAGCGAGTGCTCGCGCGCTGTTTCGCCGTCACCGGCTGGCCCGGCCAGGCCGCGGTCGCGCGGAGACTGTGGCAACTCGCCGAGGCCTGCACGCCGGCCGACAACGTTGCGCAATACACACAGGCGATCATGGACCTGGGCGCGACGATCTGCCGGCGCGAACGCCCGCAATGTGAACGCTGTCCGCTGGCCGGCTGTTGCCTCGCCTTGCAGACCGGACAGGTCGCGGCGCTGCCCGGACGCCGCCCGCAACGCGCGCGGCCGCTGCGCCGGGTCACGGCCGTGATCGTCCGGCGCAGCAGCGATGGCGCGGTGCTGTTGCAGAAGCGCCCGGCCGACGGCATCTGGGGCGGCCTCTGGGGCCTGCCGGAACTTGCCGATGCGGCCGACCTGCCGGAGTGGTGCCAGCGCCGCTTCGGCCGACGCCCGAGCCGGGTCGAGACGCGCCCGGTGTACCGGCACGCGTTCACGCATTTCGAACTGGACATCGAGCCGGCGATCGTGCAGCTGCCGCGCACCGCGAATTGCATGGAGGCCGACGGCTGGCTCTGGTATAAGCTGGATGCGCCGGCCGAAGTCGGGCTGGCCGCGCCGGTCAGCCGGCTGTTGCAAGCGCTCGGAGACATCGCATGACCCGCATGGTGCATTGTGTGCTGCTCGGCCAGGAGGCCGAGGGCCTGGATTACCCGCCCTACCCTGGCGAGCTGGGCCAGCGGATCTTCGAACAGGTGTCGAAGCAGGCCTGGCAGCAGTGGCTGGAGCACCAGACGATGCTGATCAACGAATACCGGCTGACGCCGATCGACCCGAAGGCGCGCGAATTCCTGGAGAAGGAAATGGAGAAATACTTCTTCGGCGAGGGTTCGCAGCGCCCGGAGCAATTCGTTCCCAAGGACGACTGAAACAGCTGCTCAGGCCGGCTCCAGATACTGCACCGCGAACCAGGCCTGCCGGTCCAGCCAGATACGGCGCACCGTAAAGCCAGCGCTGGCAGCCAGCGTGGCGAAATCATCCAGCGAATACTTGTGCGAGTGCTCGGTGACGATGTACTCGCCGGGGTCGAAACGAATCGTCTCGCCGCCGAGCGTCACGCGCTGGCGTCGGTCGCTGACCAGGCGCATCTCGATGCGCCGTTGCCGTTCGTCGTAGACCGCCTCGTGGTGAAAGCCGTCGAGATCGAAATCGGCGTCGAATTCGCGGTTCAGGTGGCGCAGCAGGTTCAGGTTGAATTCCGCGGTCACGCCGGCGGCATCGTTGTAGGCCGGCTCCAGCAGCTCGCGTGACTTGACCAGGTCGGTGCCAATCAGCAGCGCCCCGCCGGCGCCGATCTCGGCGTGAATCTTGCGCAGCAGGGCCAGCGAGTCTTCGCGGGTGAAATTGCCGATCGTCGAGCCGGGGAAATAGACCGCCGTTCGCTGCGGTTGACGTCGTGGCTTGGGCAGCGTCAGTGGCTGCGTGAAATCCGCGCATAGCGGCAGGATCTCGAGTTCCGGGTAATCACTTGCCAGCGCTTCCGCGGTCGTGGCCAGCATTTCGGCGGAGATGTCGACCGGCACGTAGGCCACCGGGTCTTCCAGCGCGTCCAGCAGCAGCCGCGTCTTGACGCTGGCGCCGGAGCCATACTCAACGAGGCAGATGCGCGGGCCCAGCGCCTGAGCCATCTCGCGCGCGTGGGCGCGCATGATCGCGAGCTCGGTGCGCGTCGGGTAATACTCCGGCTGCTCGCAGATGGCCTCGAAGAGCTGTGAGCCGGTCTCGTCGTAGAAATACTTCGGCGAGACCTGCTTGTCCGGGCCGCTCAGGCCGTCGAGCAACTCCTCGCGTTCCCCGTCTTCGTCACGCTTGCGAGCCATGGCCTGTTCGCCTCGCTTGCTCATGCCTGGCCATCCCGCGCGAGCCGCAGCCCGAAGAACTGCCAGCGTTCCTGTGGGTAGAAAAAGTTGCGGTAGCTGGCGCGCAGGTGGCCGGGCGGGCTGGCGCAGGAGCCGCCGCGGCAGACGAGCTGGTTGCACATGAACTTGCCGTTGTATTCGCCGAGCGAACCGGCCAGCGGCTGGAAACCCGGATACGGCGCATAGGCCGACGCGGTCCACTCCCAGCAGTCGCCGAAGAGCTGCCGCAATGCGGCCGGATCGTCACCGGAACCGGCGCTCGCGGCACCCGGGTGCAACGGCGCCCGGTCGGCGAAATGCCCGGCGACCGGCAGGTCCTCGGCCGCGCATTCCCATTCGGCTTCCGTCGGCAGCCGCGCGCCCGCCCAGCGCGCACAGGCATCGGCCTCGTAATAACTCAGATGACAGACCGGTCGCGCCGGGTCCAGCGGCTGCGGGCCATGCAAGGTGAACTCGCTGGTGAGGTCGGCGGACCAGTACAGCGGCCGCTGGATGCCTTCAGCCTGCAGCCAGG
>RFHQ01000061.1 GCA_003695765.1 Gammaproteobacteria bacterium
GCACGAGCACGGGCACGACGACCACGAACATGCGGGCGCGGCCCATGATCACCAGCTGACGCTGCCGGTGGAACAGGTCCGGGTCGGCGACCGGGTGCTGGTCAGGCCGGGCCAGCGGATCCCGGTGGACGGGACGATCATCGCCGGCCTGTCGACCATCAACCAGGCACCGGTGACCGGCGAAAGCGTGCCGGTCCTGAAACAGCCCGGCGACGAGGTCATGGCCGGGACCGTCAACGGCGAAGCCGCGCTGGAGATCCGTGTCAGCCGGCCGGCGGCCGAGGGCACGATCGCCCGCATCGCCCGGCTGGTCGAACAGGCGCAGGCACAGCGCAGCCCTGCGGAACGCTTCATCGACCGTTTCGCGCGCTGGTACACGCCGGCGGTCGTCCTGCTCGCCGCGCTGATCGTCGCGGTACCGGTCCTGGCCTTCGGCGCGCCGTTCCTCGACACGCCGGACGGGCGGCACGGCTGGCTGTACCGCGGGCTGACGTTGCTGATCATCGCCTGCCCCTGCGCACTGGTGATCAGCATCCCGGTCACCGTCGTCAGCGGCCTCACGCGGCTGGCGCAGCTCGGCGTGCTGGTCAAGGGCGGCGCGCAACTGGACCGGCTGGCCGATCTGCGGGTCATCGCCTTCGACAAGACCGGCACGCTGACTCACGGTCGGCCCGAGGTCAGCGGTGTGCGGGCAACCGCCTGCGCGCATCCTCCCGAGCAGAACGGCGAGTGCGCAGCCTGCGACGAGGTCGTCGCCAAGGCCGCTGCGGTCGAGCGTGCCTCGGAACACCCGGTGGCGCATGCGATCGTCACGGCCGCCGGCAAGCGCGGCGTGGCCCATCGCTGGCAAGCGGCGACCGGCGTGCAGGCCACGCCCGGCCGAGGGGTCAGCGGCCGGCTGGCCTGCGGGCACGACGTCGCCGTCGGCAGCCGCTCAATGTTCGATGAGACGACGCCCGGCCGGGCCGAACTCGCGGCTCACGCCGATGCCGGCGAAGCCGCCGGCGAGACGGTGATGTTCGTCTCACACGACAACCGGCTCGTCGGTTACATCGGCGTGCGTGACGAATTGCGCGATGCCTCCCGGGCGGCGCTCAAGGCCATCGGCAAACTGGAACCCCCGCTGCGCCGGGTGATGCTGACCGGCGACAACCCGCAGGCGGCGCAGCGGGTCGCCGATCAGCTCGGCGGCATCGACGAGGTCGACGCCGGCCTGCTGCCCGAGCAGAAGCTGGCCGCGATCGAACAGCTGCATCAGCGCTACGGGCCGATCGCGATGGTCGGCGATGGCATCAACGACGCGCCGGCACTGGCGCGCGCAGACGTCGGCATTGCGATGGGCGGCGGCGGCACGGCCCAGGCCATGGAGAGCGCCGACGTCGTGCTGATGCAGGACGAACTGTCGCGGCTTCCGGCGGCCATCCGAATTGCCCGCAAGGCGCGGCGCGTCATCAAGGAGAACATCGCTCTCAGCCTGGGACTGAAGCTCGCTTTCCTGATCCTTGCGGTGCCCGGCATCGCCACCTTGTGGATGGCCGTGATGGCCGACGTCGGCGCCACGTTGCTGGTCACGCTGAACGGCATGCGGCTGCTTCGCGAGGGCTGAACCGGCCCCGTCAGGACGCCTCGCCGCGGCGGCTCCAGCGAGACCAGTCGATGCGGTTCTCGGCCACGTGCAGCAGCGCTGCGACGACCTGCCGGTCGTACTTGCTGCCGGTCTCGGCCAGCAACTGGTCCAGGGCCGCCTTGACCGGCAGCGCATCGCGGTAGGCCCGCGGGCTGACGAGCGCGACGAAGGCGTTCGCCACGGCCAGGATCTTGCCGGGCAGGGTCATCTCGTCCGCGGTCAGGCCCCGCGGGTAGCCGCTGCCGTCCAGCAGTTCCTGCTTCTGTGCGATCGTGGTCAGCAGCGGCCCATCGAAGTCCAGGTTGTGCAGCAGTTCCAGGCCGCGGGCGACGTGGGTTTCGAGCTGTTTCTTCTCCTCCTCGCTCAAATCCCCGGTCTTGGTCAGCAACTCACGCGGCAGCATCAGCTTGCCGATGTTGGCGAGCGTGGCGGAGAACTCCAGCGTCCGTTGGTCCTGCTCGGACAGCCCCAGCTCCCGGCCCAGCTCCCGGACCAGTTCCTTCATCCGAGCCGAGTGAAAGGCCGAGTAGCTGTCGTGGAGATCGATCACCGCGGCCAGCGTGTCGACCAGGTTTTCGAGCAGGCGCGCGTAACGCGCCTCGGCCAGTTCCAGCTCGCTGATGTCGTCCAATACGATCAGCAGCAACTGCCGCAGGTCGCCGAGTTCCTCGACCGGCAGCCGGGTCAGGCGATAACGGCCTGCCTTGTCGCCGAATTGCAGGCTGAGCACCACCGGCGGATCTCCAGGCGCCGGTGTCGTCTCCACCGCCTGCCGCAGCTCGCGAGCCACCGCGGCGCCGAGTGCCGCCGCCAGTGGCTTGCCGATGATCTCGGTGACCGTGCCGCCGGTGGCCTCGGCGACGGCGCGGTTCGTGAACACGACCTTCCAGTCGCGATCGACCAGCAGGATCAGCGACCCCACATTGTCGGTGATCGTGTGCAGCAATTCGGTCTGGCGGCGCAGCTTCCGGGCCTGCTCGGCGAATTCGGCGGCCTGATGGCGGGCCCGCAGGCTGGCGCCGTGGCGCCACGCGGCGATGTAGAGCGCGACCACGGACACCAGCAGCAGGGACAGCGTGGTCAGCAGGAAATTACGCCGCGCATTCGCGGCGCGCAGGGCCTGCCGCGCATCGACCTGCACCGCCACGACCCAGTCGCGGCCGGCGAGCTGCCGGCTGACCTGCAGCACCGGCTTGCCCGCATAGTTGTCGTACTGTCCGAAAGCACCCGGTTCCAGTACCGCGGCGGCCGCGGCCAGGCGCGGGCGGTCCAGCGGCAGGCTGCGCCGCAGGGCCCCACTGCCGTCGTGCGTCGGCGAAAGGTAGAGCACGTGATCGCCCGCGCGGCGCAGCAGCAGGATCTCATGCGGCTCCGCGAAAGCCGCGCCCTCGGCGAGCAGGCGGAACAGGCTGCCGGCGGCGTCACGAACGGCCACCAGGACGCCGGGCGGACGGCGCGCATCGCCGGCCTGCGAACCGGGCAGCGGCGAGATCGGCAGCAGATAGGCGAACAGCACCTCGCCGTCGCTCTCGCGATAGGGTCCGGCGATCTCGGCCTGGCCGTCCGCCAGGACGCGCCGCGCGGCGGCCAGCAGCGCCGGCCGCTCGAGCACGACGCCCGGCGTCGCGATCACCGGCTGCGTGTCCGGGCCGAGCAGGCCCAGACCCGGACCCGCGGGCCGGTTGACGTTGGCCGGCAGGCGCGCCGCCGGCGACGGTTCCAGGCCCAGGCGCAAGGCCGTGGCCAGCAGCAGATTGCGCAGGTACGCCAGTTGCGGTGCCGCGTCGGGCGCGGCGTGCAGCGCCTGTTCCAGATACATCGGCACGGAGGCATTGCCGGCCAGTTCGCCCAGTTCGGCCAGGTCCTCGCGCAGCAACTGCTCGATCGCACCGGCCTTGCTGTCCGCCACCAGCCCGATCCGCGACTCCCACTGCTGCAGGTCGCGCTGGCGTTCGCGCGTTACGTAGGCGTTGATCAGCGCAGCCCCGATACCGACGACCAGCACCAGCGCGAATACCGCGCTGGCGACGGCCGATATGCGAATCTCCTCGGCGCTGAGTTCGCGGCTCATCGGGGCAGGTGCAACCACCAGTGCTGCGCATTGATCGAATACACCGGCGCATAGTGCACGATCGCCCGATGCGACAGCACCTGGGGCAGCTGGTTGTCCAGGATCAGCGCATCACCGGCCCGACCGATCGCCAGCACCGCGTGCGGCACGCGCAGGTTCGTATCCTGGAGCACGACGATGCGCAACTCGTCCATCGGGAAACCGAGCCAGCGCAGCGAGAAGAACTTGATGATCGCGTAGTCTTCGCAATCTCCGCCGTTGTACAGGAACTGCCGCGGAATCGCCCAGTAGTCCTCGAGCCCGTAGTTCGTGATATCGAGCACGTAGTCGCGCTCGTTGGCATAGCGGTTGACGGCCTCGAGCTGCGCCTGGCGCGGCTGCCCCCGCAGCCCGCGCAGGAAAGCCTGCCATTCGCGCAGATGGCAGCGATTCAGGCGCCGTTCGCCACAATCGCCGTCACGCAAGTCATCGCGCAGATGCCGCTCCAGGACATCGACCCATTGCGGAAACTCATCGATCCTGGCCTGCTCGACCTGCCGGTAACCGAACAGGTCCTGCGGGAAGGCCGCGGCGACCGCCGGCCAGCAGGCGAGCAGCAGCGACAGGCCACGGACGCAACAGGACATAACTGGGAAACGGATCATCGACACGGTTTGTGCGGGCTGCTAGCTTTCCCTGTGATCCGCCGAAAAATTCACCATAAAACAATCGGATGAAGGAAATCAATTACAAACGGCTGCAGCTCGCGATCGGCCTCCTGCTGTTGCTGGCCGGACCGCCTCTGCCGCCATCCGCGGTCGCGCAGGAGACCGGGCTGCAGAGCCGCTTCGAGCTGGCGCTGGAAGCGCTGGAGAACGACCGCCTGAATACGGCGCGGCGGCTGCTGAACGCGTTGCTCGCCGAAGAGCCGACGCTGCACCGCGCCCGGCTGGAACTGGCCCGCGCCAATTACCTGGCTGCCGACTTCGCCGGCGCCCGGCGCGAAGCGGAGCGAGTCCTCGCCGAGCCGGAGCTGCCGGCGAGCGTGCGCACGACAGTGCTCGCCTTCCTGGCGCAGATCCGCGAGGACGAGCGGCGCTTCGCCCAGCGGCACCGCTGGACCCCGAGCCTGTACGCCGGCGCCATGTACGACTCGAATGTCAACTTCGGCATCGCACGCGACATCATCGACATCGGTGGCGTGCCGTTCCGGGTGCTCGACAATTCGCGGGAAACCAGCGATGGCGCGGCCGTCATCGATGCCGGCATCCAGCATGTCTACAATCCCGGGCGCCGTTTCGATGCCGGCGAGAAAACCGGCTTCTTCGTGTGGCAGAGCCAGGCCAGCGCCTACTACCGCGCGTATTTCGACGCCGGCGACTTCAATCTCGGCGTTGCGACGTTGCGAACCGGACCGAGCTGGTTCGTGCCCGGGAAATGGCGGGCCGGCATCGGCCTGCAGGCCGACCAGGTCTGGCTCGGTGACCGCGCTCTGGCGCTGTTCAGCACGCTGAATCCCAGTGTCACCTGGGAATTCGACAACGGGCTGGAACTGAGCGCTGAGGGCATCGTCGCCTACCGGGACTATGCCCGCGACGTCGACCGCGGCCGCGACGGCTGGTACCGCTCCGGTGGCTTGCGCCTCGGCCGCGAACTCGGTGACGGCCGTTGGGCCCTGCAGGCCGGCATCGCCTATTTCGATTTCGACGCCGACGACGATCGCTTCGCGCACCGTGGGCCGGACCTGTTCGCCGGGGCGGTCTGGAACGCCTGGCGCGGCGGCTCGCTGTACCTGCGCGCCGGCTACCGCCGCTTCGACTTCCGCGGCGAAGAGCCCGGCTTCGCCAAGGCGCGCGACGACGATGAGTATCGGCTGATCGCGGGATTGCGTCACGCGTTCCGCGACGGAGCACTGCGGGACTGGAGCCTGCTGGCCGACTGGACCTGGACCGACAACCAGGCAAATATCGCGCTGTACGAATACGACCGGCACCAGTTCAGCCTGGGCCTCGCGAGAAATTTCTGAGCCGCCGCGCAGCGCCGGCGTGATTATGTCAGGCGCGAATCGCAATCGACATAAGAAGGTAGGCCATAAAATAAATTGATATTCAAAGGCTTGCAAGCGCTTGTTGGCAAGTCTTTGCAATAGCGGCGACGGCTTGCCCTTCGCTGGATAAACTATCCCTGCCGGCGGCGTCAGTGCCGCGAGCGCCCGCGACGCACGGGACCGGCGCGGCGCCGAAGAGCGCCGCAAGAACAACAACAAACGATAAGAAGAAGAAATGAGGCTCCTGATGCCGTTCCGATACCGTTTCCTGTCATTGCTGGCACTGCTGTGGCTGGCGAGCGCGCCGGTGCAGGCCGCCGACCTGTTGCTGAGCGACCGCGACTGCCGGGAATTGCTGGCGCAGCACGCTGCCGAACCCGGTTCGGTGCCCGCGCGCATCGTGGCCGATTGCCGGGAGCAGCTGGCCGCCGCGCAGGCACCCGCCGCGGCCCCGGCTGCGGGCACGGCCGCGGCGCCCGCGGCCAGCGCCGATCCCTGTGCCGGGCCAAACGCCGCGCAGTCGGTCTTCTGCTGGGGACCATGGGCCGGCCTCGCCCCGGCCGCGGCCGGCGAGCCGCTGCCGGACAATCCGGTCGAGACGACCGATTACGAACAGCGGCCGGAACTGGCGGCGGAATTCGACAACGAGGTCGAGCCGCTCGACAGCGGCGGCCTGCCACTGGGCAGCTGCGCGCCGGGCGCACCCTGCGGCTTCGCCACGGTGGTCGCCGGTACCAGCAGCAGCGGGCCGGCCGAAGACACGCGCTTCGCGCGCTTTGAGCTCGCGACCGACGGCAGCCGGTTCACGCTGCGCCCGACCGACGGCGGACGCATCGATTCCGTGACCGGCATGCAGACGCGGATCACTGGGCGGCCGGACCAGTTCGAGAACCTGACGGCCGGGGGCAGCGACGGCGATGAACGCTCACGGCTGGTGGCGCGCATTCTGCGCGACCCGGACGAGATCCTGCTGGCCGCCGACATCTGGGGACACGGCAATGCCGCGACTGCTGCGGCCCAGTCGGGCTACTTCGCCTGGGGCCGGGCGGTGACGCAGGCCGATCTGGATGCGCTGAACAGCGGCGGCGTCACCCGCAGTCTCGCGTTCAGCGGACCGATGTCGGTGGACAATGCCACGATCGCGTCGCTGCAGCTGGACTTCGGACCGCGCGCCGGCTGGTCGGGCAGCTGGGACAATCCGGCGTGGTCGTTCAGCGCCGGCGGCCGCATTTCCGGGGCCAATTTCGTTTCCGAACCGGGGCGGTTCTCGGGGAACGTGCGGCCCGGTGGCCTGGTGCAGGGCGCCCTGCTGGGCAGGCCTGCGAGTCGCGCCGTCGCGCACATCATCGACGTGCAACTGGAGAACATCGGCCGGGTCCGGGATGTCGGCCTGCTGCCGGAAGTCGCGGGCCCGCCGGTGAACTGAAACAACAAGGACACAACGCAGGGATGCGAACGCCATGACAGGGACGACCAGATCGATCAGACTCGTGTATGCCACTTTGGCCTGCTGCCTGCTGCTGGCAGCACAGGGCAGTCTCGCGGCCAGCGTGGCCCTGGTGCCGGCGGCGGCACAGGTCCAGCCCGGCGGCAACCTCGACCTCGTCTTACAGATCGATGCCACCGACGTCGGCTCGATGACGGACCTCGTGCAAGGACAGCTGCTGATCGAGTTCGATCCGGCGTTGGCCAGTTTTCTCGGCTTCATGCCGGCGGCGGGCGTCACGACCGGCGGGGCACCGCTGATCGGCACGGCGCCGGGCGGGCAGCGCAGCGTGACGCTGAGCCTGTTCAATGCGCCCAGCAGCGGGCCGATGGGCATACTGGCCTTCGCGATCGATGCCGCGGCCGGCGGCAGCATCGCCTTCGGCCTGCGCGACGCCGACGAGTTTTTCGGCAGCTTCGTGCTGCAGACACCGACGAATCAGCCCTTCTTCCCGGCCTTCAGCGGTGCGAACGTGCAGGTCGTGCCGCTGCCCGGCGCCGCCTGGCTGCTCTTGTCGGCATTGGCTCTCGCGGGCAGACTCCAGTCTGGTCGTCGCAACTCCTGAACGGCAATGCCTGAGCCCGGCCGCCGGCCCTGTCTCCGCCTGGTCGTCGCCAGCGCTTGCCTGCTGCTGCCGCTGCTGGCCGCGGCGCTGACGCCCGGCCCCGAAGACGCCCTGCTGCCACCCGGCGCCGGCGACCCGGACTGGCACATCGCCGTCAGCGGCGCCGATGAACTTGCCGTCGCCGGGAACGGCCAGCGCCGGGCGCTGGCGGCGGCGTTGCGGCACTACCGGGCATTGGAGGCCGCCGGTGGCTGGCCGGCGGTCCCGGCCGGGCCGATCCTGCGCCCCGGCCAGCGCGACGCGCGGATCGCGCCGCTGCGCGTCCGCCTGCGGCTCGGCGGCGACTGGCAGGGCGAGATGCAGGCGGACCCGAAATTCTTCGACGCGGCCCTGGCCGATGCGCTGCGCCACTTCCAGCGGCGCCACGGCCTGCCAGCCAGCGGTGAACTGGACCCGGCGACCGTCGCAGCGCTGAACGTGCCGGCAGCGGACCGCGCGGCCCAGCTGCTGGCCGCGCTGCAACGCTGGCGATGGCTGCCGGCGCAGATGCCGGCCGATTATATCTGGGTCAACACCGCGGCCGCGGAACTGACGCTGGTCGACGACGGCCGGGAACGCCTGAAGATGCGCACGGTCGTCGGCCACCCGAGCCGCCCCACGCCGAGCCTGCGCAGCGAGATCGGCCTGATCGTCGTCAACCCGGCCTGGGTCGTCCCGCCGAGCATCGCCCGCAAGGACATCTTGCCGCGACAGATCCGCAACCCGGACTACCTCGGGGAAAAACGTTTCACCGTGTATTCGAGCTGGCAGGCCGACGGCGTCGTGGTGAACCCGCGCGCAATCGACTGGCAGGCGCTGAGCGACCGGCGCTTCCCCTATCGGCTGGTGCAGGCGCCGGGCCCGTGGAACAGCCTCGGGCGCGTCAAATTCGTGATGCCGAACGCCTGGGACATCTATCTGCACGACACCAATGCCGCGTGGCTGTTCGCGCTGTCGCGCCGCGCCTTCAGCTCCGGCTGCATCCGGCTCGCCGACGCGCCCCGGCTCGCCTTGGAAGTACTCGAGATGAGCGGCGGCCCGGCGGAACTGCTGCCTCACTACCTGCACAGCGGCCGGACCCGCGCGCTGGCCTTGCCCGAGGCCCTGCCGGTCTACCTGGTCTACCAGTCGGCCTGGATCGATGCGGCGGGCGAGATCAATTTCCGCGACGACGCCTACGGCCGTGACCGCCGGCTCGCCGAAGCCATCCAGGCCATGACCACGGTGCCCGGACCGGGCGCGGTCGCTCAATCAAGCGGCCGGTAGCGATAGGCCACGCGGCCGGCCGAGGCCTCCAGCATCAGGCCGGCCGGTCCGCGATTGAAGATCGCAACCGCCGGCGCATAGCCGGGCACGACGCCGCCGCCGAAGGGGCCGGCCGCGACGCTGGTCTGGCCGATGAATTCCGCCCGCCCCGCCTGGAACGCGGCGAGCGCTGCAGCGTCGCGGAAGAAGATGATCTGCGCATGAACCTGCCCGCCGAGCTGCGCGCCGATCGTCAGCTGCCACTGGCTGGCCTCGCCGATGACCCGGTCACCCTGCACGACCACGCCCCGGCCACCGCCACCACCGAACAGGAAGCCGGCCCGGAACAGCCGCGGGAAGATCGCGTAGGCGTGGGCCTCGTCGAAATAGCGCTGCAGCGCCGGCCGTTCGGACAGGAAGGCTTCGGCTGTCGCCTTGGCCGCGCGCTGCAGCGCGTCGCCGGGCGCCGGCTGCCAGTCCAGTGCCGCGCAGGGCGCGGCGCTCAGCAGCGCAGCCAGCAGCAGCCAGGTCTTCATCGCAGGCACTCTACGTGCAAGCCGACGAAATCGGAACCACCGGACACCTTGCCGAACAGGCTGGCCGAGCCGAAGATGCCCGAGCGGTGCGCGACCGACCCGCCGACGAAGCAGCCCTGCAGCCAACGGGAACGGAACAGCAGTTCGACCGGCACGTCGACCTGCCACTCGAGGTAGCCCAGCAGGCGGTTCGTGCGGTCGCCCGGGTTCGCCTGTTTGATCCGCTCGACGGCCAGCACGTCGAGCGCGTACGACAGCCCCCAGCCGAAACCCCAGCGAAAGGCCAGCCGCTCCGACCAGGGCAGGTGTCCGTGACCCATCGCCATCAGCGACAGCGCGACGCTCCAGGTATCGTCGGCCAGGCCGCGCTCGAAATGCCGGTAACCGGCGGCCCGGGCATAGAGGTCCATCCGCTGGCCAGCACGCAGCAGCCGCCCGACGGTCAGGCCCAGCAGGCGGGTGTCGGCCGCGTGGCTCGGCTCCCACCAGCCGGCCAGCAGCCAGGGCACGATGTTCTCTTCCGCCGTGTAGGCGTAGTTGATGCGCCAGGTCCAGACGCC
>RFHQ01000007.1 GCA_003695765.1 Gammaproteobacteria bacterium
ATCGGCGACCGCTCCCGGCACCACCGGCGTCGGCGATTGCACCCGCGCGTTCTGCGCCTGGTGCCGCAGCAGGTGATCCATCAGCACGATGGCGAGCATGGCCTCGGCGATCGGTGTGGCGCGGAGACCGACGCAGGGATCGTGCCGACCGGTGGTCACGATCTCCGCCTCGGCGCCATCCTCGTCGATGGTCTTTGCGGGCAGGCGCAGGCTCGATGTCGGCTTCAGGCCGATGCTGACCAGCAGATCCTGCCCGGACGAGATGCCGCCCAGCGTCCCGCCTGCCGAGTTCGACAGGAAGCCAACCGGGGTGATCTGGTCTCGATGTTCGGTCCCCTTCTGCGCGACGCTGGCGAACCCGGCCCCGAATTCCACGGCCTTGACCGCGCCGATGCTCAACATTGCGTGGCCGACGTCCGCCTCCAGCCGGTCGAAGACCGGTTCGCCGAGGCCGACCGGCATACCGGTGGCCATCAGGTTGATGCGTGCGCCGACCGAGTCGCCCTCCTTGCGCAGCGCGTCCATATAGGCCTCGAGTTCGGGGATCCGTGCCGGTTGCGCGCAGAAGAACGGGTTCTCGCGCGCCGCCTCGACGTCTTCGCATTCCAGCACGATCGGACCGAGCTGCCGCAGCCAGCCGCGAATCCGGATGCCAGCCTGCTCGCGCAGGTACTTGCGCGCGACCGCGCCGGCGGCGACCCGCATCACGGTCTCACGCGCCGACGCGCGCCCGCCACCGCGGTAATCGCGCAGGCCATATTTCTGCTGATAGGTGTAATCGGCATGCCCGGGCCGGAACAGCCGGCGGATCTTCTCGTAATCGCGTGAGCGCTGGTCCCGGTTCTCCACCAGCATGCCGATCGGCGTGCCCGTGGTAACGCCCTCGAAGACCCCGGACAGGATCCGCACCTGATCCGGCTCGCGGCGCTGCGTGGTGTACCGCGACTGGCCGGGCCGCCGGCGGTCGAGGTCCGGCTGGATGTCGGCCTCGCTCAGCGCCATGCCCGGCGGGCAGCCGTCGATGATGCAGCCGAGCGCCGGCCCGTGGCTCTCGCCGAAAGTCGTCACCGTGAACAGCTTGCCGATGCTATTGCCGGACATGGGGAAACAAACCGGGATTCAAGGTATTAGCGACTATTCTACACATTCCTGCGCGGCCAGCTCCGCGGCCGGCAGCAGTGCGATGCCCTCGCCACCCTGAACCAGTTCCGGCCAGATGAACGGCAGCCCCGGAAAAGCGGCCTGCAAGTCCGCGCCCCAGGCGCCGACCTCGATCGCCAGCCAGCCGGTCGGTGCCAGCAGGCGGGCCGCCGCCGCGACGACGCGGCGCGGCAGCGCCATGCCGTCGGGCCCGCTGGCCAGGCCCAGCCGCGGCTCGCAGCGGTATTCCGGCGGCAAGCGGTCGAGCTCTGCCTCCGGCACGTAAGGCGGGTTGCTGAGCAGCAGGTCGAATTCGCCGCGCAGGCCGGCATCGACATCGGTCGCGAGCAGCTGCACCCGGTCGCCAACCCGGTGGCGCGCGACATTACGGGCGGCGACGGCCAGCGCCGCGGGCGAGATGTCGGTCGCCACAACCCGTGCCCCCGGGAAGGCCAGCGCGCAGGCGATCGCGATGCAGGCGCTGCCGGTGCCGATTTCCAGGATCCGGCGGGGTTCGACGCGGCCAAGCCACGGCTGGAATCGCTGCCGGATCAGCTCGGCGAACGGCGAACGCGGGATCAGCACGCGCCGGTCCACGTGAAATGGCAGCCCCGCGAACCACGCCTCGCCCGTGACATACGGCAGGGGCAGGCGTTCGTCGATGCGCCGGCGCAGGAATTCTTCGATCCGCCGGCGGCTGCCGGCATCGACGTGGCGCCGGTAGAGCGCGGGATCGTCGTGCCGCAGGCCGCAGGCGGCGACGACCAGCGCCGCGGCTTCATCGCGTGCGTTATCGGTGCCATGCCCGTAGTGCAGCGCCGCGGCCGTCAATACCTCCTCGCAGCGGTCGATGAGCCGGCCAACGGTCAGGAATTCGGGCTCGCGGGCGTCCATGGCGGTGTATCTTGCGCGCGGGGGACGGCATTATGACGGCCGTCATGCGCGCCGCAATCCCCCACCGCCCGGCGGATGCCCAATGAGCCGCCTGTTCGTCTGCCTGCAGCACTGGCTGCCCGCCCGCACGCTCGGCCGCCTGGTCCATCGGCTCAGCCGCGCGCGGCTGCGCTGGTGGAAGAACCTCCTGATCTTGGGTTTCTGCCGCCTGTACGGCGTCGACCGGGCCTCGGCCGCGCGGCCGGTCCCGGACGGCTACGCCAGTTTCAACGCGTTCTTCACGCGCGAACTGAAGCCCGGGCTGCGCCCGATCGACCCGGACCCGGCTGCGCTGGTCGCGCCGGCAGACGGACGCATCGCCCAGTTCGGCGAAGCCCGGGCCGGGCGCCTGCTGCAGGCCAAGGGGCTGGACTACTCGCTCGCCGACCTGTGCGGCTCCGACCGCCGAGCCGAACGCTATCGCGACGGCGCTTTTCTGACCATCTACCTGGCGCCCCGCGATTATCACCGCGTGCATGCCCCGGCGGCCGGCCGCCTGCGCTGGATGCACCACATTCCAGGCGAGCGCTTCGCCGTCAACGCCGCGACCGCGGCCAGGCTGCCCGGGCTGTTCGCGCGCAACGAACGGCTGGTCTGCCATTTCGAGGGCGATTGGGGTCCGTTCGCGGTCGTGCTCGTCGGCGCGCTGAACGTGGCCAGCATCGGCACCGCCTGGACCGGTGAACTGCCCGCGCCGGACCGCGCGCGGCTCTGGCACTATCCGCCGCCGTCCGGGCCGTGCTTGGACCGCGGCCAGTACCTGGGCCAGTTCAATCTCGGCTCCACCGTGATCCTGTTGCTGCCGCCCGGCGCCGCCCGGCTCGACCCCGGGCTGACGCTGGACCAGCGCGTCTTCGTCGGCCGGCGCATCGGCTCGCTGGCCGGCGGCACATGAACTGGCAACCCGGCGCGGCGCCGGCGGTGCTGGCGCTGCGTGCCCGGTTACTGCAGCGGACCCGAGCCTTCTTTCAGGCCCGCGCGCTGCTGGAAGTCGATCCACCGCAGCTCGTGCAAACGCCGGTCAGCGACCCGCAGATCGACAGCCTGAGCGTCAGCGACCAGCAGGGCCGGCCGCTGGGCTATCTGCAGACCTCGCCGGAGTACTGCATGAAACGCCTGCTGGCCGCCGGCAGCCCGGACCTCTACTCGATCGCTCACGTCTTTCGCGGCGGCGAGCGCGGCCGCCGGCACCTCGCCGAGTTCACACTGGTCGAGTGGTACCGGCGCGGCTTCACGCTGGACGAGATCATGGACGAAACGGCTGCGCTGTTCGCCAGCCTGGCGCAGGCCGCTGGCCGCGGCAGGCCGCCGGTTCTGCGGCTGCGCTATGCGGAGGCCTTTCAGGAACTGACCGGTATCGACCCGCGGCAGGCGGAGACCCGCGAGCTGATCGAACTGGCCGGCCGCCACCCGGCGATCGGCGCCGGGCCGTCGCTGAGCGCGGCGCTGGGCGACGACCGCCCGGCCTGGCTGGACCTGATCGCCAGCCACCTGCTGCTGCCGTCGTTGCCGCCAGACCACTGCGTCCTGCTGTCCCACTACCCGGCCTGCCAGGCCGCCCTGGCCCGCCTCACGCCCGGAGAGCCCGAGGTCGCGGAACGCTTCGAGATGTTCTACGCCGGCATGGAACTCGCGAACGGCTATCGTGAATTGACGGACCCGGTCGAGCAGCGCCGGCGCATCTCCGGGGACCGGCGCCGGCGGGCGGCGCTGGGCCTGACCGATGTTCCGCCGGACGAACGCTTGCTGGCTGCACTGGAACATGGCCTGCCCGAATGCGCGGGCGTCGCGCTGGGCTTCGACCGCACGCTGATGGCCCTGCTCGGCGTCGACGACATTCGGCAGGTGATCTGTTTCGAGGCCTGAGCTATTTGACGCGCGACACGTACTCGCCGGAGCGCGTGTCGACGCGGATGACTTCACCCTCCTCGACGAACAATGGCACGCGGACGACCGCGCCGGTCTCGAGCTTCGCCGGCTTGACGCCGCCCTGCGCGGTATCGCCGCGGACGCCCGGCTCGGTCTCGACGATCTTCAGCTCGACGAAGTTCGGCGGAGCGACCAGCAAGGGCTGATTGTTCCAGAGGGTCACGAGACAGCGGTCCTCTTCCTTCAGCCACTGGCGCGCATCGGCTACGGCCGCTGCGTCGGCCGCGTACTGCTCGAACGTGTCCGGGTGCATGAAGTGCCAGAGTTCGCCGTCGCTGTAGAGATACTGCAGCTCGATATCGACGACGTCGGCGGCCTCGACGGACTCGCCGGACTTGAAAGTGCGATCGACGACGCGCCCGGTCTTCAGGTTGCGGATC
Source organism: Gammaproteobacteria bacterium (assembly GCA_003695765.1). Classification (GTDB taxonomy): domain Bacteria; phylum Pseudomonadota; class Gammaproteobacteria; order Steroidobacterales; genus J054. Next base: position 4,383 of record RFHQ01000007.1, read on the forward strand.
TTGACGCGATTGAAGGCCTGGCCCTTGCCGGGCTTGACGAACTCGTTTTCGACGATGGTACAGGGATCACCGTCGATCAGGATCTTCAGTCCGGAGCGGAATTCGTTGGTGCTGTAACTGGCCATGCGGAAGGGTCCGGGTCGTTTGCAAGGAGAGGAGTGGGCGGCCCGGCTGGCCGGGCGCGAACGGGGGCGGTATTTTAGCCTCCCCCCTGCGGCGAGTGGCAAATCAATGCATCGATCCCGGTCCCGCGCTTCCGAGGCGAACTGGCAGCAAGCGCTGGCCGAGGCCTGCCGCGATCCCGGCGAGCTGCTGCAGCAGCTGGGACTGGATCCGCGCCTGGCGGACCTGCCGGCATCGGTCTGCCGCGATTTCCCGCTGCGGGTGCCACAGTCCTTCATCGCGCGGATGCGGCCCGGCGACCCGGACGACCCGCTGCTGCGCCAGGTGCTGCCGCTGGCCAGCGAAGCGCGGGCCGTGCCCGGCTACGTCGCCGATCCGCTGGCGGAGCGATCCGCGGCGCGGGGCCCGGGACTGCTGCAGAAGTACCGCGGGCGCGCGCTGCTGATCGTCACCGCGGCCTGTGCCGTGCACTGCCGCTACTGCTTCCGGCGGGCCTTCCCCTACCAGCAGCAGCGGGCCAGCGGGCGGCAGGCCCAAGCGGTCCTCGCCGAGCTGCGCGCCGATGCCAGTATCGAGGAAATCATCCTGAGCGGCGGCGACCCGCTGAGCCTCTCCGATGCGCGGCTCGGCTGGTGGCTCACCGAACTCCAGCGGCTGCCGCAGTTGCGGCGCCTGCGCATCCATACCCGCCTGCCCGTCGTGCTGCCGTCCCGCGTCACAGCCGAGCTCCTCGCCATGATCGCCGCTTGCCGCCGGCCGCTGGTCATCGTCCTGCACGTCAACCATGCGCAGGAACTGGACACGGCCACGATCACCGCGCTGCGCCGGCTGCGGAGCAGCGGCGCGACGCTGCTGAACCAGGCCGTGCTGCTGGCCGGTGTCAACGATTCTGTCGCCGCGCTTTGCGAACTGTCCGAGCGGCTGTTCGCGGCCGGCGTCCTGCCCTACTACCTGCATCTGCTCGATCCGGTCGCCGGTGCCGCGCATTTCGAGCTGCCGCTCGCTCGCGCGCAGGCACTGATGGGCGAGGTCGCGGCCCGCCTGCCGGGCTATCTCGTGCCCCGGCTGGTGCGCGAAATTCCGGGCGCTGCGGCCAAGACCAGCGTCGAGTTCGCTGTACATAAGGCCGGCCCGTCACATAATCAGAACCGGGTCACATAATCCCCGGTGGCACTCGCATACAGTCGGATTCGCGGCGGCTGCGGACCGCAGCAATCAGAATCCTGCATGGCAAGAAGGGGACGGCCTTGGGCGACTCCGTGGGTGTTCAGATCGTCGTGCTGACGTCCAGCGACGACAACGTGGCGGCCGTCAATTCCATTCTCCGCGAAGGCGGCCACGCAAGCCATTGCCATCGCCTCGACGACCAGAACGAACTCCCGGAACTGCTCGCCGGTCAGCCCCGTTCACAGCCGCTGGACCTGTTGCTGCTGTTCGCCGACGAGAGCCGCTTCGATGTCGCCGCAGTCGCCCGCCTGCTGGCGCGCCGCGAGCAGGCGCCACCGCTGCTGCTCGCGCGCGAACGGGTCGACGAACAGTCGATCGCCGACGCCATGGAGTGCGGCGCGCGCGACGTCGTCTCGCTGACGCACCGCAACCGCTTGCTGGCAGTGATCGAAAGGGAACTGCAGGCGCACCGCCTGCGCTTGACGCTGGACAAGCTGCTGTCCTCCGCCAACAGCTACAAGCAGGAACTGCGCGAGCTGATGGCCGGCGCGTCGGACGCAATCGTCGACATACAGGAAGGCATCATCGTGGCCGCCAATCCCGCCTGGCTGGCGCTGCTCGGACACCCGGAGGATGCGGATCTGACGGGCGAACCCTTCATGGATCTGTTCAGGAAGTCCGACCGCCCCGGGCTGAAAGGCGCCCTGGTCGCCTGCCTGAAGGACAAGTGGCAGGGCGACGCCTTGCACGTCGTCGCGCACCAGGCCGATGGTAACGAGCTGCCGCTGGACATCCGCCTGGAAAAAGTCAGCATCGATGGTGAGCCGGCGGTGCGCGTGCTCGTACCGATGGACAGCAACGCCGAGAAGACACCGACCGAGCTGCTGGAAAGCGCGGTCTGCAAGGACCCGTCGACCGGCTTCTATCACCGCCACTACTTCCTGCAGGAGCTGGAGACGCGGCTCGCCCAGCCGCTGGGCGGCGGTGTCCGGGCGATGGTCTACATCCGCCCGGACAACTTCGCCCGCGTACACAAGGACATCGGCCTGCTCGCCACCGAGGCGCTGCTGCTGCGGCTGGCCGAACTCTTGCGCGAATTCATGCAGCCAACCGATCTCTACGGCCGTTTCGGGGGCACGATGTTCGTGGCCCTCCTCGAGCGCGGCACGATGAGCGATGTCGAGGCCTGGGCCGAGGGCCTGCGCAAGGCGGTCGCCGAACAGGTCTTCGAGGTGGAGCAACAGTCGACGACGCTGACCTGCACGATCGGCCTGGTGGAAGTAGACCAGGAGTTGCACGAGCCGGCGGCTCTGCTGGTCGAGGCCGAGAAGGCCTGCCGCCAGGGCCGCGAGGCCGGGGGCAACCGCGTGCAGCTCGCGCGCATCAGCACCGGCTCGACCAGCATCCGGCAGGCCGACGCCCTGTGGGTGCCACGCCTGCGTCACGCGCTGATGAAGAACCGGCTGCGGCTCGTGCATCAGCCGGTCACCAGCCTCAACGAAGAGATCGAGGGCGTCTTCGATACGCGCGTGCGCCTGCTAGACGAGCAGGATGAGTTGATCCTGCCCAGCGAATTCATGCCGGCAGCCGAGCGCAACGGCCTGGTCAAGAACATCGACCGCTGGGTGATCGGCGCATCCTTTTCTTTCTGTGCTGCCAAGCGCCCGAACCTGGTGTTCGTGCGCCTGTCGCGGGACTCGCTGATCGACGACACCCTGTTCGACTGGTTGCAGGCCCGCCTGCAGAACACGCGGGTGCGCCCGGCCCAGATCTGCTTTCAGGTCATGGAAGAAGTCGTCTCCCAGCACCTGAAGCACGCGAAATCCGTCGCCGGCCAGCTGCGCTCGGCGGGTTTCCTGTTCGCGGTCGACCACCTCGGCACCGGCCGCGACTCGCAGCAGGTGCTGAAGCACGTGCCGATGGACTACGTGAAGATCGACGGCAGCCTGATGCAGGGCCTGCACCGCAACCCGGAGAACCAGCGCCTGGTCGGGCAACTGGCCACGCTGGCCCGCGAACAGCAGATACACACGATCGCCGAGCGCGTGGAAGACGCCAATACGATGGCCGTGCTATGGCAGCTCGGCATCGCGCACATCCAGGGCAATTACAGCCAGATGCACGGCGTCGTACTGGAAGACACCCAGACCATACGGGGGCTGAACGCCAGGACCGGTTCAGCGTGACATGGCTCACAACTTTTACATAAAGCCGGAACGGCGCGGCGGCAAATCCCGGGAACGAGACTTTCTTCGTTTACCGCGGCCGGTGGCGATGTTTTCCTGCGCCCAGCCGGGCCGACCGCGGCGGTCGGCGGCGGCCGTCATGCAGTTGGGATGCGAGCATGAACAACAGCGATACCAGTGATGCGCTGAGCCGGGAGATCGCCCGGATCCTGCAGCAACAGGCTGCGACCAGTCGCGCCCGGAACCACCGCCCGTCAGCCGGCATGCGCGCAACGGCCTGCGGCAGCATCGCGCTGCTGGCGCTTGGCCCGGCGACCGGCTTCGCGGTGGGTCTGGGCGAACTGCGGCTGAACTCGGCGCTCGGCCAGCCGCTGCGCGCCACCGTGCCGCTGCGCCTCGCCGCCGGCGAGGCCGTGGCAGCGAACTGTGTCCGCAACGCCTCCGGTCCCGAAGGCGGCTTGCGCGCGCCTCGCGGCCTGAAGCTGCGGGTGCCGGCCGCCACCGGCCCGGGCGACTTCGACATCGAGCTGTATTCCGAACGGCCGCTGTACGAGCCGATGTACGAGCTGTCGCTGCAGGTCCAGTGCCCGGGTCTGCCGATCCTCGTCCGTCAGTTCGTGCTGATGCTGGACCTTCCCGCGATGCCCGGGCCATCGGCCGCGCGGCCGGTGCCGCCGCCCCGCGCCGTGGTCCGGCAGCCGCGCCCGCAGACCGCGCCGCGCAGCCGCCCCGAGCGCCGCCTGGCGCGCAGCGACGCGCCGATTCCGGCGGGCAGCGTCTACCGCGTCCGCGAGGGCGACACCCTGTCGACGATCGCCGCGCGCGTCGAGGGGCGGCCTGCGAATTTCACCTGGCCGCTGGCGCGGCTGATCTTCGAAGCCAATCCGGATGCCTTCATTCGCGGCAACCCCGATCTCGTGAAGCTCGGCGCCAGGTTGCGGATCCCGGCCCCGGCGGCCTGGGCCGACGCGCCTGACGGCAACGAGGCGCGCGTGGTCGCGGAGCGTCCGGCCGCCGCCCCGCTGCTGCCGCCGCTCGAGCCCGCGCCGTCACCGGCGGCCACGCTGTCGCCGGCCCCGGCCGCGCTGCCGTTGCCACCCGCCCTGCCCTCCGACGCAACGGCCGCGGAGGATCCGCCCGCCGTCGCGACTCCCGCGGCGGCCGCGGTCGCGGACAGCCCCTTTGCCGACGAACAAGGGCCCGCGGAGGCACCGGCGCCCGCGACGCCGGCAGCCGTTGCGTCAAGCCCGCCGGGCGATACCGGCGAGTCCGGAGATGCACCCGAGTCTCCGGTGCCAGCCGCGCCAGCCACCGCCGCCAGCCCACCACCGCTGGTCATCAGCCCGGAACGCGGCGCCCGGCTCAACCCGCTGGTCGCAACGTTGTTCGGGATGCTGATCGGCCTCGGCATCAGTGTCCTGCTGCTGCGCGGGCGGCTGCTGGAAGGCGCGCTGGCACTGCTGGGGCGCCGGCGGCCGCAGGCCGACACCGCGAGCCCGGCGGCCGACGAGACCTTCGATGACACCGACGACTGGATGCCGGTCCGCGCGGCCGCGGCGCCGGAAGTGCCAGTGCGCGAGGTCGACCAGACCTATGTGGTCGAGATCGAGCCAGCGGAGGAGACCAGCGCGACCTTCGACCCGGCATTGGCCGGTGACGATGCGCCACCCGCCGCCGATGCGCCCGAGCGTCCCCCGGCCGAGGCCGCCTTCGAACCAGCGGCGGACGAGGTCGAACTGACCGAGCTGTTCGACGAGGAACTGGCCGAATCGCCGGAGACGGGATCTCCGGCCGGGGACGCGGCCGCCGGCACCAGCGGGGACGAAACCGTCGAGGAGCTCGGTCCGACCGCCGAGCTGCCGCATTTCAACGATTCCGATGCCGCGATGACCGCGGCCATCGGCGATTCGGAGGAAACTGCCGAACTGGCCGAACTCGGTGACGAGTCGCTGGATACCGGCGGCCTGACGCTGGAACAGCTCGCCCAGGCGGAACTGAGCGCCGAGGACACGCGACTGTCGCAGACCCTGCGCGATGCGCTGACACTGCTCGAGCGCGACTACGAAGACGAACTGACGGCCAGTCAGATCATCGACCGTGATGCCCTGAAGAACGCGCTGGACCAGAAGGAAGGCAGCGGCTGACAGCCCTCAGGCCGGCAGGCGGGCGATCCGTTCCACGTTGCGCCAGCCGCGTGGCAGCAGGCTGCCACGGCGACCGCGTTCGCCGAAATAGTCCTCCAGGTCGGCCGGCTTGAGCAGCATGCGCCGCTGCCCGCTGAAGACTTCCAGCGAATCCTCTTCCAGCAGCACGGCGACACAGCGCATCCGTTCCTCGCCGGCCCGATACTTCGCCGCCGGGATGCCGATGATCTTGTTGCCCTTGCCGCGGGCCAGTTCCGGCAGTTCCTCGGCCCAGAAGGTCAGCAGGCGCCCGCTGGAACTGACTGCCGCGACCAGGGCCTCGCCGGGGAACTCATCGCCGGCGAATGGCGCCGGCACCACGGCCGTCCCGCCCTGCGGCACCTTCAGGCAGGCCTTGCCGGCCCGGTTGCGCGAGTGCAACTCGCCGAGGCGCACGAAGAATCCATAGCCGGCATCGGAGGCGACCAGCCAGCGCGCCTCCTCGTCGCCGATCATCACACCGCGAAAACTGGCGCCGTCCGGCGGCTTCAGCCGGCCGGACAGCGGTTCGCCCTGGCCGCGCGCCGATGGCAGGCTGTGAGCGGGCAATGAATAGGCGCGCCCGGTGCTGTCGAGGAAGACCGCAAGCTGGTTGCTGCGCCCCCGCGCCGCGGTGAGGAAACCATCGCCGGACTTGTAGCTCAGGCCCAGCGGATCGATCTCGTGCCCCTTCGCGGCCCGCGCCCAGCCGCGCTCGGACAGCACCACGGTCACGGGCTCGCTCGGCATCAGGTCGGTTTCTGCCAGCGCCTGGGCCGGCGGGCGCTCCACCAGTGCCGTGCGGCGCGCATCGCCGTGCCGCTCCGCGAGTTCCAGCAACTCGCTGCGGATCAGCTTGCGCAGCCGCGCCTTGCTCTTCAGCAGCTTGACCAGCTCCTGGCGCTCTTCTTCCAGCGACTCCTGCTCGCCGCGAATCTTGATTTCCTCGAGCTTCGCAAGCTGGCGCAGGCGCAGGTTCAGGATCGCCTCGGCCTGCCGCTCGCTGAGCTTGAAGCGCTTCATCAGCACCGGCTTCGGCTCGTCTTCGCTGCGGATGATCTTGATGACCGCATCGATGTTCAGGTAGGCGACCAGCAGCCCCTCGAGGATGTGCAGCCGGTCCTCGACGCGTTCCAGGCGCCAGCGCAGCCGCCGGGTCACGGTCTCGGTGCGGAATTTCAGCCACTCGACCAGCAACGGCAGCAGACCCCGCACGCCGGGCCGCCCGTCCAGGCCGATGACGTTCAGGTTGACGCGCAGGCTGCGCTCCAGGTCGGTCGTCGCGAACAG
>RFHQ01000062.1 GCA_003695765.1 Gammaproteobacteria bacterium
GAGCGGGCCTGCCGCAGCTCCATGGCTCGCTCGCTTCGCTCGCTGCGCTTTACTTCCGCTGCCGGCAGCCCGCTCGGCGGCTTGATCGTTCACCGCCCCGGGTGCTCGCGACGTCGCAGCTCGTGCCCGAGTCGTTCCGCGGTAGCCGTCCCCGGCGTCCCCGGCCGCCTGCCTGGCACCGGAGCCGCCAGCCCGACGCTGCGAACTTCCTAAGCCGAAGTAAAGCGCAGGGAGCGCAGCGAGCGAGCCATGAGGCGCGGAAGCTTCGCAGTGCCGGGCCTCCGTTACAAGTCAATGCACCCGCCGGACAAGCGCCGCGCTGCCCGGCCGGCGCCGCGCTGCAAACTTCCGAAACCGACGTCAAGCGCAGGGCGCGGCTCAGCCCCCGATGTAATACATCTCGACCTTCTCGCCGCCGCCCCGCTCCGCGCGCAACTCGCTGTAGCGGTCTTCGCGGGCGTTCCAGCTGCGGCCGATCAGCGCCAGCAATTCTTCGTCGCTGGCCCCTGCGCGCATCGGCGTTTTCAGGTCGATCCCGCTCGATGCGAACAGGCAGGTGAACAGCTGCCCGTCTGAACTCAGACGCGCGCGGGTGCAGGAACCGCAGAAGGGCTCGCTGACCGATGAAATGAAGCCGATCTCGCCGCCCCCATCAACGAAGCGGTAGCGGCTCGCGACCTCGCCGTGGTAATCGGGCTTGACCGGCTCCACCGGCCAGCGCGCCGAGATACGCTGCAGCAGTTCGGCGGACGGTACGGTATCGCTGCGCCGCCAGTGATTGATCGTGCCGACATCCATGTACTCGATGAAGCGCACGATCACGCCGCTGCCGCGGAAGTGCTCGACCAGCGGCAGCACCGAGTCTTCGTTGACACCGCGCTTGACGACGGTGTTGATCTTGATCGGCACCAGTCCGGCCTCCACAGCCTCGTGGATGCCTTCGAGCACGCGGTCCTTGCTGCCACGCCCGCCGCTCATCCGCCGGAAGACTTCGTCGTCCAGCGAATCCAGGCTCACGGTCACGCGGCTGAGACCGGCGGCTTTCAGCGCCGCGGCGTGCTGCGCCAGCAGGATGCCGTTGGTCGTCAGCGCGATATCGTCGATGCCCGCGATTCCGGCCAGGTCGCCGATCAGATCGGTCAATTCGGGCCGCAACAACGGTTCGCCGCCGGTGATCCGCAGCTTCTCGACGCCGACGGACACGAACAGGCGCGCCAGGCGGAAGATCTCGTCGAACGACAGCCGTTCGCTGCTGCTGAGGAACTGGAAGTGTTCGTGATACTTGTCCTCGGGCATGCAGTACGGGCAGCGGAAATTGCAGCGGTCCATGACCGAAATCCGCAAGTCTCGCAGCGGCCGGCGCCGCCGGTCGCGCAGCGCGGTTTCCCCTCGCATGTCGATGATGCTCTGTTCAGACATACCGCATTGTGGCCGGATCCAGAAAAATCTCGCTAACAGGCGTTAAATTGGATACTGCAGCGCTTGCCGACTGCCTATACTAATACGTCTGGTTGCAATAACAACAAATTACATGGACTTGCCGGTGTTGCCGTCGCAGATGCTGGCCGTGGAAATCGACCGCCCCGGTCCAGATGGTGCGCTGCGCCTCGCGCAGCGCCCGGTGCCACGTCCCGCGACGGGCGAAGTATTGATCCGCGTCATGGCCGCCGGCGTCAACCGCCCGGACTGTCTGCAGCGGCGCGGGCTGTACCCGCCGCCGCCGGGCGCATCCGACCTGCCGGGACTCGAGGTCTCCGGCAGCATCGCGGCAGTCGGCCCGGGCGCGAACGGCTGGCGCGAGGGCGATGCGGTCTGCGCGCTGCTCGCTGGCGGTGGCTATGCCGAATACTGCGTCGCACCGGCCGGCCAGTGCCTGCCGATCCCGCCCGGGCTGGGCTGGGTCCAGGCCGCTGCCTTGCCCGAGGCGATGTTCACGGTCTGGACCAATCTGTTCGAGCGCGGCGCGCTGGCCGCCGGCGAGCGCGTGCTGATCCACGGCGGCGCCAGCGGCATCGGCACGACCGCGATTCAGCTCGCCCGGGCGTTTTCGGCCCGCGTTTTCGCAACGGCCGGCACCACCGCGAAAATCGAACTCTGCGAGCAACTGGGCGCGGACCTCGCGATCAACTACCGCGAGGCCGACTTTGCCGAGGTCGTCCGCGAGGCCACGGGCGGCCGTGGCGTCGATGTGATCCTCGACATCGTCGGCGGCAAGTATTTCGCGCGCAACGAGAAACTGCTGGCCGAGAACGGCCGCCTCGTGATCATCGGCCTGCTGGGCGGCGCCAGGGCGGAGATCAACCTCGGCCGGCTGCTGATGCGCGGCCTGACGATCACGGGCTCCACACTGCGCGGGCGCAGCACCGAGGAAAAGGCGCGCATCGCGCAGGCGCTGCGTGAATGGGTCTGGCCCAAGCTCGCCCGCGGGCAATGCCAGCCCGTGATCCAGCAGGCCTTCCCGCTGGCCGAGGCCGAGGCCGCGCACGCGATACTGGAAGCCAACGAAGCCATGGGTAAACTGGTGCTCGTCGTCCACGACTGAGTCACCGTGAGTACCCGCCAGATCATCGATGCATTCAGCGACTGGGCGGCCGCCGGGCGGCGCCTGGCGCTGGCGACCGTCTTTGCCACCGAGGGCTCGACCTATACCAAGGCCGGGCACCGGATCGTGATCGCCGACAACGGCGATTACCGCGGCCTGGTCAGCGGCGGTTGCCTGGAGGGCGACCTGGCCGAGCACGCGCTGAACGTCATGCGC
>RFHQ01000063.1 GCA_003695765.1 Gammaproteobacteria bacterium
CCGAATACGGCGTGTGACGGAACCAGTTCACGTCGCAGCGAGCGCGCCGGTGTCATAATCGCGCAAGCTTTCCGGGACGGCGACGCAGGCGCAACATGAAAAGGCTCATCGCAGGCTGGCTGACCTTCGTGGCGATCGCGGCGGGACTGCCCGCGGCGGCACAGGCGCAGGACGGCGGAAGCAAGGTCTACCGCTGGACCGACGAACACGGTGTCGTGCATTTCGGCGACCGGGTGCCGCCCCAGTACGCGCGGCAGGACCGCGACATCCTGAACCAGCAGGGAGTGCCGGTGAAGCACGAAGAGGGCGCCATCACCGAGGAAGAAAAACACGCGGCGGAAGCCGCGCGCGCCGCGGCCGAGGCCGAGCGGGAGCGGTTGGCCACGCAACGGGCGCGCGACGACATCCTGCTGACGACCTACCTGTCGGTCGACGAAATCGAGTCGCTGCGCGATCAGCGCGCCGAGTTGATCGACGGCCAGATCCGGTTGACCGAGAAGTACCTCGCCAGCCTGCGCGAGAAACTCAAGAAGTTGCAGCAGGACGCCTCGCGTTTCCGGCCCTACAGCCCCGATCCGGAGGCGCCGCCGATCCACGAGAACCTGGCGCGGGAGCTGTCGGACACGCTCGATTCCATCATCCTGTACGAGCAGAACCTGGAGATGGCCAAGGCGCGCAAGGCGGAGCTGATCCAGAAGTTCGCCGCCGATATCAACCGCTTCAAGGAACTGAAGGGAATCGAATAGCGCGGGCCGCGCTCAGCGGCCGGTGCTGCCGAAACCGCGGGCACCGCGCTCGCTGGCGGTGAACTCCTCCACCAGGTCGAACTCCGCCTGCACCACGGGCAGGAACACCATCTGCGCGAGCCGCTCGCCGGGCTGGATCTCGAAGGGCTCGCTGCCGCGGTTCCAGCAGGACACGAAGACCTGGCCCTGGTAATCCGAGTCGATCAGACCCACGAGGTTGCCGAGCACGATGCCGTGCTTGTGACCGAGACCGGAGCGCGGCAGCAGCGTCGCGGCGAGACCCGGGTCCTGCATATGGATCGCGATGCCGGTCGGCACCAGCTCGGTCTGGCCCGGAGCCAGCATCAGCGGCGCGTCGATGCAGGCGCGCAGGTCGACGCCGGCCGATCCGGGCGTCGCATAGGCCGGCAACGGGAACTCCCTACCGATGCGGGCATCGAGGATCTTCAGCTGAACGCTGCGCCGGCTCATCGCTGCTGCCAATCAGGAAACGGCGGGCTGGCCGATGCTTGCCGGGGCCCTGTGCCGCGCCCGGTAGCGCTCGGCGACCAGCTCGATGATCTGCCGCGCCAGTTCCGGCTTGGCGCAGCGGGCCAGCGCCTGCCGCCCGCCCTGCCACAGCACGACGGCCTCGTTGTCGGCGCAGTCGAAGCCCAGGTTCTCGCCGACCAGGTTCGCGACGATCATGTCCAGGTGCTTGCCCATCAGCTTGGCGCGGGCATGCTCTTCGAGCTTCTCGGTCTCGGCGGCGAAGCCGACCGTAAACGGTCCGTCGTCCAGGGCCGCGATCGCGGCCAGCACATCGGCCGAGCGCACCATGTCCAGCGCGAGGCGGTCGCTGCGTTTCTTGATCTTCTGCGGCCGCACATCGGCGGGCCGGTAGTCGCTGATCGCTGCGGCGCCGATGTAGATGTCCGCCTCCGGCGCGCGGGCCATTGCCTCCCGGTACATGTCACCGGCGGTTTCCACGTCCACGCGCTCGACCCCGGGCGGCGTCGGCAGGGAGACCGGGCCGGCCAGCAGCGTGACGCGGGCACCAGCGGCTGCGGCCGCCTCCGCCACGGCGAAGCCCATGCGGCCCGAACTGCGGTTGCTGACGAAGCGCACCGGGTCGATGGGCTCGCGGGTCGGGCCGGCGCTGACCAGCACCGTCAGCCCCTGCAGCGGGCCGGCGGCCGCGGTGCCGGGTTGCAGCAACTCGGCCGCGATCCGCTCGGGCTCGGCCATGCGACCCGGACCCATATCGCCGCAAGCCTGCTCGCCCTCGTCCGGACCGATGAAATGCACGCCTCGCGCCCGCAGCCGGGCGCAGTTCTCCTGCGTCGCCGGATGTCGCCACATCGCCTGATTCATCGCCGGCGCCAGGTACAGCGGCGCGGTGCTGGCCAGGCAGCAGGTCGTAAGCAGGCTGCCGGCGTGGCCACCGGCCAGTTCCGCGATGACATTGGCCGTGGCCGGCGCGATCACGATCAGTTCGGCCCAGCGCGCCAGCTCGATATGACCCATCGCGGCCTCGGCCTGCTCGTCCCAGGGGTCGCTGCGCACCGGCTGCCCGGATACGGCCTGAAACACCAGCGGCGAGACCAGGCGGCCGGCGGCCGGCGTCAGCACGACGCGGACCTCGGCGCCGCGCTCGCGCAGCCGGCGCACCAGGTCGGGGCTCTTGTAGGCCGCGATGCCGCCGCTGACGCCGAGCAGCACGCGGACGGGCTTGTTCGTGCTCATCGCCTGCTTCTCCGGCGTGCCGCCAAGCTGCATCCACGCCCAAGATTACAAGAATTCCTGCGGCCGGTCGCCGGGTTTTCGCCCGCTTTCCGGCACTTTCCCGGCTTCTTGAACGTCCCGGCTGCCGCCAATATGCGGCCCATGCAGGGACGACGGATCAAGGACTGGCCCGCCGGCGAGCGGCCCCGTGAGCGCCTCGCGGCCGCCGGGGCTCAGATGCTGTCCGACGCCGAGCTCGTCGCCTTGCTGCTAGGCCGGGGCCTGCCGGGCGTCACGGCGCTGGATCTCGCGCGGCAGCTGCTGGGGCACTTCGGCGGCATGCGCGGGCTGCTGAGTGCGGCACCGGCCGAGTTGCAGCAGCTGCGCGGCGTCGGGCCGGGCCGGGCCGCGCTCCTGCAGGCCGTGCGCGAGTGCAGTGTCCGATACCTGCAGGAAAAGCTGTCACCGGGCCGGACCATCGGTTCGCCGGCCGACAGCCGCGACTTCCTGCAGGCGCGCCTGCGCGACCGGCCCTATGAAGTCTTCTGCTGCCTGTTCCTGGACAATCGCCACCGGGTGCTGGCCTTCGAGGAACTGTTCCGCGGGACCATCGACAATACGACGGTGTATCCACGCGAGGTCGTGCGCCAGGCACTGGCGCGCAATGCGGCGGCGCTGATCCTGGCGCACAATCACCCGTCCGGCGTGGCCGAACCGAGCGAGGCCGATCAGCTGATCACACGGCGAATTCGCGATGCACTGGAGCTGGTCGACGTGCGCCTGCTGGACCACTTCGTGATCGGTGACGGCAGCTGCGTCTCGCTGGCCGCCCGCGGCCTGATGTAAAAGGGGACAGTGACCCTAACTCGTGCTCAACGACTGCCGCCGGACTTCAGCAGGGAGTTAGGGTCACTGTCCCGGAACTCAGCGCTTCATCGATTCGAAGAACTGCGCGTTGGTCTTGGTGTCCTGCATCTTGCCGAGCAGGAACTCGACGGCGGCCAGCTCGTCCATCGGGTGCAGCACCTTGCGCAAGACCCACATCTTCTGCAGCTCGTCTTCTGCGGTCAGCAGGTCCTCGCGCCGGGTGCCGGAGCGATTGATGTTGATGGCCGGGTAGACACGCTTCTCGGCGATGCGGCGATCCAGGTGGATCTCCATGTTGCCGGTGCCCTTGAACTCCTCGTAGATGACATCGTCCATCTTCGAGCCGGTGTCGATCAGCGCCGTGGCCAGGATCGTCAAACTGCCGCCTTCCTCGATGTTCCGCGCCGCGCCGAAGAAGCGCTTCGGCCGGTGCAGCGCGTTGGCGTCGACACCGCCGGTCAGCACCTTGCCGGACGACGGCACGACCGTGTTGTAGGCCCGCGCCAGGCGGGTGATCGAGTCCAGCAGGATCACGACGTCGCGCTTGTTCTCCGCGAGCCGCTTGGCCTTCTCGATGACCATCTCCGCGACCTGCACGTGCCGGCTGGCCGGCTCGTCGAAGGTGCTGGAGACGACCTCGCCACGCACCGTGCGCGCCATCTCGGTGACCTCCTCGGGCCGCTCGTCGATCAGCAGCACGATCAGGTAGACCTCCGGGTGGTTTGCCATCAGTGACAGCGCAATGTTCTGCAGCAGCATCGTCTTGCCGGCCTTCGGCGGCGAGACGATCAGGCCGCGCTGACCCTTGCCGATCGGGGCGCAAAGGTCGATGATCCGCGCCGTCAGGTCCTCGGTGCTGCCATTGCCCTGCTCCAGCTTCAGCCGCTCTTTCGGGAACAGCGGCGTCAGGTTCTCGAACAGCACCTTGCTGCGCTGGTTGTCCGGCGCATCGAGGTTGATCTCGCTGACCTTCAGCAGAGCGAAATAGCGTTCACCGTCCTTCGGCGGGCGGATCAGGCCGGCCACGGTATCGCCGGTGCGCAGGTTGAAGCGCCGGATCTGGCTGGGCGAGACGTAGATGTCGTCCGGGCCGGCGAGATAGGAACCATCGGCCGACCGCAGGAAGCCGAAGCCGTCCTGCAGGATCTCCAGCACACCTTCGCCGAAGATGTCCTGACCGTTCTTCGCCGCCGCCTTGAGAACTTCGAAGATGATGTCCTGCTTGCGCGAACGGGCCATGTTCTCCAGGCCCATCGATTCGGCCAGCGCCACCAGTTCCGAGACCGGCTGGCGCTTGAGCTCGGTGAGGTTCATCAGGCCCTCGCCCTGCTCCAGCTCCTCGCGCGAGACCACGTCTTCGGCAGTAAAGGTCGCGACCTGGTCTTCGTCCTGGCGCCGGCGTCGCCCTTTCTTCTTGCCGCCGGAGTTGCCCCGCGCCGCGTTCTTGCCGGAACGGCCGCGGGCCGAGTTGCCGAGATATCCCCTCATATCGATTCATCCAGGAATTGCGTCAATTGATTCTTTGCCAGCGCGCCGACCTTCTGTGCCTGCGGCTGCCCGTCCTTGAACAGCATCAGCGTCGGGATGCTGCGGATGCCGTATTGCATCGCCACGGCCTGCAGCTCGTCCACATTCAGCTTGGCGACCTTGACCCGGTCGGCGTATTCGTCGGCCACCTGCTCGAGGATCGGCGCGATGGCCTTGCAGGGCCCGCACCACTCGGCCCAGAAGTCCACGAGCACCGGGGTGCTGGACTGCAGGACCTCGCTCTCGAAGTTATCGCTCGTGATATGCACTATGCTCATCGGTCTGTCCGCTCAGGGTTCTGGTCTCTGGTGCTCGGGCCCGCAGGCGACGCCCCACTGGCGAAGCCACGGCTTCTGGTGTCATGATGTCGCCGCTTCCCCGTGAAGCCGGCAACTGAATGAGGCAAAATTCAGAAGCGGTTTCGAAGCTTCCTTCGAATGAATTTCGTCAGCGTGCGGGTATTTAAGCGGGCGCTGGCGGTCAAGGCCGCCGCGTATTACGGTTAATTTGAACCTGTCCCGCGGCGTTTTGCAAGTGCCCGGACCGCGCTTTTCCGCCGGGTATGGCGAGCACACAGCGATATGACAGAAGAAACAGCGCCCCGGTTCAGCGAACTTGGCCTGCCGCCCGAGATCATGGCCGGGATCGCGGCGGCGGGCTTCGAGACCTGCACACCGATCCAGGCGGCAGCGCTGCCGCGCGCGCTGGCTGGCCACGATGTCGCCGGTCAGGCGCAGACCGGCACCGGAAAGACGGCGGCCTTCCTGATCGCCGTATTCAATTACCTGTTGACCCACCCGCGGGACTACAGCGGCAAGCAGTGCGCGCCCCGGGCGCTGATCATGGCCCCGACCCGCGAGCTGGCGGTGCAGATCCACAAGGATGCGCTGGTCCTCGGCAGCGGCACCGATTTCCGCATGACCGTGACCTACGGAGGCGCGGATTATGACAAGCAGCGCAACGAGATCGCCGCCGGTACCGACATCCTGATCGGCACGCCCGGCCGGCTCATCGACTATCTGAAGCAGGGCATCTACACGCTGAAACATGCCCAGGCGGTCGTGCTGGACGAGGCCGACCGCATGTTCGATCTCGGCTTCATCCGCGACATCCGTTACCTGCTGCGGCGCCTGCCGGCGCCCGAAGAGCGCCTGAACCTGCTGTTCTCCGCGACCCTGAGCCAGCGCGTGCTGGAACTCGCCTACGAGCACATGAACGACCCGGAACTGGTCCAGATCGAGCCGGACAAGCTGACCGTGGACCGGGTCACCCAGATCGTCTATTTCCCGTCCAACGAGGACAAGCCGCGGCTGCTGGTGCATCTGCTGCGCAGCATGCACGCGACCCGCACGATGGTCTTCGTCAACATGAAGCGCGACGCCGACTACGTGGCGCGCCTGCTGCAGGCCAACGGCTTCGAGGCCGAAGCGATCTCCGGCGATGTGCCGCAGCGCAAGCGGCTGCGGATGCTGCGCGATTTCGTGTCCGGCGAACTGCCCGTGCTGGTGGCCACCGATGTCGCCTCGCGGGGACTGCACGTGCCGGACGTCAGCCACGTGATCAACTACGACCTGCCGCAGGATGTCGAGGACTACGTGCACCGCATCGGCCGCACGGCCCGCGCCGGCGCCACCGGTGACTCGATCAGCTTCGCCTGCGAGACCTATGCCTTCACCCTGCCGGACATTGAGGAATACATCGGCCATCGCATCCCGGTTGGCAGCTACGACCCGGACGAGCTGCCCCAGCTGCAGCGGCCGGCGCCGAGACCGCCGCGTGCCGGCGGGCGGCGCGGTGGCGAGCGGCGGGGCCAGCGCGGCGACGGCCGCGGGCGCCGCCCGGCCAAGCGCGCCCAGGCGGACGAGGCCGCACCGGCCCCGAAGTCGGGGCGCGAGCAGGCCGGCAGCGAGACCGGCGCCCCGAAACGCCGGCGCCGGCGACGCCGGCGCAAGACCACAGCCAAGGGCGGCCCCGGCGACTAGCCGAGCAGCGCAGGCAGCGAGCGATCGGCCAGATCGCGCACCGAGCGGTGCGCCCCGGGGTCCTGTTCCGGCCGCCCGGAATCCGGCCGCCGGATCGCGATGGTCGCACCGAGCCCGTAAGCCGCCGCCGCGTCGAGTACCGGGACGCTGTCGTCCAGCAGGACGCTGCGCCGCGGATCCAGGCCGACCCGCCGTTCCAGCGCAGGCCAGAAATCCGGCTGCTCCTTAGCGAGGCCCAGTTCGTGCGCGGATACCAGCTGCTCGAAATAGCCTGCCAGCCCGGTAAGCGCCGCCTTCAGCGCCAGCGTGTCGCCGTGTGCATTGGTCACGAGGATCAGGCGGCGCTCGCGGCCGGCGGCGGCAAGAAACTGTCGCGCGCCCGGCAGGTAGCGGATCCGCTGGCTGGCTGCCGCCTTCAACGCCCGCAGGTCGATCGCGAAGCGCGCGGTCCAGAAATCCAGGCAATACCATTCCAGCGTGCCGCGGTATTGCGCGTACAGCGACTCGATCTCCTCCCGGGTGGCCGACAGCGGGCGCCCGCTCCGTCGCGCGACGAAGCGCGGAATCAGTTCCTGCCAGAAATAGTTGTCGAAGGCCAGGTCCAGGATGGTCCCGTCCATGTCGAGCAACAGGGTGTGCGGCGCTGCGCTTGCCTGCATGGGCGTCCTGCTACGGCGAATTTCCAGCGTGGCCTATACTGCGAACCCCGGTCCGGGCGCAAGCCCGGCAGGATGCCGGGCGAGACTCCATGCCGGAAGACCATGACAAGCTGCTGGAAGCCGTGTTGCAGATCGCGCGTGCCGCCGGGGCCGCGATCCTCGAGATCTATGCGGCCGATTTCACCGTCGAGACCAAGGCCGATCATTCGCCGCTGACGGCCGCCGACCGTGCCGCCCATGAGCTGATCCTGCGCGAGCTCGGCCAGCTGACACCGGACATCCCGGTCTGGTCCGAAGAATCGGCCGATATCCCGTACGCGGAGCGCCGCGGCTGGCCGCGCCTGTGGCTGGTCGACCCGCTGGACGGCACCAAGGAATTCATCAAGCGCAACGGCGAATTCACGGTCAACATTGCGCTGATCGACGGGCACCGGCCGGTGCTCGGCGTCGTGCACGTACCGGCCCAGGCGCGCAGCTATCTGGCCGCGGCCGGCACCGGCGCCTTCGTCGACGACGGCGACGGCCGGCGGCCGATCCGGGTGCAGCGACCGGCCGCCGAGCCGGTGCGCGTCGTCGGCAGCCGCTCGCATCGCGGCGCTTCGCTGGATCGCTACCTCGAGTGCCTCGGCCCGCACCTGCTGGTGCCGATGGGCAGTTCGCTGAAGCTGTGCCTGGTCGCCAGTGGCGACGCCGACGTCTATCCGCGGCTCGGGCCGACCTCGGAGTGGGACACGGCCGCCGCCCAGGCCGTGGTCGAATCCGCCGGTGGCCACGTGGTCGACCTCGACGGCCGTGCGCTGCAATACAACACGAAACCGGCGCCGCTGAACCCATATTTCATCGTCTACGGCGACGACAGCCGCGACTGGCTTGCCTGCGCGCGCTGATGCCGCCGAGGCCGAGCGGCTTGCGGGCGCCACGCTGCCGCTCGCCTCGACCGGTCCGGGGCTGCTAACATAGGCCTGCCTGCCGGGCAGCGCCTGCTGACGGCGAAGCCGGTCGCAAGGGCCGGATACGGTCGGCGGAACCGGCGCCAAACAACAACGCAGTGTGCAAGGCCTGCCCGCAGTCGAGTCAGACGAGATGACTGACAACGTCGAAATAGGCACATTTGGCAATTACGCGCGCCTGAAGGAGCTCCGCGTCGAACACCGCGATCTGGACATCGCGATTGCGGAGCTGTCCCGGAATCCGAACGTCGATCAGCTGCGAGTGCGGCGGCTCAAGAAGCAGAAGCTGCGCCTGAAGGACATGATCGCGCACCTGGAGAACCAGTTGATTCCGGATCTGGACGCCTGAGCCGGGCATCCGGGTTCCGGCGGCACGCGTGATCAGGCCGGCGGGAGGGCGGGCCCTCCCGATGACGGCGCGGACCGCGCCGGGGATTCTTTTATCCCGACACCGCCCGTTCCTGGCGGCTCCGTCCGCGCGCCCACGCGCTGTCGGCTTTCCTGACAATGGCGGGCCAGCTACAAGCCATTGATTCCAGATTGGTTCCTGCCAGAGCCGTGAGCTGCCTCACGCACCTGCGCAACGCGCTTGTCGCAGATTCTTACAAACGGCGGTTCGACCGCGGCGGCCGCGGCTGGCCGCCGACCCTGCCTGCTGTCCGGCGCCGGTCTTTTTTCGTGACCGGCGTCACAACATGAGGCCGCTGCGCCGGCTTCTGTCAAATCAGCGGCCTGGCGAGCCGTCACTGGCACGAATGCTGCAACTACCGGGGCGAGACACAACACAGCCATCAGTTCTCCTTCCTGAAAACGCAAGAACCAACAACGCACAGCCAACCCCGGCCCGACAACAACAACGACAAACGGGCCAGACAACAACAATAAGAACGACAATATCCGCGCCCATCCCACCGCCCCTTCCCGGGGCGGTTTTTTTTGTCTGCGCCCATCCCGATGTTGCAATCCGGCAGGCGGCGGGTATCGTCACGCGATGCCCCGCATCGCACCGCCCCCTGCCAGCCGGCACCTGGCCCTTTTCCTGGACCTGGACGGGACCCTGGTGCCGATCGCCGACCGGCCCGAAGACGTGCATGCCGACGGCGAGTTGCTGGCGCTGCTCGCAGCGCTGCAACAGGCGCTGGACGGCGCGCTGGCCATCGTCTCCGGGCGCAGCATCGCCGGCATCGACGCGGTGCTCGCGCCCTTGCGGCTCCCGGCGGCGGGCCTTCACGGCCTGGAACTGCGCGGCGGCGATGGCAGCGTCGAACGGCTTGCCAGTGCCAGCGTGCCGGCCGCCACCCGCGAGCGCCTGGCAGAACTGGTTGCGCGCCATCCCGGGCTGCTGCTGGAAGACAAGGGGCCCTGCCTGGCCCTGCACTACCGCGGCGCACCGGAACTGGCCGGCGTCGCCGAGGCCGCCGTCGGCGAGGAATTGCAGCGTCTCGGTCCCGATTACCTCCTCCAGCGTGGCAAGATGGTGCTGGAACTGAGACCGGCGGGCGCCAGCAAGGGCACGGCCGTCGAACGCCTCGCGAGCCGGCCGCCCTGGGCGGGCCGGCGACCGGTCTACATTGGTGACGATGCAACCGACGAACACGGCTTCGAGGCGGTCAACCGGCTCGGCGGAGACAGCATCCGGGTCGCAGCGGCAGCGGAACCGACCGCGGCCCGCTGGCGGCTCGCGGACGAGGCCGCCGTGCGCCGCTGGCTCGCCGCACTCGTCGCCCCCGACTCGCAGCACTGCGCATGAATAACCTGGATCTCGCGGTCATCGGCAACTGCCAGATCAGCGCCCTGCTGGACCGGCGGGCGCGTATCGTCTGGTCCTGCCTGCCCCGCCTGGACGGAAACCCGGCCTTCTGCAGCCTGCTCGAACCCGCCGCCGACGATGGCCGCGGCGTCTACGAGGTGGAACTGGTCGACTTCGCCCATGCCGAGCAGGAATACCTGCGCAATACGCCGATCGTGCAGACGACGCTGTACGACAGTCACGGCAATGCCGTGCGGATCACCGATTTCGCCCCGCGCTTCCAGCTCTTCGGGCGCAGCTATCACCCGATCATGCTGATCCGCACGCTGACGCCGGTGCACGGCTGGCCACGGCTGCGCCTGCGGATCCGGCCGACCGGCGAGTACGGCGCGCGGCTGCCGGAAGTCACGCACGGCAGCAATCACATCCGCTTCGTGCTGCCGGAGGTCGTGCTGCGCGTGACCACCGACGTCTCGCTCGCTGCGATCCTCGAGGAAAAGCCCTTTGTGCTGACCGGGCCCCGACACCTGGTCCTCGGGCTGGACGAGCCGATCCCGGAGAGCGTCGGCGAGCTGGCGCGCGAGCACTTCGGCCACACCCGTGATTACTGGCTGAGCTGGGTCCGCGGCCTGGCGATACCGTTCGAGTGGCAGGAAGCGGTCATCCGCGCGGCCATCACGCTGAAGCTCTGCACCTACGAGGACACCGGCGCGGTCATCGCAGCCATGACCACGTCGATTCCCGAAGCGCCGAACAGCGGCCGCAACTGGGACTACCGCTACTGCTGGATCCGGGACAGCTACTTCGTCGTTCAGGCCCTGAACAGCCTCGGCGCGACCAAGACCATGGAAGCCTATCTGCGCTACATCCTGAACGTGTCGTTGGAAGCCGGCGATACGCTGCAGCCGGTCTATGGCATCACCGGGGACGCGGAACTGCCGGAACGGATCGTCGACAGCCTGCGCGGCTATCGCGGCATGGGTCCGGTGCGGGTCGGCAACGCCGCCTACGAGCAGGTCCAGAACGACGTCTACGGCGCGGTCGTGCTGTCCGCGACGCAATACTTCTTCGACAGCCGCCTGGCCGATCCCACACAGGCCGACAACTTCGAGCGCCTGGAACTGCTCGGCCACCGCGCAGCGGAACTGTACGACCAGCCCGATGCCGGTATCTGGGAATACCGCGGGCGCCAGCGGGTCCACACCTTTTCCAGCATCATGTGCTGGGCCGCTTGCGACCGGCTGGCGAAGATCGCCGCCCGGATCGGGCAGGACGAGCGCTGCCGTTACTGGCGCCGGCTGGCGGACCGGATCCACGAGGTCATCTGCGAGCGCGCCTGGGATGCGCAGCGTCAGACCTTCACCGACGCCTTCGGCCAGCCGGAACTCGATGCCAGCCTGCTGGTGATGCCCAGCCTCGGCTTCCTGCGCGCCGAAGATCCGCGCTTCGCCGGCACACTGCGCGCGATCGAGCAGGCGCTGAGGCACGGCGATCACCTGATGCGCTACCGCGCGCCGGACGATTTCGGCGAGCCCGAAAACGCCTTCAATATCTGCACCTTCTGGTACATCGACGCACTGGCTGCTGCCGGTCGCGCCGCCGAGGCCCGCGAACTGTTCGAGAACATGCTTGCCTGCCGCAACAGCCTGGGACTGCTGTCCGAGGATCTCGATCCGCGCAGCGGCGAACTCTGGGGCAACTTTCCGCAGACCTACAGCATGGTCGGCATCATCAATGCGGCGCGGCGCCTGAGCCGCAGCTGGGAGGAGGCCTTGTGAGCCGCGTCATCGCCGTGTCGAACCGGGTGGCGCGGCCACGCGGCGGCAGCAAGTCGGCCGGTGGCCTTGCGGTCGGCGTGCTCGCAGCTCTCAAGGAACACGGTGGCCTGTGGTTCGGCTGGAACGGGCGTACGGTGCGCGGCGAGCCCGGAGACGTGACGCTGGAGGAAGACGGCCGCATCAGCTACGCGACCATCGACCTGAACGAACAGGCCTACGAACTCTATTACAACGGCTTCAGCAACACCTCGCTGTGGCCGATCTGCCACTACCTGCTCGGATTCTTCCGTTACGAGCGGCGGGAGTTCGATGCCTACCGCCGGGTCAACGCGCTGTTCGCGCGCAAGCTGCTGCCACTGCTGCAACCCGACGACCTGATCTGGGTACACGACTATCACCTGATCCCGCTGGCCTCGGAGCTGCGGCGGGCCGGGGCGCGCCAGCCGATCGGCTTCTATCTGCACGTGCCGTTCCCGGACATCGAGGTATTGCGTGTCCTGCCCGTCTACCGTGAACTGCTGCGCTCGCTGTGCGCCTACGACGTCGTCGGCTTCCAGACGCCGCGCGACCTGCGCTGCTTCAAGGAAGCGATCGCGGAGCGCGACATCGGCGGGCTGGAGCGCGCCGATCGCCGCAATACGCGGCCGGCCGCGCCGATGCATGCCGATGCCTTCCCGATCGGCATCGACGTGGACGACTGTCAGGCGCTGGCGATGGAAAGCGGCGAGCAGGACAATGTGCGCCGCATGGTTCGCCACCTGCACGGCCGCCAGCTGCTGATCGGCGTGGACCGGCTGGACTACAGCAAGGGCCTGCCGGACCGTTTCCGCGCCTTCGCCCGGCTGCTGGAGAACTACCCGGCGATTCGCAATCATGTCTCCTATCTGCAGATCGCGCCGGCGACCCGTTCCGGCGTCCGCGCCTATGCCGAGATCCGTCAGGAACTGGAGCAGCTGGCGGGCAAGATCAACGGCGAGTTCGCGGACATCGACTGGGTGCCGATCCGCTACCTGAACCGGGCCTTCGACCGGCCGACGCTGATGGCGTTCTTCCGCGAGGCCTCGGTCGGGCTGGTCACGCCGCTGCGCGACGGCATGAACCTGGTGGCCAAGGAATTCATCGCCGCCCAGGACGAGACCGATCCCGGCGTTCTGGTGCTGTCGCAACTGGCCGGCGCGGCCGAGGAACTCACCGAAGCCGTGCTCGTCAATCCCTACGACGTCGACGGGGTCGCCGACGGCGTCCACCGCGCGCTGAGCATGCCGCGGGAGGAACGCGTCGAGCGGCACGCGAGCATGCTGGCGACCCTGCGCCGCAATGACATCACGGCCTGGCGCAGCCGCTTCGTCGACGCGCTGCTGGCGGCCCGGCAATGACGGCCCTGCTGGCCGACATCGGCGGCACCCACACGCGCTGCGCGATCAGTGCGGCCGGTCGCATCACGCAGCAACGTGAATACCTCAACGCCGACTGGAGCGGTGTCGAGCCGCTGCTGCGCCACTATCTGGATCGCCTGCCGGAACGCCCGCGGCGCGCGCTGCTGGCCGTCGCCGCGCCCTTGCAGGACGACCACGTCGACATGATCAATATCGACTGGCAATTCTCGCGCCGGGCGCTGCGCGAGGCACTGGGGCTTCAGGCGCTGGACGTGCTGAACGACTTCGAAGCGCTGGCCTACGCGCTGCCGGTGCTGAACGACGGGCAGTTGCTGCAGATCGGCCCCGGCCACCCGCGCGCCGGCGCAACGAAAGCGGTGATCGGGCCGGGCACCGGGCTCGGCGTCGGCGTGCTGGCGCCGCTCGGCGACGACTGGCAGGCCCTGGCCAGCGAGGGTGGGCACGTGACGCTGCCGGCCTGCAACGACGCCGAGGCGGACCTGATCCGGCGGGCGCGTGACGAACTGGGGCATTGCTCGGCGGAACGCCTGGTCTCCGGGCCGGGCCTGTCACTGTTGCACCAGCTGCTGCACGGCGGCCCGCGCTTGCCGGCCGAGCGGCTGGGCGATCTGATCGAAGCCGGCGATGCGGCCGCGCGAAGCAGTCTGGAGACCCTGTTCCTGTTCCTCGGCACCGTGGCCTCGGACCTGGCGCTGACGGTCGGCGCCTGGGGCGGAATCTACATCGGCGGCGGCATCGTGCCCCGCTACCGCGAACTGTTCGCGGCGTCCGGGTTTCGCGCCCGGTTCATCGACAAGGGCCGCTACCAGCGGCTGCTCGAGAACACACCGACCTGGCTGATCGTGGCGCACAATCCAGCGCTGCTGGGCCTGCACCAGCGCGCGGCCCGGCGGGACTGACACCCCTCAGCCCCCGTCTTCCCGCAGGCGCTGCTCCAATTGCTGCTTGCGCTCGAGGCTCAGGTCTTCGACCGCCTCGGCGCGGTCCAGCGTGTTCGTCAAGGGGTCGAAGGCCGACTCTTCCGGCGGCGGTTCCCGGCCGCCGCAGCCGACCAGCAGCAGGGCCACGGCCAGCAGTGGCAGGAGGCGACAGTCAGGCGCCTGCATCTTGTGAGTCCTCCGCGTCGAGCATGCTCAGGAAGGCTTCGAGTTCACGGCAGATGACGTCGATATTCGCGGTCAGGCGATGATCGCCGTCCAGCAACAGCAGGCTGCCCAGGGTTTCGCGGGCATAACGCAGGCTACCCTCGCAGGGCACGACGTCGTCGCGCCAGCCATGCACGATGAAGGTCGGACAGGCCGGGAGGCTGCCCGGCAGCCACTGCTCCAGCGGCGGCAGGTACAAGGCCGGCGCCAGCAGGAACAGCCCGCGCACCGGCCGGCGCGCGGCGGCGCGGACGGAGACGAAGCCGCCCATGCTGCTGCCGACGAGCACCGGCGCGCCACCGAGTTCGACCAGCCGGCCATCGAGTTTCGCGGCCCGCTCGCGCGGATCCTCCATGCCCTGGTAATCCAGCGACTCGACCGTCCAGCCGAGGCCCCGGGCGACCCCGGCCATCGCCCGGATCTTCGTTCCCCAGGGACCGCTTTCCTGGCCGTGCGAAAAACAGACGTGACGCAAGCGCATGCGGAATTCACTGCAAGAGCCGGGCCGATGCCGGCATGCTAACCGAAGCGGCCCGCGGGATACTATCGGCCCTGCCGGGCGCCGGTGGATAGCGCCGCCGCGCGGCCTTTCCGTTGCACAGGGGTGAGCGATGCCGGACAGGGGCTGGCAATTCTGGGTCGATCGCGGCGGCACCTTCACCGATGTCATCGGCGTTGCGCCGGACGGCCGGCTGTACAGCCACAAGCTGCTGTCGGAGAACCCGGAGCGCTATCGCGATGCGGCCGTCGCCGGCATCCGCGCATTGCTGGACCGCCACGACCCGGACGGCGAGGTCGCCGCCGTGCGTATGGGCACGACCGTGGCCACGAACGCCTTGCTGGAACGGCGCGGTGAGCCGCTGCTGTACGTGACCACGGCCGGTTTCGGCGATGCATTGCGCATCGGCTACCAGAACCGCCCGGACCTCTTCGCGCTGCGCATCGTGCGGCCCGAGCCTTTGCCGGCGGCGGTGCTCGAAGTCGACGAACGCGTCACCGCCGATGGCGAGCCGCTGCGGCCCCTCGATGTCGAACAGGCCCGCGAGGGACTGCAGGCTCATTACCGGCAGGGCTTGCGCGCAGTCGCCGTCTGCCTCGTGCACGGCCACCGTCATCCGCGCAACGAGCGCCGGCTCGGCGAACTGGCGCGGGAAATCGGATTCTCCCAGGTCTCGCTGTCCCACGAGGTCAATCCCCTGGTGAGGCTGGTCGGGCGCGGGGACACGACGGTCGCCGACGCCTACCTGACGCCGGTGCTGGAGCGCTATACCCGCGGCCTCGAAGCGGAACTGCGCGCAGCCGGCATCCAGCCGAAGCATCTGCTGTTCATGCAGAGCAACGGCGGCCTGGTCGACCGCCGGCACTTTCGCGGCAAGGACAGCGTCCTGTCCGGGCCGGCCGGCGGAGTCGTCGGCATGGTCAGCGCCTGCCGGGACATCAGCGACCGGCTGATCGGTTTCGACATGGGCGGAACTTCGACGGACGTGGCCCTGTACGACGGCGACTACGAGCGGGTCCAGGAAACCGAGATCGCCGGCGTGCGGCTGCGGGCGCCGATGATCCGGATCCATACGGTCGCCGCCGGCGGTGGCTCGATCCTCCGCTACGCCGACGGCCGCTTCCGTGCCGGCCCGCAGTCCGCCGGGGCCAATCCGGGACCGCTGGCCTACCGTCGCGGCGGGCCCCTGACCGTCACCGACGCGAACCTGATGCTCGGCCGGCTGCTGCCGGCGCACTTTCCGCGCGTGTTCGGACCGGACGGTGACCTGCCGCTGGACGTCGCCAGCGTGCGTGAGGCCTTCGGCAGCCTGGCCGCAGAACTGGCCACGCAGGGCACGACGATGCGGCCGGAGGACGTCGCCGCCGGCTTCGTGCGCGTGGCCGTCGACAACATGGCCAACGCCATCAAGAAGGTCTCCTTGCAGCGCGGGCAGGACCCGGCCGCGTTCACGCTCTGCTGCTTCGGCGGCGCCGGTGGACAGCATGCCTGCCAGGTCGCCGCCGCCCTCGGCATGCGCGAGGTCGTGATCCATCCACTGGCCGGGCTGCTGTCGGCTTTCGGTATCGGCACGGCGCCGCAGCGGGTGTACCGCGAGGCCGGCATCGGCGAAGCGCTGCAGCCCTCGCTGGCGCCCCGCCTGCAAGCGCGGATCGCCGAACTCTCAGCCGCCTGCCGCGCCGAGCTGCAGGCGCAGGCGGTGGCGCCAGCATCGGTCGAGATCGCGTGCACGCTGCAGCTTCGCGTGCCGGGCACCGATACCAGCCTCCCGGTGTCGTTCGATGGCGACATCGAGCAGGCGCGGCAGGCTTTCGCGCGGGCGCACCAGCAGCGTTTCGGTTTCGCGGCCGACACCGCGCAGCTGCTGATCGATTCGCTGCGGGTGGATGCCAGCGGCGGCGGCAAGCACCCACCGCTGCAGGCCGCGCCGCCGGATGGCGACGCGCTGCCGGTCGAACAGGTATCGATGTTCGCCGGCGACGAATGGCATGCAACGCCGGTCTACCGCCGGGTCGAGCTGCCGGCCGGCACGGTGATCGAAGGCCCGGCGCTGGTCACCGACGCGTACGCGACCACCGTGGTCGAACCAGGCTGGTCGCTGCGCGTGGACAGCGCTGGCCGCCTGCGCCTGCGCGGCGAGTCCCCGCCCCGGATGGCCACCACGCAGACGGCGGCCGACCCGGTGCTGCTGGAGCTGTTCAACAACCACTTCATGAGCGTGGCCGAACAGATGGGGGCCGTGCTAGAGAACACGGCGCACTCGGTGAACATCAAGGAACGGCGGGATTTTTCCTGCGCCGTGTTCGACGCGGCCGGCCAGTTGCTGGCCAATGCGCCGCACATCCCCGTGCACCTCGGCTCGATGAGCGACAGTGTGCGCAGCGTGCTCGAGCGCGTGCGCCTCGCGCCGGGTGACGCCTGGCTGCTGAACGATCCGTTCCACGGTGGCACGCACCTGCCCGACATGACGGTTGTCAGCCCGGTCTTCGATGCCAGCGGCTCGCGACTGCAATTCCTCGTCGCCTGCCGGGCACACCATGCCGATGTCGGCGGCCTGACGCCGGGCTCCATGCCGGCTTTCAGTCGTCGGCTCGACGAAGAGGGCGTGTGCTTCGACTGCTTTCCGCTGGTCCGCGACGGCGAGATGCGGACCGCAGCCCTGCGCGAGAAACTGCTCGCCGGACCCTGGCCGGCCCGCAAGCCCGAGCGCAACATCGCCGACCTGCGGGCCCAGCTCGCGGCCAACGCCAAGGGCATCGCCGAACTCAGGCGGATGCTGGATCATTTCGGCGAGCCGACCGTACTCGCCTATGCGCAGCACGTGCAGGACAACGCCGCCGCCGCGGTCGCCGAGGCCATCCGCGGGCTCGCTGCCGGTCACGGGGAATGCGGCCTGGACGACGGCAGCTGGATCCGCGTGAGCCTGCAGCCGGGCGGCGCCGGGCTCGTAGTCGACTTTGCGGGCAGCTCGCCGCAGTCACCCGGCAATTTCAATGCGCCGACCGGTGTCACGCATGCGGCGGTCGTCTATGCCTTCCGCTGCCTCGTGGAACGCGAGATCCCGTTGAACGCCGGCTGCCTGCGGCCGCTGGAGATCCGCATTCCGCGCGGCAGCCTGCTGAATCCCGCAGCGGGCGCCGCCGTGGCCTCCGGCAATGTGGAGACCTCGCAGTGCATCGTCGATGCGCTGTTCGTCGCACTCGGCGTGCTCGCCGGCTCCCAGGGAACGATGAACAACCTGAGCTTCGGCGACGCGCGCTTCCAGTACTACGAGACCATCTGCGGCGGCGCGGGCGCCGGGCCGGGCTTTGCCGGCGCCAGTGCGGTGCACACGCACATGACGAACTCGCGGATCACCGATGTCGAGATACTCGAGCAGCGCCTGCCGGTGCGGCTGCGAGAGTTCTCGATCCGCCGCGGCAGCGGTGGCGACGGGCGCTACCGTGGCGGCGACGGCGCGGTACGCCGGCTGGAGTTCCTCAGCGAGCTCGAACTGGCGATCGTCTCCAACCATCGCCGCAGCGGGCCGGCCGGCCTTGCCGGCGGCAGGGACGGCGCACCCGGCCGCAACACCCTGCTGCGCCGGGACGGCCGCCGCGAGGACCTGGGTGCCGTAGCCGCCTGCCGCGTACAGGCGGGCGACGTCTTGCTGATCGAGACCCCGGGCGGCGGCGGCTACGGTGCCCCGGACCGTTGAGACCGTTTTGCTTTATGCTCGCTGCCTGTGAATCCCGACCAGATCATCGTCCTCACGATTCTCGTCGCCGCGCTGCTGTTGTTCATCAGCGAGGCGATCCGCATGGATCTGGTGGCGCTGCTGGTGCTGGCGGCGCTGGCGATCACCGGACTGGTATCCACCGGCGAAGCCTTCTCCGGCTTCAGCAACAATGCGGTCGTGACCGTCTGGGCGATGTTCATCCTCAGCGACGGGCTCACGCGCACCGGCATCGCGACCATTCTCGGCCAACAGGTGATGCGCATCGCCGGGCGCCGCGAAATCCCGCTGATGATCGTCATCATGCTCAGTTGCGGCAGTCTGTCGTTCTTCATGAACAACATCGGCGTCGCCGCCCTGATGCTGCCGGTGGTCATGGACATCTCCCGGCGCACGGAAACGCCGCCATCGATCCTGCTGATGCCGATGGCCTTCGGCACGCTGCTCGGCGGTCTGACCACGCTGGTCGGCACGCCGCCGAACCTGCTGATCAGCGGTGCGCTGGCACAGGCCGGCTACACGCCCTTCGGACTGTTCGACTACTTCGGAGTCGGTGCCGGCGCGATGGTCGCCGGCATCCTGTTCATCGCCCTCGTCGGGCGGCTGATCCTGCCGCGCAAGGATCCGACGGCGAAGTCGCAGCGCAGCCAGCGTAACCTGCGGGCGCAGTACGGCCTGCAGGAGAGCACCTTCGTGCTGACGGTGCCGCGCGGCTCGGTGCTGATCGGCAAATCGCTGGCGGAGAGCCGCCTTGGTGCCGCGGCCGGCCTGCTGGTCATGGCGCTGGAGCGCAATGGCCAGGTGGAGACGCTGCCGGCCCGCACCACGGTGCTGCGGCCCGGCGATCGCCTGCTGGTGCAGGGACGGATCGCCCGCTTCGAGGAGCTGCGCCGTTGGGGCGAGCTGGTCCTGGAGCGCGAGGCGCCGGTGACCGAAACGTTGCTGAAGGCACGCATCCAGCTCGTCGAAGCGACCGTCGCCGAGGACTCGGCGCTGGTCAAGGAGCCGGTCTCGCAGGCAGAGTTCCGGCGCAAGTACCGCGCCAGCGTCGTCGCGCTGCGCCGTGATGAGCAGGTGCGGCGGGCCAATCTCGGCCGCGTGCCGCTACGCGCCGGCGACGTCCTGCTGCTGCAGATCAGCGAGGACGCCGTCGACAGCCTGGCCAAGAGCCCGGATTTCGCGTCCGTGGAGCCGGTGACCGAAGCCGACCTGCTGCGCACCTACCATTTGCAGGAACGCATCTTCGTGCTGCGCGTGCCGGAGGAATGGGCGCTGGGTGGCAGCACGCTGGCCGGCAGCCGCCTCAGCGATGTCTTCGACTTCCGGTTGCTGGGCATCTTCCGCGGTGGCGAACTGGAGATGATGCCGGATCCGGAAGCGGAGATCTGCGCGGGCGACCTGCTGCTGATCCAGGGCCAGCCTGAAGACCTCGACCTGCTGCGCGGCCTGCGCGAACTGGAGATCGGTCAGGTGATCCCGCGGACGTTGGAACTGTTCGAGTCCGACCGCCTGGCGATGGTCGAGGCCACGCTGGCGCCGCAATCGCCGTTGGCCGGGCAGCTGGTCAGCGACGTCAACTTCCGCGAAAAGTATGGCCTGGAGCTGGTCGCGATCCTGCGCTCGGGCAAGACCATCCGCTCGGACATCGGCCGGCGCAAGCTGCAGTTCGGCGACGGCCTGCTGTTCGTGGGGCCGCGGCAGCGGCTGCAACGGCTCAGCGAAGATCCCGAACTGCTGGTGATCACGCCGGTCAGCGGCAGCCCGGCTGCCGACACCCGCCTCGCGCCGCTGGCCGCCGCGATCATGCTCGGCGTGATCGGCGTGGTGCTCGCCGGCCTGCTCCCGATCTCCGTCGCGGCCGTGGCTGGCGCCGCGATCATGGTGCTGACCGGCTGCCTGAGCATGGAAGACGCCTACCGCGCGATCGACTGGCGGGCCGTGTTCCTGATCGCCGGCATGCTGCCACTGGGCATTGCGATGGAAGGCACCGGCACGGCCGCGATGCTGGCGAACAAGGTGATGGGACTGCTGGGTGATTACGGTCCCTGGCCGGTGATCATGGGCCTGTACGGCGTGACCGCGCTGGCGACGATGATCATCCCGACGGCGGCACTGGTCGTGCTGATGTCGCCGATCGTGCTGTCGGCCTGCGGGGAGCTCGGGATCATGCCGCACACCGCGATGATGGCCGTCGCAATGGCCGCTTCGGCCAGCTTCACGAGTCCGATCTCGCACCCGGCGAACATCCTGATCATGGGGCCCGGCGGCTACCGCTTCGCCGACTACATCAAGCTGGGCGTGCCGCTGACGCTGATCGTCTTCGGCGCCGTCATGCTGCTGTTGCCGGTCTTCTGGCCGCTGACGCCGGTGGACGCCGCGGTCGCGACCGGCCCCTGAGCTAAGCGGGCCGCCGTATAATCGACGTTCGCGGCCCGAGTCGCGGCGTCTCTACGAACAACAAGCAGGATCCCCGCATGTCCGAATCTGTCGTGATCGTCGGCGCCGGCCACGCGGCCGGCCAGGCCGCGATCTCGCTCCGCCAGGGCGGCTGGCAGGGCAGTATCAGCATTGTCGGCGAAGAACCCTACCCGCCCTACCAGCGGCCACCGCTGTCGAAGAAATTCCTGGCCGGCGAGTTGCCGCTGGAACGCCTCTACCTGCGTCCGGAGACCTTCTACGCCGAGCACGACATCGATCTGCGCCTTGGCAGCCGGATCACGGCGATCGACCGCGAGGCCCACCGGCTGACGCTCGGCGACGGCGGGGAATTGGCCTACGACAAGCTGATCCTCGCAACCGGCAGCCGCGTCCGGCGACTGGCG
The DNA here is from genome assembly GCA_003695765.1 of Gammaproteobacteria bacterium. Classification (GTDB taxonomy): domain Bacteria; phylum Pseudomonadota; class Gammaproteobacteria; order Steroidobacterales; genus J054. The sequence goes on from RFHQ01000063.1 coordinate 21,542, forward strand.
TTGCCCGGCGGCGAACTCACCGGCGTGCACTATCTGCGGAACATCGACGACGTGCTCGCCCTGCAGGAGGGCTTCGAGCCCGGCGCGCGGCTGGTGATCATCGGCGCGGGCTACATCGGCCTGGAGGTCGCGGCCGTGGCCGTCAAGTCCGGCCTGGTGGTCACCGTGCTGGAGGCGGCCGACCGCGTCATGGGCCGGGTCGTGTCGCCCGAGGTCTCAGCCTTCTACCAGCGCGAGCACACTCGGGCGGGCGTGCGGCTTCGGCTGGAAACGCCGCCCGGTACCCGCATCGGCGGCGAGGGGCGCGTCAGCTCGGTGATCGAGGGCGACGGCCGCGAGCACCGGGCCGAGCTCGTGCTGATCGGCATAGGCGTGCTGCCGGTGACCGAACTGGCCGAGGCGGCCGGACTCGACTGCGACAACGGCATCGTCGTCGACGAATACTGTCGCACCGCCGACCCGGACATACTCGCGATCGGTGATTGCACGAACCACCCGAACGCGCTGCTCGGCAGGCGCTTGCGCCTGGAATCGGTGCACAACGCGCAGGAACAGGCCAAGACGGCGGCGCGCACGCTGCTCGGCCGGCTCGAGCCTTATGCCGACGTGCCCTGGTTCTGGTCCGACCAGTACGACCTGAAGCTGCAGATCGCCGGGCTCGGCGATCCCGGCTGCCGGCGCGTCATCCGCGGCGAGCCCGGTGAACGGTCCTTCGCGGTGTTCCATTGCGGCGACGACGGGCGACTGGTGGCCGTCGAGGCGATCAATTCCCCGCGCGAGTTCATGCTGGGCCGCAAGCTGATCGCCGCAGGCGCCCGTCTGGACCCCGCCGAACTGGCCGACAGCGGCAACGATTTCAAGGCGCTGGCCGAAACCGCCCTCGGCTGAATCTCAGCGGCTGTGCGGCTCGATCTCCAGATAGCCGCTGCGGCCCGCATCGCCGACGACGAGCCATTCCCGGTAGCGGCCGGCGAATTCGGCCAGCGCGCCGCTGGCCCCGACCACACCCTGGAAGCGCGTTGGCCGCCGCCGCCCGCTCAGCAGGTAGGCGCCCGGCCGCGGCTCCAGCCGTCCGCTTCGCAGCAGCGCGGCCAGGCTGTCGGCGAGCAGCGGCCAGTAGTCGTCGTAGCCGACCAGGAACAGGCTGCCGTGGCCCGGCCAGGCGACGCTCCAGGCGCTGTCGGCGAACAAGCGCCCGCGCAGCAGCGAATTGTCGGCTGAGCTGGCCGACAGCTTGACACCGAGTGCCGGCGCACCCCCACTGTCTGGCTGCAGCAGGCTCAGCGCAAGGCGCGCATGGCGCAGGGCCGGGTCGCCGAAGGCCGCCGGCCCGTTTGCTTCCAGTCCCAGCAGATCCAGCGCGGAGGCCGACATCCCGCGCGCGACGGTGCCACGCTCGTCCAGCCGCGTGAGGTTGTCGCTGCTGAGCGTGAACGGCGTGTCGAAACGTGCCGGCAGATTGGCCGCGAGCAGCAGCAGCCCGGTGAGGCAGCCGCAGGCCAGACCGAGCAGCGCAGCGAGCAGCCGCATCACCGCCGGGCCTCGGTGATCGTCGACAGGTGGATGCGGCCGCGCGTGCCCCCGTCGGCCAGGACCTCCTGCAATTCCCAGGTCTCGCTGTAACTGCCGGCCAGCCGCCGGAACTCGCCGGTGCCGCGCAGGACACGCCCCCGGCCGCCGGGCAGCGGGCCGGCCGAAATCCGGCGACTGCGGGCGCGGCCCCAGAAACGGGCCGTCTCGGCCGGCAGCCGCCACTGGCCGGCGAGCCTGACCGGACCGAGATCGCTGCTGTCCTGCTGGCTCAGCAGCAGGCTGCCTCGACTGGGCACGAGCAACAGCCAGTCGCTGCGCGTGACATTCGCCTGGCCGGCCTGACCGCTGATTCTCGCCGCCAGCCCGATCACGTTGCCGGACACATCGCGAAGGCGGAACAGCTCGGCCATGACCGCCTGCTGGCCGGAGGCCAGCAGGAATGCCGTCTGGCCGGCGAGGGCCTGCAGGCCGTCGGGCACCGCCGGCAGGCGCACGCGGTCCTGCGGCCAGTGGATGAAGAAGTCCTCGCGGCGCCCGCCGTTGGTCAGCACCTCGATGCTGGACAGGTAGCGCTCGTGTTTTGGCAGGGGATAGACGGCCGCAGCCGCTGCGACCAGTGCCAGCCCGGCGACGAAGCTGAAGAAAAACGCGCGTTTCAAGTTCGTTCAGCCAGCCAGAGTTCCGCCGATACTAAACGGGCCCCGGCGTGGCGTACAGCGCCGGCGCTCAGGCGTAGTACTGCGCCAGGTATTCCTCGAAGCTCAGCCTGTCGCCGGCCTCGATCTCCGCCTGGCGGCGGTGGGAGTCCTCGGCTTCGGCCAGCAGCAGGGGCAGGCGGGCATTGACCTCATCGCCCAGCTCGCGGAAATAGTCGCTGTAGTCGCGGCTCAGGCGCAGGCCGAAGCTCGCCAGCGGCTCGCCGCTGGCGCGCAGTTCGGCCAGCAGGCGGGCCGACAGCGTCGCCTCCGGCTCCGCGACCCAATCCGCGTACCGTGCGCAGGCCTCGCGATATTCCGGGTGGCCGGACGCCGCCAGCAGTTCGCAGACCGCCGCCACAGCAGCGAAGATTTCGGCCGCCCAGTCCCGCAGGCGGCAGCGGCCGCCGGCCCGCGCGAGCTCGAGGCCCGGAGCACGGCCGCGCTGCGCGACCAGCGCCTGATTGTGGCGGTTCTCTGCCTCCTCGTCGTCAGCGATCGGCGGACTTTCGGCGAGCAGGCAATAGAGCAGAAAGGCCTCGACGAAGCGCGCCTGCCAGCGGTTGATGCCGATCGGTTCGAAGGGGTTGATGTCGAGTATGCGCAGCTCGACGTATTGCACGCCGCCGCGGCGCAGGGCCAGCGTCGGCCGCTCACCGCTGCGTGCGACCCGCTTCGGCCGCACGGTGCTGTAGAACTCGTTCTCTATCTGCAACTCGTTGGCGTTCAACTGGCGGTACTCACCATCGACCAGCACGCCGATCTTCCGGTAGGCCGGATTCTCGGTGCGAATCGCGCTTTCCAGGTCCGCGATGTACTCGTCGAGGCTGTTGGCCGACACCCGCAGGCGCTGCTGTTCGGCATTGTGGTAACCGAGATCGCCCATGCGCAGCGAAGTGGCCCACGGCGCGTAGACGGTGCCGTCGTCGAGGCGTTCCAGTCCCGCGCTGCCGCCCTTGAGGAAGCTGCGGCAGATCGCGGGCGAGGCGCCGAACAGGTACATCAGGAACCAGCCCATGCGGCGCACGTTGCGCACCAGGCCCAGATAAGCGGCGGAGCGGAACTCCGGCAATGGCGAGCGGTCGCCGCACAAGGCCTGGTATTCCGGCCAGAAGGCCTCGGGCAGCGAAAAGTTGTAGTGCAGACCGGCAATCGCCTGCATATAGCGGCCGTAGCGGTAACTGAGACCGCGCCGGTAGATGGTCTTCATCCGGCCGACGTTCGAATCCCCGTAGCGCGCGATCGGGATGTCTTCTTCGCCGCGGATACGGCAGGGCATGCTCATGGCCCACAGCAGCTCATCACCGATGCGCCGGCAGGTGAACTGGTGCAGGTCACAGAGGAACTGCAGCGCGCCGCGCAGGTCGGCCAGCGGCGGAGTGATGAACTCCAGCAGGGCCTCGGAAAAGTCCGTGGTGATGAATCGGTTGGTCAGCGCGGATCCGAGCGCCCGGGGGTGCGGGGTCGCGGCGATGCAGCCGTCCGCCGTGACACGCAGGCTTTCCTTTTCGATCCCGCGCAGTGCGCCGCGCAGCAGGTCGCAGCCGCGCAGGCCGGCGAGCCGGCGCTCCAGCACGACCTGCCCGCCCGCCGGGGGATGCGTCAGCGACATCGCGTCAGCGCCCGCGGCGGACTGCCGGCCGGGAACGAGGCTGCTCGGTAAGGGTCATAGACTTATATTAGTGGACGGCCGCCAGGCCCGGCCCGGAGAATATAGGAATGCGCATGCTGCGTCTGCTCCCCGTGCTGTTGCTGCTGGCCGCCAGCGAGCCGGCGCTGGCCCTGCGTTGCGGGAACAAGCTGGTCATCGAGGGCGATCACAAGGCCAAGGTGCTGAAGCACTGCGGCGAGCCGGCCGCGGTCCAAGTGCGCCGAATCCTGCGTGCCGGCATTCCGCGGCCGCCGGCCGGGCCGATCGAACAGGCACTGGATCGGCGCGAACTGCTGCTGCACCAGCGTTCCTGGGTCGAAGTGCTGGTCGAGGAATGGACCTACAACTTCGGGCCGCGCAAGCTGATGCGGGTCATCACCTTCGAGAACGGACTGGTCAGCCGGATCACGCAGCTCGGTTACGGCTACCGCGAGTGAGCGCCCAGTTCGGCGAAGCTCGTCACCAGCCAGCCATCGGCGACACTGCCCAGCCGGTAGTCGGCGATGAAACCGCAGTGCCCGCCATAACGGCTGCGCTGCACCTCGAGCAGGGCCGGTCGCGCCAGCTGCTCGAGACTGGCGATCGGGATCACCGGGTCGTCCTCGGCGAGCAGCATGCGCACCGGCACACTGAGCTCTGCGAGGCGTGAACCGGTCAGGGCGTAGCCGCGCAGGTAACTGAGCAGGTCCGGGAACTCCGTGTACTCGCGGACGAAGTAGTCGGTCATGTCCTGCAGCCGCCGGAAGCGGCGCAGGTCGCCGAAGCGGTAGTGCCCGGGGAAGGCCGCCTGCTTGCGCGCCAGAGAGCGCCGCCACTTGCGCAGGAAATACAGCCGGTAGCCGGCCCAGCCGCGGTCCAGCGCGTACATCGTCGCTTCCGGGTCGAGCACCGGGCAGACGGCGGCGACCGCGGCCAGCCGGAGCCCGGCCCGCGGCGCAGCCACGGCGACCCGCAGCGCGAAATTGCCGCCGAGCGAGTAGCCGCCGAGGAACAGCCTGTCCTGCGGGTAACGCGACTGGATGCGGGCCACGGCGCCGACGACTTCGGCGAGGCGGCAGGAATGGAACATTTCGCGGTTCAGGTGATGGGAGTCGCCGTGGTCGCGCAGGTTCAGACGGAAGACGCGATAGCCGGCCGCCCACAGCGCGGCGCCGGAGGCCAGCATGTAGTTCGCGTCACCACTGCCCTCCCAGCCGTGGATCAGGACGGCCGTGCGGCCGGACGCCGGACCGCGCGGCGGCGCATGGTGCGCCAGCAGGCGCACCCCGCCGCCGCAGTCCAGTATCTCGTCGCGGGACGCCAGCAGCATTGCCGCGGCCTGCGGCAGGATCCGGCGGCGGCGCAGGCCGCTGCTCGCCAGCACCGACTGCAGGTGGCGGCCGCGCAGCAGCCACGCCGGCTCGAAATCTCGCATGCGGCGAGGGTATCAGCGAAGGTCGGCGGCGGGCCACGCGCCCGCGGGCAGTTCGCCGTCCGGCAGCAAGCGGACCTGGACGCGATGATTGGCCACCGCCGCGCGGTTCCAGTCCCCGGCCAGAGCGCTGCCGTCGGCCGGGTACGGAGCCGGCGGCAGGCGCTCGCCCGCATCGGCGATCTCGATCCGCACCGGCCCGCCACGGTCCTCGAGTTCGGCACGGAAATTCGCGAAGGCCCGCGACTCCAGCACCGCGCCACCGCCCGGCGCCGCCGGCGGCTCGCCGAAGCGGGTGCAGGCATCGACCGGCAGATCGGCCGGCGCCGGCTGCCAGTTACCGTCGCGGTCCGGCACCAGGCAGAAATCGCCGCGCTGTACCACCAGTCGCACCGTGCCGCTGAAGCCGATCCTTTCCAGCCGCTCGACCAGGCCGCGAAGCAGTTCGACGCGCGCGTCGCCGAGGGGCGGCTCGCCGGGCGGGTAGGCGCCGGCCTGGTTCAGGCCCCATTCCAGCGTCGCGAGATAGTCGTCGTACTGGCGCAACAGCGACGCCCTTTCTGCGTCCAGGTACTCGCGGATGCCGGCATCGTCCTCGGCGTCGGCCTTGCGTTGCCGCTCCAGCGCGGCGAGCAGTTCGGCGTTGCGGTCCGCGGCCGCCTGCCAGCGCGCCTGACCGTCGAGTTGCAGCCAGAACAACAGCGCGGCCAGCCCGGCCAGCGCCAGCGACAACCAGCGACCGGCGCCGGGGCGGTGCTCGCGCGCAGCCTGCGCCGCCGACAGGGTCGCCAGCCGCTCGTCGAGCACGCGGGAGACGCTCTGCTCGATGTCCTCCCGCAGGCTGCGGCCATGGTGGCCGAGCATCTGCCGGAACCAGCGGTGCAGGTCGTCCCAGTCCGCGGGCCGCAGCGCCCGGTCGACCGCGTCGCGATGGCTGGCGGCGCGTTGCGCGACCGCCGTGCTGCCCGCCGGCTCACCACCGTCCGGCACCAGATGCAGCGAGCGCAGCAGCTCGTCCACTTCCACCGGCTTGATCTGCTTCGGCAGCACGCCGACGGCGCCGAGCGCGCGCGCCTGACTGACGTACAGCTCGCCCGCCTGCGAGGTATACATCATGATCGGGATGGTCGCCGTATCGGGATTGTTCTTGATCGCCCGGACGGCCTGAAAGCCGTCCATGCCGGGCATCATGTGATCCATGAAAATGACGTCCGGACGGCTGTGGCTGAGGTATTCGAGCGCTTCTTCGGCCGAGGCCGCAGTCTCGACCTGCATGTCGTAACGCTCGAGGATGCGCGCCAGGAAGTGCCGCGCGGTGCGGGAATCGTCGACGATCAGCGCGCACTTATGTGCCATCGGCCAGCCCGTCTCCAGCCACCGGTCGTCCCGATTTTACGTTGAATCGCCAGTATTTTCGCGGCCTGGCGCACATTTCCGCGACCGGCCCTTGTGGCGCCGGGCGAATGGCGCGATGCTATGCGCTGCCGTCGGCGCAACGCCGGTCCGAACAAGTAACGACAAACAGCACCGATGCGCGGTTCGCCCGAGAGGGCAACGGCCGCGCCCCGAGCAGCCGGCCATCCGAGCCCGGCCTTTCGTCCGGCGGCAGCGAGAACCCAGGATGAAGCAGATCTTCCGTATACCCCGTTACCTGATGGTCGGTGCGAGCGTCATGCTCCTGACCACGCTGGTGACCGGGCTGGCCGTGCTGCTGCTGCACGTAGAACCGGTCACGAATTTCGCCAGCCAGCCGCTGCCGACGGTCCTGATGGCGCTGCTGGTGCTCGGCTGCGGCGTCGCGGCCGGTGTCGCGGCGGCCGTCGTCCAGCGGCATCGCGAGGACATCCGGGGCGTCGTCGCCGCGGTCGAGGCGCTCGAGGAAGGCGAGCTGGACACCTGGCCGCCGGCGCCGTTCGACGGAGACCTGGGCCAGCTCGCGCAGGCGTTCCGGCGGCTGCAGCAGCGCCTGAAGAAACTCACGGTCTCGCGCAACTACCTCGACCAGGTGCTCGCGAGCATGCAGGACGCGCTGCTGCTGGTCGGCGCGGACGGCCGCATCAAGCGCGTCAACCCAGCGGCCTGCGAACTGCTGGAAGCCACCGAGTCCGAGCTGCTGGGGCGGCCGGTCGTCGAACTGATCGCCCCGGCGCAGCGCGCCCAGTTCGGCGGCGAGCGGCGGCCGGATCCGCGCGGTGAAGCGATCATGTTGAGCCTGCGCGGGCGCGAAGTGCCGGTCGCCTACACCTGGTCGCCGATCGAGGCCACCGAACCCGACCTGTCGGGCGCCATCATCGCCGTGCGCGACATCACCGAACGCAAGCTGGCCGACCGGCGCATTCGCTATCTCGCGCGCATCGATGCCCTGACCAAAGTGCCGAACCGGATGCAGTTCCAGCACCTGCTGCAGCGGGCGATCGCGCGGGCACGGCGCGCACATGGTCATGTCGCGCTGCTGTATGTCGATATCGACCGCTTCAAGGACATCAACGACACCTTCGGGCATGCCGCCGGCGACGCGGCACTGGAGACCCTGGCGCGGCGGGTCACGAACCTGCTGCCCTCGGGCGCCTTCATGGGGCGGCTGGCGGGTGACGAATTCGGCGTCGTGCTGTTCCCGCGGGAGCCGGTGAGGCCGGACAACGGCGAACTGGGCCGCCTGGTGCAACGCATCCGGCGTGCTGTCGGCGAGGTACTGCTGGTCCAGGGGCATGAGCTGTATATCAGCGTCAGTATCGGCATCGCCGGCTTCCCGACCGATGCCGACAATGTGCTGGACCTCATTCGCAATGCCGATGCCGCGCTCTACGAAGCCAAGAGCGCCGGCGGCAACCGGGTCGAGTACTACCGCCCGGAAATGAACGCCGCCCAGGTCGAGCGCCTGATCCTGAAGAGCCAGCTCCGCCGCTCCTACGAACTCGACGAGCTGCTGATCAACTACCAGCCGAAGGTCTCCGTGCGCAGCGGCCGGATCGCCGGCGCCGAGGCCCTGGTCCGCTGGGACCTCAGCGAACACGGCCTGATCCTGCCGTCCGAATTCATCCCGCTGGCCGAGGAGACCAATCTGATACTGGAGATCGGCGAGTGGGTGCTGAATCGGGTCTGCGCCGACTACGCCGAATGGCGGCGGCACGGCAGCCAGCCGGGGCGGATTTCGGTGAATCTCTCGCTGAAGCAGCTGGCCCAGCCGAATTTCTCGCGGCGGATCGGGCGGATATTGAAACGTCACGGCATCACACCCGAATGCCTGGAACTGGAACTGACCGAGACCACGCTGATGGCCGATCCGGAGCGCACGATCGCCGTGCTCCGGGAGCTGCACGACATGCGCCTGCACCTGGCGATCGACGACTTCGGCACCGGCTATTCTTCGCTGAGCGCCCTGCAGAAATTCCCGATCTCGACGCTGAAGATCGACCAGTCCTTCGTCGCCAACGCGGCCAGCGACGCTGACGACGCGACGATGATCGCGACCATGGTGGACATGGCGCACCGGATGCACATGGAAGTCGTTGCCGAGGGGGTCGAATCCGAGGAGCAGCTGAGCCTGCTGCGCCGCCTCGATTGCGATTACGTCCAGGGACTGCTGTTCGGCGAGCCGATGAGCGCGCGCGCCTACCGCGACCTGATCGACGCCCAGCGCGACGGTACCGATTCCTACCGGGCCTTGTTCGGCTGAGACCGGCCGTAGCCGGTCAACTCCATGTAACCGCGACCCAGCCGGCGCTCGCCAGCGACTGACAGGACGTCGACGACTCCCTCCCAGTAGCGTACCGACAGGTCCTGTTCCTGGTCGGCAACTGCCGCGCGCAGCAGCAGCGATGGCTCGGCCAGCCAGTCCAGCCGCCAGCTCACGGGCCAGCGAATGCCGGTTCGCGGGCTGCGCCAATGCGCGACCGGACGCAACTGGAAATCCTGCACAGCCAGTGGCACGCGATCGCCATTCGCGGTCACCAGACTGCCAGCGGACACGGCCTGCGGGCGGCCCTGCGCATCGCGCAACACGTAGAGCATCAGCTCGCGACCGTCGTCCAGCTGCAGGCCGAACCAGTCCCAGCCGACGACCCCGGGCGGCAGGCTGCTGCTGCTCCATTCGCGATCCAGCCAGGCGGAGCCGCTGACCATCAGCGGCTCCCCGCCCAGCAGCAGCACGCCGCTGACCGGCAGGCGCGTGTAGCTGTAATACCAGGAGGCGTTGCCCGGTTCCGGCCCTTTGGCGCTGAGGCCGGCATTGCCATGAAAAACCGGCGGCTTGCCCGGCGCGAGCCGCAGTGCCAGCGTCGCGTCGAGCTCGGCATCGCCGGCCTGCAAGGACAGTGGCAGAAAGCTCTCACCGTCGCTGCGTGCCGACCAGTCATCCAGCCAGACTGCGAACGGCGCGCCTTGCACGCCGGCGATCCCGGCATAGGGCCGGGCAAAACGCTCGACGGCCCGGTGGTCGCCGCGACTGACATCGGTCAAGGCGAAATGAGCGAAATAGAGCTGATTGCGACTGTCGGCCGATGCCGGTGCCAGCGGAAACAGCGCATGACGGAAGAAGGTGAGCTGAAAACCAAAGCGCCGGCCACCGGCTGCGTCCAGGTGGCCGGTGAAATACCACCACTCGGTGCGGTAATCCGGATGCGGGCCATGATCGCGGGGCAATTCGATCCGCCCCGGCGCCTGCGCTCGCCGAAACCCGGCCGGACTGGCATCGCCGCCGAGCAGGCTGGCCACGTCGACCGCGGGCGCGACCGGATCGCCCGCGGGCCGGCTCAGCCACCAGGCCGAGAGCAGCAGGCCGACGACGAGCAGGGCGAGGAGCCAGCGTCCCATTCAGAACTCCCGCAGCCCGCGCGCCGGTGGCCAGCGCAACGCCTGCCGCGCCGGCCACCAGCCGGCGAGCAGGCCGGCCAGCGCCGCCAGCAGCACCGAATCCACCAGCAGCCCGACGTCGACGGCAAAGCCCATCGACCAGCCGAAGGCCAGCCGGTTGACGATCGCGATCAGCAGCCAGGCCAGCAACAGCCCGACCGGCACGGCCAGCAGGCCCGAACAGGCGCCCAGCAGGCCCGACTGGAACAGGCTCAGCCGCAGCAACTGGCCCGGTGCCAGCCCCAGTGCCCGCATGACCGCGGTCTCGCGCGCACTGTCCAGGCGCTGGGCCTGCAACGCATTGACGATCGCGATCACGGCCACCAGCCCCGCGATCAGCCGCAGCACCTCGGTGATCGTGAAGGTGCGATCGAAGACGGCGAGGCTGATGTCGCGCAGGAAATCGGTGCTGATCACGCGCATGCCCCGGTGGCGCGCGGCCAGTTCGGCCGCCGCCCGTGCCAGCTGCTGCTCGCTGCCGGGCCGGGCGAACAGGCCGACGCTGTCCAGCGCGCGGTCGCCGAAATACCGGCGGTAGACGTCGAGATCCATGGCCACGGTGCCGAGATCGCTGCTGTAGTCGACGAATTCGGCGAGCACCTCGAAATCGCGCGCGCCCGACGGCGTCAGCAAGGTCAGCCGGTCGCCGGCGCGCAGCCCCCGCTTGCTGGCCAGCGATTCGGACACGATCACCGCCGGCCCGGCGGCCAGCGATCGCAACAGCTCGGCCCGCGGCACGGCGCTCAGGGGCCAGCGGCCGTGGCGGGGGTCACTGCGCACGGCCCGCAAGCTGCCGAGCCCCGCCGCATCCGGCAGCGGCCGGCGCCGGTCGAGCCGCCAGCCGGCCAGCCCCGGCAGTTCGCGCAACTCGTCGAGCAAGCTCTGCTCGTCAACGCCCGGCGCCGCGGGCAAGCGCAACAGCAGATCGGCGTCCAGGCTGTAGTCCAGCCAGATCCCGACACTGCTGCGGAAACTGCCGATCATCAGGCCGATACCGCTGAAGGTGGCGACCGCCAGCATCAGCGCGGCCGCCGCCGGCCCGGTGCGCACGAGCTGGGCCGCGGCGCCGCGCGCAGCCCAGGCACCGGTGAGGCTGCCGAAGCGGGCGAGCAGCCGGCCGCAGCCCCGCAGCATCGGCGCGAGAGCGGGCGGCACGGCCAGCGCCAGGGCCACCAGCAGCAGGAACAGGCCGGCGAACGCGAACGGCAGCGCGGGCGCCGTCGCCAGCAACGCAGCCGCGGCGGCCAGACCGACGAGCGCCAGCAGCAGCAGCTGGCGATAGCGGCGCGGCGCGCGCCGCAACGGCGCCGAGCGGTGCATGGCCTCGGCCGGGGGCGTCAACGCGGCCTCGGTCGCCGGCAGCAGCGCGGCCGCGAGCGCAGCCCCGGTGCCAAGCATGACCGCCTTGGCGAGCGCTGCGACCGACAGCGTGAACTCGTTCACGGCCGCGACCAGGTAGAGGTCGGAAATCGTGCGCAAGACCAGTCGCACGAGACCGGAACCGAGCACGATGCCACCGGCCAGGCCGAGCGCCACGCCGGCCAGCGCCAGCGCCGCGGTCTCGGCCAGCACCGCGAGCTGCAACTGGCGGCGCGCGAGGCCGAGACCGCGCAGCAGTCCGAAGATCTCGCGACGGCGCACGACCGCGAAGGCGACGGTGCTGTAGACGAGGAAACCGCCCAGCACGAGCGTCAGCAGGCTCAGCGCCTGCAGATTGACCCGGAAGGCGCGCGACATGCCCGTCAATTGGGCCAGCCGCTCCGGGACGCTGCGGAGCACGAGGCCCTGGCGTTCCAGCCAGGGCCGCAGGCGCGCCGCGCTGCGCTCGTCGATACGCAGGTCGATCCGGCTGAAGCCGCCGCCCGGGGCAAACAGTTCGCGCGCTGTCAGCAAATCCGCGTGGATCAGCCGCTGGCGATCGTCATCGATCACCGCCAGCACCGGCAGGCGACGCCCGGGCCAGGGATCGGCCAGCACCAGCTCGTCCCCCGCGTTCAGCGCCAGCGCCTGTGCCACGGGCGCGGGCAGCAGCACGGCATCGGCCGTGGCCAGCAGCCGGCGCCATAACGCCGCATCGCCGAATGGCGCCAGCCGGGCGCCGACGCGCGTCGCGGCGAAGGGATCGCGGCCGACCAGGCGATAGGCACGGCCCGGATCGTCGGCCAGGCGCACGCGCCCCTCGATCACGCCCGCCGAGGCGGCGATGCCCTGCTCCCGGCGCAGCGCCGCGAGCACCGCCTCCGGCACCAGACCGCCGGGCCGGACGATCTCATGACTCGCCTGACCGCGCAGCAGCCGGGCGGTCGCGGCAAAGGCGCGGTTGGCGCTGTCGCTGGCCAGATCCACCGCGAGCACCGCGGCCACGCCGAGCGCGATGCCCGCGATCGTCAGCAACAGCTGAGCCGGATGGCGCGCGTGAAATCGCAACCCCGCGAGCAGGACGAGCCATGCCTGGTAGTGCGGTGGCCGGCGGCTCAGCACGGCGCGGGCACCAGCCGGCCGTCACGGATCTCCAGCAGGCGCGTCGCGCGGCCGATGACCTGGCGGCTGTGGGTCGCCATCACGAGGCTGCGGCCGCGATCACCGCTGTGCGCCTGCAGCAGGTCCAGGGTGCGGCGGGCATTGTCGAGGTCCAGGTTGCCGGTCGGCTCGTCGGCGATGACCACGCTCGGCTCGTGCACGACGGCGCGCAGCACGGCGACCCGCTGCTGCTCGCCTCCGGCCAGTTCGTCGGGATAGCGCGCCGCCAGTTCCGCCAGTCCAGCCTCGGCCAGCAGCCGCTGGCAACGCGCTGCCGCGGTCCGGCGCGGCAGGCCGTTCAGCTCCGCCGGCAGCAGCAGGTTTTCCAGCACCGTCAGCGTCGGCACGAGGTTGAAGGCCTGAAAGACGAAGCCGATCTCCCGTCGCCTGAATGCGGCGAGCCGGCTCTCGTCCAGCGTATCGAGACGCTGCCCCCGGTAGCGGATCTCTCCGGCGCTGGGCCGGTCCAGCGCCCCGAGCAGGTTCAGCAGCGTCGACTTGCCCGAGCCGCTGCGCCCGATGATCACGAGCCGCTCGCCGGCGGCGATGTCCAGGTTCAGATCGCGCAGCACCGGCCGCTCCGGATTGCCATAATGCTTGCTGACACCGCTCAGGCGGAAATCGGGCCGGTCGTCGCCGCCGTCCGGCGATTCAGCCCCATTGTTCAATTTATCAGCCACTTAGACTCCCGTCGGTCACTGTCGGAAAGCCCGCATTGACCCGCGGGCGGCGCACTGGGGCATAATTCCCGACCCGATCGCCGCGGCCCGCGGAGGCAAGCAGGGCCGCGGCGGCGCCAAGAGCAGGAGAGAACTCAGGATGATCAAGCTCCGTTGCGCCACCGCGCTGACCGCCTGGCTGTTGACCGCGCCCGCCATCACGCTGGGCGCCTGCCCCTATCCGGAAGACGTCGACATCCCCGACGGCTCCGCCGCGACCGAGCAGGAAATGCTCGCCGCCCAGAAACAGGTCAAGGCCTACATCGCCGATATGGAAGCCTACCTGAAGTGTCTCGACGAAGAAGAGGCGGCGCTGGGCGAAGAGGTGACGCCTGAGCAGCGGGCGCTGCACGTCTCGCGTCACAACGCCGCTGTCGACGCGATGGAGCAGGTCGCCGCGCAGTTCAACGAACAGATCCGCGCATACAAGTCGGTCAACGACTAGGCCGACGGGCCGGCCGGCCCGCAGGCCGCCCGGCAGACTGATCGCCGGCACCGCGGCCGGCCCGATGACAGGACACAAGCAACGATGAGCACACCCGCCCGCGTTACGATCACCGGTGCCGCCGGACAGATCGGCTACCAACTCGCGTTTCGCATTGCCTCCGGACAATTGCTCGGCGCCAATCAACCGATCGTGTTGCAGCTGCTGGAGATTCCACCGGCCCTCGATGCGCTGCGCGGTGTCGTCATGGAACTCGAGGACTGCGCCTTCCCGACATTGCACGGCATCGTCGCGACCGATCAGGCCGACGTCGCGTTCAAGGACACCGACTACGCCTTGCTGGTCGGCGCCAAGCCGCGTGGCCCGGGGATGGAGCGCAGCGATCTGCTGAAGGACAACGCGCGGATCTTTTCCGCTCAGGGCCGCGCGCTGAACGAACATGCGTCGCGCGACGTGCGCGTGCTCGTTGTCGGCAACCCCGCCAACACCAATGCGCTGATCGCGCAGCAGAACGCGCCCGACCTGAACCCGGCCAACTTCACGGCGATGACGCGGCTGGATCACAATCGCGCGCTGGCGCAAATCGCGGCGAAGACCGGCCAGCACGTCAGCAAGATCCGGCAGATGACGATCTGGGGCAATCACTCGGCCACGCAGTACCCGGACATCAGCCATGCGACCATCGACGACAAGCCCGTCATCGACATGGTCGACGAAGACTGGGTCGTGAACGAATTCATTCCCACCGTGCAGCAGCGGGGCGCCGCGATCATCAAGGCGCGCGGCGCGTCGAGCGCCGCATCGGCCGCGTCGGCCGCGATCGATCATGTCCGCGACTGGGCGCTCGGCACGCCCGGTGACGACTGGGTCAGCATGGCGGTGCCGGCCGACGGCAGCTACGACATCGAGCCCGGCGTCATCTATTCCTTCCCCTGCCGCTGCAGCAACGGCAGGTATGAGATCGTCCAGGGGCTGGAGATCAGCGACTTCAGCCGCGAACGAATGGTTGCGACGGATCGCGAACTGCGCGAAGAACGAGCGGCCGTGGCAGAACTGTTGCAGGCCTGATGCACCGCGGCCCGCTGCGGGCCGCACTGCAGCAATGACAATGTCCTGCGAGCCCGGACCGTGGTCCGGTATATTTATATCGGGTACCGGAACTATCTTTCCGCGCCGGGTGCAATCCGGGCCGGCAGCGGACACCGCGAGGAACTGACGTGACAAGCTTTATTCTCTGGCTGATCTGGACCGCCGCGCTGGCGGGCGTCGTCATCACGCTGGCCTACCGGCGAACCCCGCTGCGGACCGCCACCGCCGTGGCGGGCGCGGCGCTGGCCGTCTACACGCTGTTCGGTGTCGGCCACTGGTTGTGGCTGCTGTTGCTGTGGCTGGCTTTCGGCGGCGTCGCGCTGCTGAACCTGCCGGATTTCCGGCGCGAGCGCATCAGCCGCCCGCTGCTGAAGATCTACCGCGGCATGGTGCCGGACATGTCCGACACCGAGCGCGAGGCGCTGGAGGCGGGCACCGTCTGGTGGGAGGGCGAACTGTTCAGCGGCCTGCCGGACTGGAGCAAGCTGACCTACCTGCCGCCGGCGGAACTGACCGCGGAAGAGCAGGCTTTCGTCGACGGCCCGACGCAGCGGCTCTGCGAAATGCTCGACGAGTGGCAGATCACGCACGAGCTGGCCGACATGCCGAAGCCGGTCTGGGATTTCATTCTCAAGGAACGCTTCTTCGCGATGATCATTCCGAAGGAGTACGGTGGCCTGGAGTTCTCGCCGCTGGCCGTGGCGACCGTGCTCGGCCGCATCGCCAGCCGCAGCGCCGTGGCGGCGTCGACGATCGGGGTGCCGAATTCCCTGGGCCCGGCCGAGCTGCTGCTGCACTACGGGACCGAGGAGCAGAAGCGCCACTACCTGCCGCGGCTCGCCAGCGGCAAGGAGATCCCCTGCTTCGCACTGACCTCGCCGCGCGTCGGCTCCGACGCCTCCGCGATCACCGACTACGGCGTGGTCTGCAAGGGCGAGTGGCAGGGCAAGGAAATCGTCGGCATCCGCCTGAACTGGGACAAGCGCTACATCACGCTGGCGCCGATCGCCACGATCCTGGGGCTGGCCTTCAAGCTCTACGACCCGGACCACCTGATCGGCGAGCAGGACGAATACGGCATCACTGCGGCGCTGATCCCGACCGACCTGCCCGGAGTCGAAACCGGGCGGCGGCACTTCCCGCTGAACATCCCGTTCCAGAACGGCCCGACCCGCGGCAAGGACGTGTTCGTACCACTGGATGCGATCATCGGTGGCCCGGAGCGCGCCGGCCAGGGCTGGAAGATGCTGGTCGAGCAGTTGTCAGCGGGGCGAGCCATCGTGCTGCCGGCGAACAGCATGGGCGGCAGCCAGGCCGGCACCTGGGCCACCGGCGCCTACGCGCGCATTCGCCGCCAGTTCGGCCTGCCGATCGGCAAATTCGAGGGGGTCGGCGAAGCGCTCGCGCGCATGGCCGGCTACACCTATATCATCAACTCGGCGGTCAAGGTCACGACCACCGCGATCGGCCGCGGTGAAAAGCCTGCCGTGCCATCGGCGATCCTGAAATACCACTGCACGGAAATGGCCCGTCAGGTCGCCGCCGACGCGATGGACGTGCACGGCGGCAAGGGCATCATGCTGGGGCCGAAGAACTATCTCGGTCGCGGCTACCAGGCGATCCCGATCGCCATCACGGTCGAGGGCGCCAATATCCTCACCCGCAGCCTGATCATATTCGGGCAGGGCGCCGTGCGTTGCCATCCCTTCGTGCTGAAGGAGATGGAAGCCGCGGCGGACAAGGATTTCGAACGCGGCCTGCGCCAGTTCGACGAAGCCCTGTTCGGCCATGTCGGCTATGCGATCAGCAATGCCGCCCGCGCCTGGGTACTGGCACTGACGCATGCGCGGCTGACACAGTCACCGGTGTTCGGCCCGACGGCGCGCTACTACCAGCACATCAATCGCTACAGTGCGGCTTTCGCGCTGGCGGCCGATGTCTCGATGCTGACCCTGGGCGGTTCGCTGAAACGCAAGGAGCAGCTGTCGGCGCGGCTCGGTGACGTGTTCAGCGCGATCTATCTCGCGAGCATGGTGCTGAAGCATTACGAGGACCAGGGGCGGCCGGAGGAAGACCTGCCGCTGGTCGAATGGGCCTGTCGCACGCTGCTGTACCGTGCCCAGGAGCAGTTGCACGGCCTGCTGAGGAACCTGCCGAACCGGCTGGCGGCCGGGCTGCTGCGCATGCTGGTCTTCCCGCGCGGCCGCAGCTACTTCGCCCCGGCCGATGAACTCGGCCAGCAGATCGTCGACCTGATGATCCACCCGACGCAGACCCGGCAGCGGCTCTGCGCCGATGCGTTCACGGCCGACGTCCCCGGGAGTCCGCTCGGCGCCTTGCAAAGGGCGCTGCTGGCCGCCGAAGACGCGGAGCCGCTGCAGGCG
This sequence comes from Gammaproteobacteria bacterium, assembly GCA_003695765.1. Taxonomy (GTDB): domain Bacteria; phylum Pseudomonadota; class Gammaproteobacteria; order Steroidobacterales; genus J054. The sequence continues at coordinate 38,840 of RFHQ01000063.1, forward strand.
AAGCTGCGCGAGGCGCGCCGTGCCGGACTGATCGGCAGCGAGGATCCACGCCAGCAGATCGACGAGGCCGAGCAGGCAGGCGCGCTCGACGCGGCCGAGGCCGCGCAGTTGCGCGCACTCGACGACCTGGTGATGGAACTGTGCTCGGTGGACGATTTCGAGGGCTGGGAGCTGGGCACAAAGACCCGCAAGCCCCGGGCGCGAAAGAAAAAAACGGTTGCAAAATCACCCGAGTTGCGCGCCGCGGCTTCATGACAGCGGCGACACGCTGCGTTAACATCGCGCCACGGCAGATGGCGTGAGGGAGCAGCCATGAGCAGACGCGGTATTGCGGCAACGGCCGGCCTCCTGGTTCTGCTGCTGGCGGCCTGCGGGCCGGGGCAGGAACAGTCGACGGGCGCGGGCCAAGCCGGGGGAACGCCGGCGGCGGCTGCGCCCCGGACGCCGGCGCCACCGGGTGCCGCCGTGTTCTTCATCGAGCCGGCCAATGGAGCAACAGTGAAGTCACCGGTCACGATCAAGTTCGGCATCAGCGGGATGAGCGTGGCGCCTGCCGGCGACCCGACGCCGAATACCGGCCACCACCACCTGCTGATCGACACCGAACTGTCCGACCCGACGCAACCGGTGCCCAGCGACGCCAATCACCTGCACTTCGGCAAGGGCCAGACCGAGGCCAGCATCGAACTGCCGCCGGGCGAGCATCGGCTGCAGCTGGTGCTGGGTGACGCGAACCATGTGCCGCATGATCCGCCGGTCGTGTCGGAACCCATCACGATCACCGTCGAATAGATTCGAACTGGACTCGATATGACTCAACCGGTCGTAGGCATCAGCGGGTTTTCCATCTACCTGCCACCTTTTCGCGTAGACCTGCGCGCGTGGTCGGAATGGACCGGCGCCAACTGGGACAAGATCCGCTCGGTCGTCGGCACGGGCTTTCGCCTGCTCGGCCCCGGCCAGAGCGTTTACACGATGGCGGCAAACGCGGTATTGCAGCTGCTGCGCAATTACGACATCGATCCGGGCCGGGTCCGTTACCTGGCCCTCGGCACCGAGTCGAGCACCGACAACTCGGCCGGTGCGATCATCATCAAGGGCATGGTCGACAGCGCGCTGCAGGCCAACGGGATGCCGCCCTTGTCGCGCCACTGCGAGGTACCGGAGTTCAAGCACGCCTGCCTGGGCGGCGTCTACGGGCTCAAGAACGCGCTGCGTTTCCTGCTGGCCGATGCCGATGACGATTCGGTCGCGATCGTGGTGTCGGCCGACAAGGCGCTGTACCGGCAGGGCAGCAGCGGTGAACCGACACAGGGCGCCGGCGCTGTCGCGGTCCTGCTGGAACGCAATCCGCGAATCGCCCGCATCGACCTGCGCGAGGCGGGCACCGCGTCGGACTATCGCGGTGTCGATTTCCGCAAACCGCTGATCAACCGCAACGGTACCGGCGCGAGCCCCGAGTTCGTCGACATTCCGGTATTCAACGGCAAATATTCCACCAGTTGCTACATCGACGAGTGCCAGCACGCGCTGGAAGACATGTACGCGCGCCGCGGCCTGAAGGCCGGCGAATATCTGCGCGGCCTGCGCGCGGCGTTCCTGCACCGGCCCTATCGCCGCATGCCGGAGTCCGGCTGGAGCATGGCCTATCTGTTCGCGCTCGCCGGCGGCGACGACAGCGACCATCAGGAGTTGCAGGTCTATTGCAGCAAGGCCGGCGTCGACCCGCAGGCGCTGCTCGCCGAATTGCGGCAGCCGCCGCGCCTGAGCGAATTCGCCAGCCGCGAACGTATCGGCGAGGAAGTGTTCCCGCTATCGCTGGCCGTGCTGCGCGAGTTCCGTCGTGACCCGGCCTTCCAGGACATCGTCAAGGCCAAGCTGCGGCTGGGCGCCGAGGCCATGTGCGAACTGGGCAACCTCTACACCGGCGCCCTGCCCGCCTGGGTTGCGGCCGGCCTGACCGAAGCCGTCGAGACCGGCGAAGAACTGGCCGGCGAGGAAATCCTGATGATCGGCTACGGCAGCGGAGACGCCGCCGACGCGATGCCGATGCACATCGTGCCCGGCTGGCAGGAAGCCGCTCGCGCCATCCGTTTCGCCGAGGCCCTGCAACCGGTCGTCGAACTGAACCACGAGCAGTACCAGGCGATCCGCGAGCGCGGCGAAGCCGCGCAGCTGGACTATCAGCCGCACGGTGAGTTCATCGTCGAGCGCGTCGGCGCCGAATCCGCGGCGTCCTTCCAGGACGCCGGCATCGAGTACTACCGCTACGTACAGTAGGCCCGTCAGCCACCCAGCTCGACGCCCGGCACCGCCAGCTGCAGTTCCGGCACCGCGTAACCGGCTTCGCGAAAGGCCGCGCGCAAGGCCTGCGCGCGTTCCGGATCGTCGGTGAACGCGATGCCGAAGTCGCCGCCACCGGCACCGGAGGTCTTGTAGACGGCGCCTACGCGGGCCGCGATCGCCGCCAGTTCCCGGTGTTCCGGCGTCAGGATGCCGATCCGGCCGGCGCGGTCCACTGCCGCCAGTGCAGCGGCGAACTCGCTGACGGCGGCCAGGATGCCGGTGATCTCGCCGCGCTCCCAGGCGTCGGCCGCCAGGCGCGCCGCGGCCCCGAGCTCGCCGATCGCGCCGGCCGCCCGGCCGCCGGCTTCTTGCAGCGCCGCGTAACGGACCAGCATCGCCGGCGTGCTGGCCGGCCTCCCGGACCACGCGAGCACCGGCAACAGCCCGGCGGGCCAATCCAGGCGCCGGCAGGCCGAGGCCCCGCGCAGCGGCTCCGCACGCAGCAGGCCCCCGTGCAGGGCGCTGAGCACGTCGATGCCGCTGCCGCGGCCGCCCTGAAAGCGCCGGTGCGCGGCCAGCAGCAACGCGCCGAGTTCCTCCGGTGCCGGGCGCAGCGCCCAGGCCGGCAGCAAGGCCGCCGCCAGCGCCACCAGCACGGCAGCGCTGGAGCCCAGTCCGGCCTTGGCACGGCCGCCGGCCCCGTCGTCGAACTGCAGGGCCCCGCTGTCCAGCTCGATCTCCACGGGCCGCGGCTGCCAGTCCCATGGACCCGCGCGCAACTCCGCGACCAGCGCCGCGAGCAGCGCGCCGCGTTCGCCCGGTTCGGCGCCGGTCCATTGCAAGCCCGAGTCGCGGTGGCAACGGAAGGGCCAACGCCCGCCGCCGCTGGCCAGCCAGCTGCCGGTCGCCGGCCGCACGATCGCATGGGCCCGGGCGTCGACGGCGGCGACCACGGCCGGCGCGCCGTCCAGTACCGCGTACTCGCCGCAGATCAGTAGCTTGCCCGGGGCACTGGCCTCAGTCATCGCCTGTCAGCAGCCGGGCGCCTTCGCCGAGCCCGCCGCGAATGGTCCGCAGAACGCCCGGGATGGCCGCGAGGCGTTGCTCGATCTCGGCCGCCGCAGCCGGTTCGCAGACCGCCTTGACCTGCGGGCCGGCATCCACGGTGAAGAACACCGGCAACCCGTCCCGCCGCCATTGCTGGATCGCCTGCAGGCAGGCCAGCGTTGCCGGGGACCAGTACAGCAATGGTGGCCGCGTCGTCAGCATGACCGCATGCATCTTCAGGCAATTGTGCTCGGCGAGCTCGGCCAGCGCCGGGAAATCGCGGGTGGCAATCGACGCTTCGGCCGCCGCAAGATCTGCCGGCTGGGTCTGCAGCCAGGCCGGGTAATAGGGTGAACTGTCGCGGCTGAGGCGCATGCCATCGCGGGAGCTGGTGGCCTTCGGCGCTTCGGTGGTCACGGCGACGACTACCTCCAGCGGCCAGTCCGCCGCGGCCAGCAGGGAGCGGCAGCGGGTCTGCTCGCCGTGCTGTTCCAGCCGCACGAAACCGCCGTACAGCGAGCGCGGAGCCGAGCCGGAACCGATCCGCGCGATATCGACCAGCCGCGGCTCGCCGGCAGGGATGCCCAGCGCTGCGGCCGCGGCCACCGTCAGCGCCGCGTAACCGGAAGCCGAAGAGGCGAGGCCGGCGCCGGTCGGGAAATCGTTCCGCGACTCGACGCGCGCCCGCCAGCCGATGCCGGCCAGGCTCCGCAGTGCATCGAGGCAGGCCGTCAGCCGTGCCTGCTCGCCAGGCGCACGCCGACCGTTCAGCCAGAGTTCGTCGTCGGCGAATTCCGGGTCGAAGGCGACGGTGCTGCGCGATTGCATGGCGCCCAGCGTGATCGACAGCGAGTCGACCGCGGGCAGGTTGGCCTCGCCGTCGTCGCGCTTGCCCCAGTATTTGATCAGGGCGACATTGGGGTGGGCGACAGCCGTCGCGCGCATTCGGGCCATGGCGGGATACAGCCTGCAAACCGCGGAGCGGCGGCATTATAGCGGCAGCCGACGAATCGAAGGTTTATCATCTCGCCCCATGAACGAGACCGCTCCACTGCCAACGGCACCCGGTGACCGGATCGAGGGCTACCTCGCGCGCGTCGAGCGGGCGCTGGAGCGCTGGCTGCCGGGCAGCGAAACGCCGCCGTCCCGGCTGCACGAGGCCATGCGTTACTCGGTGCTCGGCGGTGGCAAGCGCATCCGGCCGCTGCTGGTCTACGCGGCCGGTGAAGCGCTGGGGACCGAGGTCGCGCTGCTGGACGCGCCGGCCGTCGCGATCGAACTGATGCACGCGTTCTCGCTGGTGCACGACGACCTGCCGGCGATGGACAACGACGACCTGCGGCGCGGGCGACCGACCACGCATCGGGCCTTCGACGAGGCCACGGCGATCCTGGCCGCCGATGCGCTGCAGCCGCTCGCCTTTCAGGTGCTGAGCAGCGATCCGGCGCTGCTGCCCTTCCCGGACGCCCAGGTCGCGCTCGTGCGGCTGCTGGCGGAGGCCTGTGGCTCGGAAGGGATCACCGGCGGGCAGGCCATCGACCTGGCCTCCGAGGGGCGGCAACTCGATGCCGCGGAACTCGAGCACATGTACCGCCTGAAGACCGGCCGCTTGCTGCGAGCCAGCATCATGGCGCCGGCCTGCTGCCCGCCGCGCCCGGCGACCGAGATCCGGCATGCGCTGGAGCGCTTTTCGGATCGCCTCGGGCTGGCTTTCCAGATCCGCGACGACATCCTCGACATCGAGGGCGAAACCGCGGTCATCGGCAAGCAGCAGGGGGCCGACATCGCCCGGGACAAGGCGACCTACCCGGCGATGTTCGGACTCGAACAGGCCCGCGGGCGGCTGGCCGAGCTGCTCTCCGAAGCCATGGAGGAACTCGAGCGCTTCGGTGAGCGCGGCGAGTTCCTGCGCAGCCTGACCCGCATGGTCGTCGAGCGGCGACACTGATCACGCTGCCGGCGCCGGGGCGGCTGCTACAATAGGCCGCGATCCAGGCTGCCCTCGCCCGGCCTATGTACACCAGCTTCTTTGGGCTGAACGAGAAGCCCTTCTCGATCACTCCGGACCCTCGCTACCTGTTCATGAGCGAGCGGCATACGGAGGGCCTGGCCCATCTGCTGTATGGGGTCCGGGAATCCGGCGGCTTCATTCAGCTGACCGGCGAAGTCGGCACCGGCAAGACGACGCTGGTCCGGACGCTGCTGCAGCAGCTGCCGGCGGACGCCGACGTCGCGCTGATCCTGAATCCCCAGCTGTCGCGCGTCGAATTCCTCAGCGCGATCTGCGAGGAGCTGGGCGTGCCGCTGCCCGACGACCCAAACAGCGTGAAATCCTTGACCAACGCGCTGAACGCCTTCCTGTTGCGCAACCACGCGCGCGGCCGGCACACGATCCTGATCGTCGACGAGGCGCAGAACCTGAAGCTGGACGTGCTCGAGCAGGTCCGCCTGCTGACCAACCTGGAGACAGCCAAACAGAAGCTGCTGCAGATCATCCTGATCGGCCAGCCGGAACTGCGCGAAGTGCTGGAGCGGCGCGACATGCGCCAGCTCGCCCAGCGCATCACCGGCCGCTATCACCTCGAACCGCTGTCGCGCGAAGAAACCGACGCCTACGTCCAGCACCGGCTCAAGGTCGCCGGCGCGGTCGGCACGATCTTCACCCCCGGCGCCCGCCGGACCCTGTACCGCCTCTCGGGCGGCGTGCCGCGGGTCATCAACGTGATCGCCGACCGGGCGCTGCTGGGGGCGTTTTCCCGCGAAAGCCAGCAGGTCACGCCGGCCATCGTCCGCGCGGCGGCGCGCGAAGTCTATGGCCGGCGGCCGGGCGCCGGCCTGTCCTGGCTGCGCTGGGCGGGCGCCGGCGCGCTGCTCGGCCTCGGCCTCTTCACCGGCTTCGCGTGGCTCGGCCGGGCCGGCGACGGCGAACCGGCCGTGCCCCGGCCCGCGCCGGTGCTGGAAACTGCCGCCGGCGCGCCGGCGACACCGGCCGCGGAGCCGGCGGCCGACGGGCCGGTCCTGCAGGACATCCTCGCCAGCGCCGGCGATGCGACCAGCACCGACGCGGCCTTCGCCACCCTGTTCCGCCTCTGGGGAGAAACCTACCGGCGCGGCACCGGCAGCGCCTGCAAGCAGGCTGAGCAACACCAGCTGTTCTGCCTCTTCCAGCGGGGCTCGCTGGCGCAGGTGCGCGGCATGGACCGCCCGGCGATCCTGACGCTGCGCGACCTCGACAGCAATCAGCACCAGGTCGTCCTCTCCGGTCTCGGCGAGCAGCAGGCGACCCTGACCATCGGCGAGCAGGAATACCGGGTCCCGCTCGCCGAGCTGGACCGCTACTGGTTCGGCGAATATCTGCTCCTTTGGCGGCCGGTGGCGGGCGAGGTGAAGGCCTACTTTCCGGGCATGCGCGATCCGGGCGTGCGCTGGATACGCGAGGCCCTGGCTGCAATCCAGGGCCGCCCGGCGACACCGATGGGTTCGGACCTGTTCGACGAGGCGCTGGCCGAGCGCGTGCGCGAATACCAGCGCCAGCGCCGCCTGACCGTGGACGGGCTGGTCGGCCAGCAGACGCAGATCGCCATGATCACCGACCTCGGCGCCGGCGATCAGCCGAGACTGACCCGGGTGAACTGATGTCCTTCATTCTCGACGCCTTGCGCAAGAGCGAGCACGAGCGCCAAGACCGGCTCACGCCCGGCATCGCCGACGCGCGCCAGCGCCGGGCCGGCGGCGGGCGCGCTCCGTGGCTGCTCTTGCTGAGCCTGCTGCTGGCCGCGAATGCCGTGCTCGTCGCCTGGCTGCTGCTGCGCGATGCGGGCGGCAGCGGTCCGCAGACGGTCGCATTGCCGGTGCCCCCGGCCGGCCAGCCGGCGCCTCTCGGCGATCTCAAGCCGCTGCCCGAGGCCAGCGAGACGCTGCGCGAGCCCGCGCCGGCCGCACCGGCACTCAAGGCCGACGGGCCGGCGGCCGGAGCCGGCGCGACGGCGGCGCCCCGCGTCACGGCGGAGCAGATCCCGCCTTCGCCGGCGGCCGGCGAGACCCCGGCGCCGCCGGCGGCGGACAGCGGTGAGGTCCTGCCCTCGCTGCAGCAGCTGGTGCTCGGCGGCCTGCTGGAACTGCCGCCGCTGCGCATCGACATGCACGTCTACAGCGACGATCCGGGACGTCGCTTCGTGTTCGTCAACATGCGCAAATACCGGGAAGGCGAGCGGCTCCGGGAAGGCCCGCTGCTCGAGCGGATCACGGCCGACGGCGTGGTGCTGAACCACCAGGGCCGGCGCTTCACGCTGGCGCGCGAGTGAGCGAGGCCCGCGAAGCCCCGGCCGGCAGCGGCGACGCTGCGCCGATCACCTATCTCGACGGACTGCGCCTGGACCGGGCCCTGCGCGCCGGGATCCGCCGCTTGCTGGCCGAGCGCGACGAGATCAACCGGATCAACGTGTTCCCGGTCGCCGACGGCGACACCGGCACGAATCTGGCGCTGACCATGGGCAGCATCGCGGCCGCGCTGCGCCAGCAACCGTCGCGCTCGATCGGCCGCCTGCTGATCCGGGTCGCCGACGCCGCACTGGACGGCGCGCGCGGCAATTCCGGCGCCATCATCGCGCAGTTCTTCCAGGGGCTGGCCGACCGCATCGGCAAACGCGAGCGCATCGGTAGCGAGGAACTCGCGGACGCGCTGGCGGCAGCCAATCGCTACGCCCACGATGCACTGGACCGCCCGCTGGAAGGCACCGTGCTGACGGTGATCGGCGACGTGGCCGCCGAGGCTCAGCGGCTGGCCGCCGACGGCATCGCCGATCTCGCCCGCGTGATGACCGCACTGCAAGCGCGCGCCCGCGAATCGCTGGAGAAGACCCGCACGGGGCTGGAAGCCATGCGCAAGTCCAACGTCGTCGACGCCGGTGCCCAGGGTTTCGTGCTGCTGCTGGACGGCATGGCCGACTTCGTCGCCCACGGTTCGCTGCGGCAAGTGCCCGACCCGGGCGAGGTGCTGCCGCCGGAGGAGGAGCTGGAGCTGCCGCCCGACATCGAACCGGCGGACATCGAGTACCGCTTTTGCACCGAGTGCATGGTCACCGGCACGGCCATCGACCGGCGCAAGCTGCGCGAGGCGCTGACCGAACTCGGCAACAGCATGGTGATCGCCGGCACGCGCAACAAGCTGAAGGTGCACATACACACCAACGAGCCGGAGCGGGTCTTCGAGATCGCCGCCCGCCACGGCAGCGTCAGCGCGACCAAGGCGGATGACATGCGCCAGCAGTCACGCACCGTGCGCCAAGGCGTGCGCGCGGTCGTCGTCTGCGATTCGGCAGCCGATCTGCCCGAATCAGTCTACGAAGAACTGGGCATCCATTTCGTACCCCTGCGCGTGAACTTCGGCGAACGCAGTTTCATGGACAAGGTCAGCCTGACGCCGCGGGAGTTCTTCGCCCGTGCGGAACGCAGCCCCGAGCCGCCGCGCACCTCGCAACCGGCGCCGGGCGACTATCGCCGGGTGTTCGAGTTCCTGGCCTCGCACTTCGAGCAGGTGATCGCGATCAGCCTCACCAGCAAGCTCAGCGGCACCTGGCAGGCGGCGGTCAGCGCGGCGGAGCGCGTCCGTGGCGGGCGGGTCGTGACCGTCGTCGACAGCCGTAGCGCATCGGTTGGCCAGGGACTGATCGCGATGCGGGCAGCCGAGTGCGCTCAGGCCGGCCTGAGCGGCGACGCGCTGCTCGACGAAGTACGGCGCGCGGTCGAGGAGACCGTCTGCGTCGGCCTCGTGCCCGATCTGACGGCGGCGGTGCGCGGCGGGCGCATTCCCGGCTGGCTCAAGTGGCTGGCCGAGCACCTCGGCATCGCACCGATGTTCCAGCTCGACCAGCAGGGCCGCCTCGTCACCCGTGGCATCGCCCGCGCCGGCGGCGACCTGACGGCCGCGCTGGCGCGCTTCCTGCGCCGCCGCCTGCCGCCGGCCGAGCGTTACCGGGTCGCGATCGGCCATGCGGCGGATCCGGAGGCGGCGATCCGGCTTGCCGGGCTGGTGCGGGAACAGCTGCCCTGCAAGGGGACGCCGATCGTCGTCGAGGTCAGCGCCGCGCTCGGCGCGCATGGCGGTCGCGGCATACTCGCCATCGCCGCGCAGCCATGGCGTGAGCCGCCAGCGCAGCCCGAGGGCGATCAGGCATCCGGCTGAAGCTCGCGGATCAGTTCCGGGCCGTCGTGGCGCGGGTCGTTGACACGACGGCTGACCGGCCAGCAGCGCAGCCGGTCATCGGGGCAGGGGCGCAGCAAGGTCTCGAGCCGGTCGAGGTCACTGTCCCCGAACCAGGCGTCAAGCTGCGGTGGTGCCAGGACGACCGGCATGCGCCCGTGCAGATCGGCCAGCGTACGGTTGGCCTCGGTGGTGATGATCGTGCAGCTCTCCAGCCGCTGTTCGCCGCCTTCCCAGCGCTCCCAGAGCCCGGCCATCGCCAGCGGGCGCCCGTCGGCGGCCGATATGTACCACGGTTGCTTCGCCCCGTTGCGCGCTTGCCACTCGTAGAAGCCATCGGCCAGGATCACGCAGCGCCGACGCCGGAAGGCCGCCCGGAAGGCCGGTTTGCTGCGCACGGTCTCCGCGCGTGCATTGATCATGCGATTGCCGATCGCCGGATCCTGCGCCCAGGACGGCACCAGCCCCCAGCGCAGCCAGGCGCCGCTGCGCTCGCCCGCCGCGCCCGGGCGCAGCGCCACGATGTCCTGGCTCGGCGCGATGTTGTATCGGGGCGGTGGATCGAAACCGAGGTCCACGCCGAAGGTCTCCAGCACGGCTTCGCGGGGCGAATAGAATGCGAAGCGGCCGCACATGCCCGCTTACTCGCGAATGCCGGTGCCGCGGCCGATCAGCCACAGGGCCAGCGCGAACAGGCCAACCAGGAACAGCAGGATGATTGCGTACGCGGTGCCGATGCCGATATCCGAGACGCCGAGGACGCCGTAGCGAAAGGCATTGATCATGTACAGGATGGGATTGAACAGCGAAGCGCGCTGGGCGAATTCGGGCAGCAGGTCGACCGAGTAGAACACTCCGCCCAGATAGGTCAGCGGCGCGAGCACGAATGATGGAATGATCGACACGTCGTCGAATTTCCTTGCAAAGACCGCGTTCAGCAAGCCGCCCAGCGAGAACACCATCGATGTCAGCAACACGACGCTGATCGCGATCCAGGCATTGTGGACCTGCAGCCTCGTGAAGAACAGCGCGATACCGGTGACGACGGCGCCGACGATCAGCCCCCGGGTCACGCCGCCGAGCACATGGCCGAGGATGATGGTCCAGTTCGGCATCGGGGAGACGAGCATCTCCTCGAGGTGCCGGTTGTACTTGGCGCTGAAGAACGACGAGACGACATTTCCGTAGGAGTTGGTGATCACCGACATCATGATCAGCCCCGGGGCGATATAGGCCATGTAGTCGAAACCGCCCATCTGGCCGATGCGCCGCCCGATCAGCGTGCCGAAGATCACGAAATACAGTGTCATCGTGATCGCCGGCGGCACGATGGTCTGCACCCAGATGCGGATCACGCGCTGGTATTCCTTGTGCGCCAGCGTAAACAGCGCAATCAGTTGTTCGCGGAGTGTCATTGGCGATGGGCCGCTTCCAGCTGCTCGTCGAGGCTGCGGTCCGTCAGGTGGAAGAACACTTCCTCGAGCCGGTTGGCCTTGTTGCGCATGCTGATCACGCGGATGCCGGCGTCGCTGAGCCGCTCGAAAGCGGTGTTCAGATCCTGCCCGGCCCGCACCTCGATCTCGATCTCCTGCTCGCCGAGCCGGGTCGCGCGGTAGCCGTCCAGCGGCGGCAGCGCAGCCAGCGGTTCCGCGGTATTGAGAATGAAGACCTGCTGATGCAGCTTGCGCAGCACCGACTGCAGGCGGTCGTGTTCGACGATCCGGCCCCGATCGATGATCGCCACGTTGCGGCAGAGGTTCTCGGCTTCCTCGAGATAATGCGTGGTCAGGATGATCGTCGTGCCGGCGGCGTTGATGTCCTCGAGGAACCGCCACATCGAACGGCGGATCTCGATGTCCACGCCGGCCGTCGGCTCGTCCAGGATCAGGAGCCGCGGATGATGCACGAGCGCGCGAGCGATCATCAGCCGGCGTTTCATGCCGCCCGACAGGTTGCGCGCGATCTCGCGACGCCGCTCCCACAGCTGCAGCTGCTCCAGGGCCTCCTGCGCGCGGGCCCGGGCCAGCCGCGGCGGGATGCCGTAGAAGCCGGCCTGGTTGACCAGAATGTTCTGCACGCGATCGAACTGGTTCAGGTTGATCTCCTGCGGAACGACGCCGAGACAGGCCTTGGCGGCGGCCATCTCGCGGTCCATGTCGTGGCCGAAGACGCTGATCCGGCCGGCCGTCTTGTTGACCAGTGAGGTGACGATGCCGATCAGCGTCGTCTTCCCCGCGCCGTTCGGGCCGAGCAAGGCGAAGAAGTCACCAGGGGCGACATCGAGATCGACGCCGCGCAGCGCCCGCACACCGTTGCGATAGGTCTTGACCAATCCCTGGATGGAGAGCGCCTGCATGGCGGCGCATTGTGCCTACGGCCGGGAAGGAGGCCAAGCACGGCGACGGCCGCCGCCGCGCATCGGCGGCTCAGGCCCGCGCGCCGAGAGCGAGCAGTTCCAGCCGGCAGAGTTCCCGCAAGCCCCGGTCGCGCTGCCGGGCAGCGCGCAGCAACTGCGGCCACAGCCGCGGATGCCGGCCGAAACGTGCCCGCAGGCGGACCGCCGCGGACGGCGCGGTGAATTCGATCAGCACGCCGGACTGTGCGGGCGCGCCGTCGCCCAGTCCGAGGCAGAGACGCGCCAGCAGCGGATCCTGCCGCGCGGTCTGCCACAAGTAGGTCTGCAGCATAGCCGCATAGACCGCCATCGAGCGGAGCCAGCCGGTCGCGAGGTGCGGTGCCGCCGGATCGGCGACCCGCCCGTCCGAGGCCGGCGCGAGCCCCGCCAGCAGGCCGGGCAGGCCGGCGATGAAGGCCAGCGCTTCCGGGTCCAGCAGGCGCAGCGCGGCCGCCACACCCGGTTCCAGTTCCAGCAGGCGCCAGCTTTCGGCCGTGGCCTCCGGGTGCCGGATCAGGTTCAGGAAGGCCCGGTTCAGCTCCTGCAAGTCGCTGAGAAAATGCATATCAGGCGGCTCGTGCCCCATTTGCGTATCCTCGTCGCGTAGCAACAAGATTACCATATATGGGAAATTCGGACCATAAAAGGTAAATTGTTTGTTGATTCGCTTTCAGCGCCCTATTTGGCGTCAAACAGGGAGGAAATAAAAATGCGCATTACAGATGATCGATATTCAGGCGAACTGGCCCGCTTCGAACTCGCCATGCGCATGATCCGCCTCGAGGCCCGGACCGGCACCATCCGGGCCTGCACCGGTTTCAGCGAAGACCGCGTCCGCAAGCTGGTCGGCAGCTACTGTCGCACGGCCGACGGCCTGACGGTCCGGCGCCGGCGGGGCAAATCGCCGCGCCGCATCGACCGCTTCGTCGGCAATGCCTGGCGCCAGGCCGAGGCCACCCTGCTGGCCCTGCTGTTCGTCTATACCGGCGCGCTGCGGCTGGCCGGCGGCGAGCTGCGCCCGACACGCGGGATCAGCGCCGTCAGCCTGGGCGAACGGCTCTGCCAGGCCTACGAGACCTACGCGCGGATCAAGGAACCGGCGAACCTGTCCTTCGAGTGGGCCTGGAGCCTTTATCATGCACTGGTGGCCGGCGGCGAACTGTATTTCAGCTACTGCGACGCTTGCGAGCTTCCCTATGTGCAGGATCGCTTCGCGCTCGATTACCGCCGTTGCCCAACTTGTGAAATCGTCAGCAGGAAGGAATGAGCCGGCGCCTTGTCTGAACTGCCAGTCACTTTCGCGGCCAGCGGCATCGACCGCTGCACCGCGCTGCGCCGTGAACCGGCGCGGCTCGCCGGACTGCTGTCCTCGGCCGCGGCCCGGATCGTGCCCGTCTGGCAACAGCGCTGCCTCGCCGACGGCAGCGCGGCCCTGCTGCTGCCACCGGCGCAACTGGGCCTCGGCCGCGATGACCTGGCGCGCCTGACGCTGCTCGGCCGCCGCGGCGACGATGTCCTGTTCGCGATCGACCTCGCGGAGCAGGAAGCGGCCGGGCTGGGCACGGCCCGCTTCCGGCCGCTGCCCGAGCTGATGGGGGCGCTGGACGCCGCCGACGCCGCATTGCTCGCCTATGCGCGGGCGATGATCAACTGGCAACGCCAGCACGCCTTCTGCGGCCGGTGCGGCAGCGCGAACCGCGTCGAGGAAGCCGGCTTCGTCATGGTCTGCTCGCGTTCCGGCTGCGGCGCTCGCAGTTTCCCGCGACTCGACCCGGCGATCATCGTGCTGGTGCACCGCGGCCGCCGTTGCCTGCTCGGGCGCCAGCCGAACTGGCCCGACGGCCGTTTTTCGACGATTGCCGGCTTCGTCGAGCCCGGCGAGACCCTGGAGGGTGCGCTGCGCCGGGAGGTCCGCGAGGAGACCGGCATCGAGACCGGTGCCTGCGAATACCTCGGTTCGCAGCCCTGGCCCTTCCCTGCGTCGCTGATGATCGGCTTTCACGCCGAGGCGCTCAGCCAGGACATCCGCCTGGCCGACGGCGAGCTCGCCGAGGCGCGCTGGCTCAGCCGGGAGGACATCGCAGCCGGTGCCGTCACGCTGCCGCCGCAGACCTCGATCGCATTTCGACTGATCGAGCGCTGGTTCGACGCTGGCGGCGGTCGGACCCTGGCCGAACTGGGTCTCGGCGGCCCGCCGTTGCGCCTGCGCCAGGCGCCGGCGGCCGGCTGAGCCGGAGTCACTCGATGTGCCTCGTCGCCGTTGCGGCCTCGGCCCATCCGCGCTGGCCGCTGCTGGTGCTCGGCAACCGCGACGAGTTCCACGCGCGCCCGTCCGCGGCCGCCGACTGGTGGCCCGACGATACCGGCCTTCTCGGCGGGCGTGACCTGGAAGCCGGCGGCAGCTGGCTGGCCGTGCGCCGCGATGGGCATTTCGCCGTCATCGCCAATCGCCCGCAGAAAGGCCCGCCGCGTCCGGACAGCCCCAGCCGCGGCCTGCTGGTCCGCGATTATCTCGCCAGCGGCCTGACGCCCGCGGCCTTCGCCGAATGGCTGCTCGCCCGGCGCCACGAATACGCCGGCTTTTGCCTGGCCTTCGGCGGGCCCGGCGACCTGCGCCTGATCTGCGAGCCCGGCGGCGAGCCGGAACGGCTGCTGTCCGGCCTGCGGGTGTTCAGCAATGCGCCTGCGGACCAGCGCTGGCCGAAGGTCGACTACGTCGAGCAGCAACTGCAACAGCTACTCGCCGACCGGCTCCCCGACCCGGAGGCTCTGCTGGCGCCGCTGGAGCGCCGCGCAGCGCTGCCGGCCAGCGATCCGGCACTGCCCTGGGTCGCGCTGTCGCCATTCGTCACCGGGAAGGACTACGGGACCCGCGCCGTATCGCTGTTCGCCGTCGGCGCCGATGGCCGCTGTCGCTTCGTCGAGCGCCGTTACGCCGCCGGCGGCCGCCCCGCCGGCGTCGCCGAATTCAGCTTTCCGCTGCGCGCGCCCGCCTAAGCGGGAGCCGGCAACTGCCGCGCCAGGAAGTCACGGATGTCGGCCAGTTCTTCCGGCGTCACCGCATGCATCATCGGGTAGGTCTTCCAGCGGACATCGCAGCCGGCCGCGATGAGGGCATCGCGCGATGCCTCCCCGATCCACAGTGGCAGCACGTGGTCGGCTTCGCCATGCGCCATGAAGATCGGCAGTCGCTGGTTCGCCGGCTGCAACTCGGCCGGCAGCCGGTCGGGCAACGGCAGATAACAGGACAGCGCCAGCAGCGCAGCCAGCCGTTCCGGGAAGCGCAGCGCGGTGAACAGCGCCGTCGCGCCGCCCTGCGAGAAACCGGCCAGCACGATACGCTCCGGCGGCACGCCGCGTGCCTGCTCGCGACGGATCAGTTCGCCGATCGCCTCGGCCGCGGCACGAATGCCGGCTTCGTCCTCCCGGCCCGGGCCGAAGCTGAGGATGTCGTACCAGGCGCGCATGACCATGCCGTTGTTGATCGTCACCGGCAGCAACGGCGCGTTCGGAAAGACGAAGCGCAACGGCCGGTCCGGCCCGAGATCGAGCGCCGGCACGACCGGTTCGAAGTCATGGGCGTCGGCGCCGAGGCCGTGCAGCCAGACGATCGACGCGACCGGGTCGGTCCCGGTCGTGTGCTCGAAGGTTTCCAGCGTGGTCGTCGACATCGTGGCTCCGGGAACGCGGAGCGGCGATCTTAGCCGAGGGTCCCGGCAGGCGCAGCCGCGGACCGCGCTTGACTCCCGGCGCCGAACTGGTACTATGCGCATCCTTTTTTAATTATGCGCATTTCTTATGCCGGTCGCCCGCGACAGACAGCAGCAGCGCCAGCAGGCCATCCGCGAGATCCTCGCCGAGCACCCGGTCGCCCGGCAGGCCGAGATCGTCGCGCGGCTGAAGGCGCGCGGCATCCCGGCGACCCAGTCCAGCGTCAGCCGGGACCTGCGGCAGATGGGCATCGCCAAGCTGGGAGAGGCCTATGCGCCGGCGACGGCGGCCGTCAGCGCCGACAACCCGCCGCCGCCGCCGGATTTCGTACGGGAATTGCGCGGCGCCGGCGCCAACCTGCTGGTCCTGAAAACAGCCGTCGGCGCGGCCGCGAGGGTCGCCGTGTTCCTCGACCGTTCGGGCTGGCCGGAAATCGTGGGCACCGTGTCCGGCGACGACACGATCTTCATCGCCACCGAGTCGGGCGCGGCGCAGAAACGCCTCGCCGCCCGGCTGCGGTCCCAGTTCAACTGCTGAGGCAGTCCAGCAACGAGCAGACAGCATGAGCCAGAACGATCAATACAACGAGTCCCCGATCGTGCTCGCCTTCTCCGGCGGGCTGGATACCTCTTTCTGTGTCCCTTGGCTGAAAGAGACCTATGGACGCCCGGTGGTCACGATGACGATCAATACCGGCGGCCTGGACGCGGCGGCCGAGCGGGACCTCGAGGAACGTGCGCTGGCGCTGGGCGCGGCGGAGCACGTGCTGGTCGAGGCGCGGCCGCGTTTCTTCGACCAGGTGCTGCGTTACCTGATCGCCGGCAACGTGCGCCGCGGGCAGTTCTACCCGCTGTGCGTCGGGGCCGAGCGCGGCATCCAGGCGACGTTGATGGCCGAGATCGCGATGCAGCTGGGCAGCGACACGGTCGCGCATGGCTGCACGGCGGCCGGCAACGACCAGGTGCGTTTCGAGGTTGCACTGCGCACGATCAATCCGGAGCTGACCGTGCTGGCGCCGGTGCGCGACAACGCCTTCGTGCGCAGCGAGCAGGTGAAGTACCTGGAGGAACGCGGCCTGCCGGTCCCGGCCAAGGGCTCGGCCTATTCGATCAACCGCGGGCTCTGGGGCGTGACAATCGGCGGCACCGAGACGCTGGATTCACGCGAATCGATTCCGGAGGACGCCTGGGTGCTGTCGCCCGGCGCGCTGCGCGAACCGCGGGCGCCGGAGCGCCACGTGATCGCCTTCGAAGAAGGCATCCCGGTGGCGCTGGACGGCGAGCAGATGGATCCGGTGCCGCTGATCGAGCGCCTGGAGCGCCTGGGCGGCCCGTTTGCCATCGGCCGCGGCATCCATCTCGGTGACACCGTCCTCGGCACCAAGGGCCGGGTCGCTTTCGAAGCGCCGGCGGCCGAAATCCTGCTGACCGCGCATCGCGAGCTGGAAAAGCTCGTGCTCAGCGGCCCGCAGCAGCGGATCAAGGAGCTGGTCGCGGCCGCCTACGGCGACTTCGTCCACGAGGGCCGGCAACTCGACCCGGTCTGCCGCGATATCGAAGCGCTGTTGGAATCGTCGCAGGCGCGGGTCACCGGTGAGGTCACGGTGCAGTTGCGCAGCGGCAGCCTGTTCGTCGAAGGCCTGCAATCGCCGTATTCGCTGATGGCGGCCAGCAAGGGCGTCTACGGCGAAGCCGCCGGCGAATGGACGCCGCAGGATGCGCTCGGCTATTCGAAGATCCTGGCACTGAGCGGCATGCTGCAGACGCGGGCCGCGGGCGGCAAGCAATGAAAACCATCATCGCCGACAAGATCGCCTCGGTCGCTCAGCACCTGGACCTGAAACGCGAACTGCGCGTCAGCGAGGACATTCCCTGCGAGGAAGGTGTGCTCGTGGCCGCGGAGATCCTGAACAGCAAGTCCAGCTACAACCAGCTGGAACTGACCAGCGGACGCATGGCCAAGCTGCGCCAGGGCGATGTGATCGTCGGCGCGCTGGGCCATCGCAAGGCTTTGTTCGGCTATTCCGGGCATCTGCCCGAGTCGCTGCGGCCCGGGGACGTCCTGCAGGTTTTGAACATCGGCGGCGTGCTCGGCGTCTGCGATTCCGTGAACGCGAACTTCGGCGCGCCCTTCGACGCCCGCGTCCTCGGCGCAGTGCTGGTGTTCCCCTACCTCGGCGAGCGCATCGGCGTGCCGGCGCGGATGGGTGTCCGGCGGCTGGACCCGGACGCGGACGGCAGCACTGGCGGCGTGCCGGTCGTGGCCATCGCCGGCACCTGCATGAACTCCGGCAAGACCGCCGCCGCCTGCGCGCTGATCAGCCGCTTGCGCCACCTGGGCCTTGCGGTCGACGGCTTCAAGGCCACCGGCGTGTCGCTGCGCCGGGACATCCTGGCGATGGAGGACGCCGGCGCGCGGCGCACGGCGATCTTCAGCGACTTCGGCGTCGTCAGCACCACGGCTGAGAACGGGCCGGCGGTCACGCGCATGTTGCTCGGACAACTCGCCGAGCAGCGCCCGGACGTGATCGTCTATGAACTCGGCGACGGCATACTCGGCGCCTACGGCGTCGAAGCCATCCTGCAGGATCCGGGCGTGCGCGACCACCTGTCCTGCCTGATGCTCTGCGCGAACGACCCGGTCGCGGCCTGGGGCGGTGTGAAACTGCTGCGGGAGGAATTCGACCTCGAGCCGCAGATCGTCACCGGCCCGGCGACCGACAACACCGTCGGCAAGGACATCATCCGCGAGCGGCTCGGCGTCGCCGCGATTAATGCGATCACGGACGGCAACGAGCTCGGCGACGCCGTGGCCGCCATGCTGGGCCTCAGCGCCCAGCGCAGCTGAGCGGAGCGTTGCCGATGCAGAGCATCCCGACATTCGTCCTCGGCGGCAGCGGTTATGTGGCCGGCGAACTGCTGAGACTGCTGGCAGTCCACCCGCTGTTCGAGCTCGCCGGCGTGCTGTCGGAGAGCCGCGCCGGCGAGCCGGTCGCGGCGACGTTCCCGTCGTTGGCGGCCGCATATCACGAGCGGCGTTTCGTCGATCGCGAAAGCCTGTTCGCGGCGCTGCCGGCCGGGCCGGCCGCGCTGTTCTCGGCCGCGCCCCACGGCGCCAGCGCGGCGCTGCTGGCCGAGGTTCTCGAGCGGGCCGCGCAGGCCGGCTGCGAGCTCCGCGTCGTCGACGTGTCTGCCGACTTCCGCTTCCGCGATCCTTCGGCCTATGCGGCCGTCTACGGCAGTCCGCATGCCGCCCCGGAATTGCTCGCGCAGTTCAGCTGCGCGCTGCCGGAGCACCTGGCCGAGGCCCGGACACCCCATGTCGCCCATCCCGGCTGTTTCGCGACTGCCTTGCTGCTGGCCGCCGTCCCGCTGTTGCGCCTGGCACTCTGTGCCGAGGATCTGCACGCCAGCGGCGTGACCGGCAGCACCGGCTCCGGCCGCGCGCCGACTGCCACCACGCATCACCCGGAACGTCACGCGAACCTCTGCGCCTACAAGCCGTTGGCGCACCGGCACGCGCCGGAAGTACAGCAGCTCTGCGAACAACTGACGGGCCGGCGGCCGCGGTTGCACTTCGTGCCGCATTCCGGACCATTCGCCCGCGGCATCCACCTGACGCTGCAGGCGCCGCTGCGCGAACCGGTCGCGGCGGACCGGCTGCGCGAGCGGCTCGCGGATTTCTATGCCGGCAGCGAATTCGTCAAGGTCCGTGACGGCACGCCGCGGCTCAAGGACGTGATCGGCAGCAATTACGCCCATCTCGGCGTGGCCAGCGACGGCGAGGCGCTGGCCGTGTTCGTGGTCATCGACAATCTGGTCAAGGGCGCCGCCGGCGGCGCGATCCAATGGATGAACCGGCTGTTCGGCCTGCCCGAGGCCAGCGGCCTGACGGCGCCGGCACTGGCCTGGGCCTGAGGCGCGGTCCGATGGATGCACTGGCAATGGAAAGGCGGCACCTGGCGCAGGTCTATGGTCAACTGGACCTGGTGCCGGAACGGGGCGACGGCGTCTACCTGCACTGCCGCGGGCGGCGGGTACTCGATCTCTACGGCGGGCATGCGGTCGCCGCACTCGGCTATGGTCACCCGGAACTGCTCGCCGCGCTGAACCGGCAGGCCGCCGAACTGCTGTTCCAGAGCAACGCAGTGCCGCTGCCGGTGCGCGCGCGGGCCGCCGATGCGCTGGCCGAGTTCGCACCGCCGGGCCTCGCGCGCGTGTTTTTCGTCAATACCGGCGCCGAGGCCAACGAAAACGCGCTGCGGCTGGCCTGCCGGCTCACGGGCCGGCAACGCGTCGCTGCGATCGAACATGGCTTTCACGGGCGCAGCGCCGCGGCCGGCGCGGTCACCTGGGGCGCGCGCGATCGCTGGTATGCGTTCCCGCGCACGCCTTTCGACGTCGACTTCATTCCGCGCGACGACGTAGCCGCGGTCGAGCAATTGGTGACCGGCGACACCGCAGCCGTGATCCTGGAGCTGGTGCAGGGCATCGCCGGCGCCGTCGAGCTGCAGCCGGCCTTCGTGCAGGCCGTCGCCCGCGCCTGCGAGCGCCACGGCGCATTGCTGATCGTCGACGAGGTGCAGACCGGCATGGGCCGTTGTGGCGCACCGTTCGCGACCGATCTCTACGGCCTGCAGCCCGATATCCTGAGCACGGCCAAGTCACTCGCGGCCGGCTTTCCCTGCGGCGCCGTGCTGATGACCGAAGCGGTCGCGAGCGGCCTCGGCAAGGGCGATCTCGGCACGACCTTCGGCGGCGGGCCGCTGGCCTGCGCGCTGGTCGAAACCGTGATCCGCGTGATCCGGCGGGACGGCCTGATCGACAACGTGAATCGGCTGCACGCACGGCTTGCCGCGGCGCTGCCCCTGGGCCCGGCCGCCAGCCTGCAAGGACGCGGCTTCCTCGCCGGCCTGCGGCTGACCCGGCCGGCCGCCGACGTGCAGCGGGAACTGCTGGCGCGGGACATCCTCGTGGGCTCGAGCAGCGACCCGATGGTCCTGCGACTGCTGCCCCCGCTGATTCTCGCCGACGCACAGCTGGACGAACTGCTGGAAGCGCTGGCCGACTTGCCGGCCGGCGTCTGAACGGAGAAGGTATCGCGATGAAAGAATTTCACGATCTCGCAGACTTCACGGCCGAGGAGATCCAGCAGCTGCTGGACCTGGCCGCACGCCTGAAACGGCAGCCCGAGCCGCGGGCACTGGAGGGCAAGGTCATGGCCTTGCTGTTCATGAGCCCGTCGCTGCGCACGCTGGCCTCCTTCCAGGCGGCGATGCACCGGCTGGGCGGCGGCGCCTTCGTGATTTCGCCGGACATGTCGATTCACGGCCTCGAGACCCGGCCGGGCATCGTCATGGACGGCATGGCCGCCGAACACATCCGTGAGGCGGTGCCGGTGATCGCCTCCTACGCCGATGTCATGGGCATCCGCGCCTTCGCCGAGCGCCGCAGCCTGGAACACGACCTCGCCGACCGGGAATACCAGGCGATGCGCGGCCTCGTACAGCTGCCGCTGATCAACATGGAATCGGCGATCCAGCACCCCTGTCAGAGCCTGGCCGACTGGCAGACGCTGGACGAACTCGGCATCCCGCGCCAGGGCGGGCGCTTCGTGCTGAGCTGGGCTTCGCATCCGAACGCGCTGCCGCTGGCCGTGCCGGCGACGACGGTGAAAATGGCGGCGATGCGGGGCATGGACGTCACCGTACTGCGGCCCGACGGTTTCGAGCTGCCCGAGGCGATCATGCAGCAGGCGCGGCAGCTGGCCGCGGCTTCCGGCGGCTCGGTCACGGAGACCGACGAACGCGCCGAAGCGATGCGGGATGCGCATGTGATCTACGCCAAGTCCTGGTCATCGACGCGCCACTACGGCGACAAGCTCGCCGATGCCGAGTTGCGCCGCCAGCACGAGGACTGGTGTGTGGATGAAGACTGGTTCGCCACCGCCCGGCCGGACTGCCGCTTCATGCATTGCCTGCCGGTGCGGCGCGGCGTCGTCGTCGCCGACCGGATCCTCGACGGACCGCGCAGCGTCGTGATCCAGGAAGCGCAGAACCGGATGTACGCGCAGATGGCTGTGCTGCACGCGATGCTGGCCGGCGGGAGCAAGCCCTGATGGACACGCTCAAGAACCGCGACATCGTCGTCGCCGCGCTCAAGCACGCGGCGCCGTACGTGCGCCTGTACAAGGGCAAGACCTTCGTGCTCAAGGCCGGCGGCGAGATCTTCGCCAGCGTGGACAGCACGCGGGCGCTGGTCGAGCAGATCGCGATCCTGCACCAGGTCGGCATCCGCGTCGTACTGGTGCACGGCGGCGGCCCGCAATCGACGAAACTCGCCGAGGCACTCGGCCTGCCAACGCAGTTCGTCCAGGGACGCCGGGTGACCGACGAGCACGCGCTCGAAGTCGCCGCAATGGTGCTGAACGGCCAGATCAACACGCGCATCCTGGCTGCCTGCCGCGATCTCGAACTGCCGGCGGTTGGCATCAGCGGCGTCGATGCGGGCCTGATCCGCGCGCACAAGCGCCCGCCGGTCGAGGTCGCAGGCCACGACGCCGGGCCGGTGGACTACGGCTACGTAGGAGACATCGATTCGGTCGATGCCGAAGTCCTGCGCACGCAACTGGCCAGCGGCCTGATGCCGGTGATCAGCCCGCTGTCCGCCGACCGTGGCGGCACACTGCTGAATATCAACGCCGACACCGTCGCCGCGGCCATCGCGGCCGAACTGGGCGCCGAGAAACTGATCCTGACCACCGGCGCGCCGGGCATCCTCGAGGAGCGGGACGACCCGCGCTCGGTCGTCTCCTACATCGATCTCGACGGCCTGCGGCGGCTGCGCGACCGCGGCGCGCTGGCAGAAGGCATGCTGCCGAAGGCCGCGGCCATCGAGGCCGCGATCAACGGTGGCGTGCCGCGCGTCCACGTGATCTCCTACAAGCTGCCGGACAGCCTGCTGCTGGAAGTCTTCACCAACGAAGGCACCGGCACGCTCGTGGTCGAGAACATCGCCACGCTGACGCCGGCGGAGCAGGCGCCGGGCGGCTGAGGACGGACGAAGATGCAACGGCTCTGGGACAAGGGAACGCCGCTGGACGAGCGGGTGCTGCGTTACACCGCCGGCGAAGACCATCTGCTGGATGCCCGCCTGGTCGAGTACGACCTGCGCGCGTCGCTGGCCCATGCGCAGATGCTCAACCGCCAGCAGCTGCTCTCGGACGAGGATCTCGCCGCCATCGAGGCCGGCTTGCAGGAACTCGGCGAGGCCCATGCGCGCGGCGAGTGGCAGATCACGCTGGACGACGAGGACGTGCACACGGCGCTGGAAAAGCGCCTGACCGAGCGCATCGGCGAAGCCGGCAAGCGCATACACCTGGGCCGCTCGCGCAACGACCAGGTGCTGGCGGCGCTGCGCCTGTATCTGCTCGATGCCGCCGACAGCCTGGAAGGGGCGGCCGATGCCGTCGCCGATGCGCTGGAGGCGCTGGGCGAACGCGAGGCCGACACCGAACTGCCCGGCTACACGCACATGCAGCAGGCCATGCCCAGCTCCGTGCACCTGTGGGCGCAGGGCTTCGCCGCGGAACTGCGCGACGATGCCGAGGGCATCGCCGCGAGCCGCCGGCGGATCTCGCGCAACCCGCTGGGCAGCGCGGCCGGCTACGGTGTGCCGGGCCTGCCGATCGACCGCGACTTCACCTGCGAGGCGCTGGGTTTCGACACGGTGCAGGAACCGGTGACCGCGGTGCAGCTGTCGCGCGGCAAGGCCGAGGCCGGCCTGGTCTTCGAACTCTGCCTGCTGCTGCAGGACCTGGGCCGGCTGGCCACCGACCTGCTGCTGTTCTACACGCAGGAATTCGCCTACATCAGCTTGCCGGAAGAAATGACCACGGGTTCGTCGATCATGCCCCAGAAGCGCAACCCGGACGTGCTGGAACTGGTGCGCGGTGCGACCGCGACGCTGCAGGGCAGCCTGGTCGAAATCCTGAACCTGCCGGCCAAGCTGCCGTCCGGCTATCAGCGCGATCTGCAGCGCCTGAAACCGCCGCTGTTCCGCGCGATCGACCTGAGCCTGGACTCCTGCGCGATCATGGAGAAACTGCTGGACGGCGTCGAGTTCCTGCCGGACAACATTCTGCTGGACCCCGGCATCTACGCGGCCGGGCGCGCGAACCGGCTGGTCCTGGAAGAGGGCATCAGCTTTCGCGAGGCCTATCGCCGCGTGGCCGAGGAAATCCGGCGCGAGGCAGACGACGATGACTGAGAGCCGGCTGCGGGCCGCCCTGCTCGTCGCTGTCGTGCTGCTGGCCGGCTGCGGCCTGAAGGGCGGACTCTACCTGCCCGAGGCCGAAACGCCGGCCGGACCCGCGGCCGCCGAACCGGCCGGTGGCGGCCCCGCTGGCGATCGGGTCGTGGACCCCGGCGATGATCCGGAGCGCGAACGGCAACGGGGCAACGGCGGTGACTGAACGGCCGCAGCTGGTGCTGGTGGACGGCTCGTCCTACCTGTACCGCGCCTTCCATGCCCTGCCGCCGCTGACGACCTCGGACGGCCGGCCCACCGGCGCCGTGCACGGCGTGCTCAACATGCTGAACAAGCTGCGCCGCGAACTGGCGCCGGCCCATGTCGCCGTGGTCTTCGACGCCCCCGGCAAGACTTTTCGTGACGAGCTGTTCGAGCAGTACAAGGCCAACCGGCCACCGATGCCGGATGAACTGAGGCAACAGATCCCGCCGCTGCTGGAAGCAATCGAGGCCAGCGGACTGCCGCTGCTGCAGGTCGACGGCGTGGAGGCGGACGACGTCATCGGCACGCTGACCCGCCGCGCCGTCGCGGCCGGCATGGAGGTCGTGATCGTCAGCGGCGACAAGGACCTCGCTCAGCTGGTCGGCGAGCAGGTCACGCTGCTCGACACCATGCCGCGCGGCCGCAGTCAGGAACCGCGCGTCACCGACCGCGGCGGCGTGCAGGCGCGTTTCGGCGTGCGTCCCGATCAGATCATCGATTACCTCGCACTGGTCGGGGACAGCTCGGACAACATCCCGGGCGTGCCCGGCGTCGGCGAAAAGACGGCCCGGGCGCTGCTGGCGCACTATGCGCACATCGACGACTTGCTCGCGGATCTCGACGGCGTCGCGAGGCTCGACATCCGCGGCGCGAAGACGCTCGCCAGGCGGATCGCCGAGAACCGCGAACGCCTGCTCCTGTCGCGCGAACTCGCGACGATTCGCTGTGATCTCGACCTGCCGCTCGCGCCCGACGAACTCCGGCCGCAGGCAACGGACCGCGAACGGCTGCGCGAGCTGTATCGCCGCCTGGAGCTGCGTCGGCTGCTGGAGAACCTGGAGCGCGATGCCAGCGCAACGCCGCCCGCCATCGCCCGCGATGCCACGGCCGGCAACGATTATGCGGTCGTCCAGGACGCGGAGGCGCTGCAGGCCTGGCTGGAGAAGATCGCCGCAGCCGAGCGGGTCGCTTTCGACACCGAGACCGACAGCCTCGATTACATGCACGCCCGGATCGTCGGGCTGTCCTTCGCTGTGGCCCCGGGCGAGGCGGCCTACGTGCCGCTGGCGCATTGCGGTCCGGACGCGCCGCGGCAACTCGACCGGGACCGCGTGCTGGCGGTCCTGCGCGACTGGCTGGAAGACCCGCGGCGGGAAAAGATCGGACATCACCTGAAATTCGATGCGCATGTGCTGCGCAATCACGGCCTGCAACTGCGCGGCATGGCCTGGGACACGATGCTGGAGTCCTACGTGCTCAACAGCGCGGCGACCCGGCACGACCTCGATTCGGTCGCCCGCAAGTATCTCGGCGCAGAGACCACGCGCTATGCGGATGTGGCCGGCAAGGGCGCCAAGCAGATCAGCTTCGACCAGGTGCCGCTGGCGCAGGCTGCGCCCTATGCGGCCGAGGACGCAGACATCAGCCTGCAGCTGCACGAACGCCTGTGGCCGGAGATCGAGGCGACCGGCGCGCTGGCCGCCGTCTACACGGAGATCGAACGGCCGCTGATCCCGGTGCTGCTGGACATGGAGGCCACGGGCGTCTATGTCGACAGCGGCCAACTCGCCCGGCTGAGCCGGGAGTTCGCCACGCAGATGGCAAAGCTCGAGCAGGCCGCCGAACAGCTCGCCGGGCATCCGTTCAACCTGAGTTCGCCGAAGCAATTGCAGGACATCCTGTACAGCGAACTGGGCCTGCCGGTGTTGCGCAAGACGCCGAAGGGCCAGCCGTCGACGGCCGAGGACGTACTCGCCGAACTGGCGGCCGAACACGAGTTGCCGCGTCTGATCCTCGACTACCGCGCGCTGAGCAAGCTCAAGTCGACCTACACGGACAAGCTGCCGGAGATGGTCAACCCGGACACGGGCCGGATCCACACTTCCTATCACCAGGCCGTCGCCAACACGGGCCGGCTGTCTTCGTCCGATCCGAACCTGCAGAACATTCCGATCCGCACGGCCGAGGGCCGCCGGATCCGGCAGGCTTTCGTTGCACCCCGCGGTTACCGCTTGCTGGCCGCGGATTACTCGCAGATCGAACTGCGCATCATGGCGCACCTGTCCGGCGACGCCGGACTGCTCGCAGCCTTCGCCGAGGACCGCGACATTCACCAGGCGACGGCCGCCGAGGTCTTCGGCGTTCCGCTGGACGCGGTCACGCCGGAGCAGCGCCGCTCGGCGAAAGCGATCAATTTCGGCCTGATCTACGGCATGTCGGCCTTCGGCCTCGCGCGGCAGCTGGGCATTCCGCGGCCCGAGGCCCAACGCTATGTCGACCTCTATTTCGAGCGTTATCCCGGCGTCAAGGCCTACATGGACCGGACCCGGGAACTGGCTCACGAACAGGGCTATGTCGAGACAGTGTTCGGCCGGCGCCTGTACCTGCCGGACATCAACGCGCGCCAGGCGCAGCGGCGCCAGTATGCCGAACGCAGCGCGATCAACGCGCCGATGCAGGGAACGGCTGCGGACATCATCAAGCGCGCGATGATCGCCGTGCACCACTGGCTAACGGA
This sequence comes from Gammaproteobacteria bacterium, assembly GCA_003695765.1. GTDB lineage: Bacteria > Pseudomonadota > Gammaproteobacteria > Steroidobacterales > J054. Next base: position 65,509 of record RFHQ01000063.1, read on the forward strand.
CAGCGGCGTGGACGCGCGGCTGATCATGCAGGTCCACGACGAGCTGGTGCTGGAAGTGCGCCGCCGCGAACTCGATGCGGTGACGGCCCAGGTCACGGAGCTGATGAGCCAGGCCGCGTCGCTCGCGGTCCCGCTCAAGGTCTCGGCAGCCAGCGGCCGTAACTGGGACGAGGCCCACTAGGCAGATCCCGAAGCCGAAAATCCGATGCCGCCATGCGGCACCCGGCGCCTTGAACTTTTCCATCTAGACCCGATCTAACGAATCGGGTGCAGGACGCACCCCCCGCTATCCTCCCTGAGCGGGCAAAAACAACCGGTCACCCCAAGCCGGTTGACTTGGCCTCGGGCGTTCCCCTGTACTCCGCGTCCGAGGCCTTTTTTTGCCTGCCGGCCAGTAAATCCGCCAGCGCTTCGCGCGCGGGCTCCAGTCCCTGGCGGCTGACGGCCGAGAACAGCTGCGCGCTGGCCGCGCCGGCCAGTTCGCGCCGCGCCTGCACGAGGGCCGCGGCCGCCGCCTGGCGCTTCAGCTTGTCGGCCTTGGTCAGCAGCAGGTGCACCGGGCAGCCGATGTCGCGGCACCAGTCGAGCATCTGCCAGTCGAAGTCGCCGAGGCCCCGCCGCAGGTCGACGACCAGCATCAGCCCGGCGAGCGATTCGCGGGTCTCGAAATAGTCGGCCAGCAGGCCGCGCCAGTGCTCGCGCAGCGCGCGGCTGACCCGCGCGTAGCCATAGCCCGGCAGGTCGACCAGCCGCCGGCCCGCGGCCAGCTGGAAGAAATTGATCAGCTGCGTGCGGCCCGGTTGCTTGCCGGTGCGCGCGAACCCGCGGCGATTGACGATGCAGTTGATCGCGCTGGACTTGCCGGCGTTGGAACGCCCGGCGAAAGCGACCTCGGCGCCGCGGTCCGGTGGAAACTGTTCCGGGCGGAAGGCGCTGGTCAGGAATTCGGCATCTGGAAAGCTGGACATCGGCGGCGCTCCCCGCGCTGGCCGTTCGCGGCCCCGTTTGGTGTAGAATCCGCGGCTTGCACGAGTCTAGCACGGGCACCGGCATGCGCCGGGGCCGAACCGGAAACATGCCCAAACCAATGAAAGATCACCTCTTCGCCCGGCGCAAAGCCGGCCTGGCGCTGTTCCTGCTGCTCTGGCTGCCGGCCATCGCGATCGCGGCCGGCGATGTCGACGCCGGCCGGCAGAAAGCCGTGACCTGCGCGGCCTGCCACGGCCCGGACGGCAACAGCGCCAACCCCGAGTGGCCCAGCCTCGCCGGCCAGCACCAGAAGTACATCGTCAAGAGCCTGCGGGACTTCAAGCAGGGCCGGCGCGAGAACGTGCTGATGAGCGGCCAGGCGATGGCCCTGTCCGAGCAGGACATCGAGGATCTCGCCGCCTATTTCTCAGCGCAGCCGCGCAAGCCGGGGACCGCGGACCCGGCGCTGCTGACGGCCGGGGAACGCCTCTACCGCGGCGGAGACATCGAGCGCGGCATCAGCGCCTGCATCGCCTGCCACGGGCCGCACGGCAGCGGCAACCCGGCGGCGGCCTACCCGGTGCTGCGCGGCCAGCACGCGACCTACACCGCGGCCCAGCTCCAGCTTTACCGCAGCGGCGCGCGGGCCAGCGACCCCAACCAGATGATGCGGAACATCGCCGAGCGCCTGAGCGACGAAGACATCCAGGCGGTCGCTTCATACATCCAGGGCCTGCGCTAGGCAGGCCGGCACCGACGAGTCGAATTCCCGGAGGCTGAACCATGGGCACGCTGCGCGCACTGCTGCCAACCATTCTGCTGGGCCTGCTGGCCGCCTGCGGGCAGCCGGCCGACGGCACTGCGAGCGAGCGGGGCCCCGCCGAGCCAGCGGCAGCGGCGGCCGCGCCGGCCGAGGCACCGGCGGCGGCCGGTGACGGGCAAGCGGCAGCGGCCCTCGAGACGACGGTCGTCGAGGAATCCCCGGGCGAACAGCCGGACCCGCAGGCCCCGCTGGCGACCCGGCTGGCCCAGGCCGACACGGCCAAACCGGCCCGGCAGCGGCAGTGGCGCTTTCAACCCGGCAAGCATTTTTCGCAGCTGACCTCGGCCCAGGGCACGACCACCGGCGCGGGCGGCATCGAGGTCGCCGAGGTGTTCTGGTACGGCTGCCCGCACTGCTACAACTTCGATCCCTACGTGGAGCGCTGGCGGGCCAAACTGCCGGACGACGTGCGCTTCGTGCGCCTGCCGGTGATGTGGAACCCGACCAACGAGATCCATGCGCGGCTCTTTTACACGGCCGAAGCGCTGGGCAAGCTCGACGAGATGCACAAGGCCATCTTCGACGCTTTCCACCGCCGGGGCAAGCGGCTGATTTCCGAAGACGAGATCCGCGACTTCTTCAAGGAATTCGGCGTATCGCCGGCCGAGTTCGACAAGGCTTTCAGGTCCTTCGCGGTCGAGAGCAAGCTGCGCCGGGCTCGTAACCTGACGCAGAAATACCGCATCCGCAGCGTCCCGGTCATGGTGGTCAACGGCAAGTACGTGACCGACGGGCCGGAAATCAAGTCCTTCGACGAGATGCTGGCCGTCGTCGACGAGCTCATCGAGCGCGAACGCGAGGGCCTCTGACCGCGGTCATCGGCCGGCCTGACGCGCCGGCGGCGGCTGCGCGTGGCTGGCGCAGCGCTCGCAGTTGACCCAGCCGGAGTCGCCGTCGGCGTAGTGCTCCTTCTTCCAGATCGGCACCCGGTGCTTGACCTCGTCGATGATGTAACGGCAGGCCGCGAAGGCGGCATCGCGGTGCGCCGAGCTGACCCCGACCCAGACCGCGAGATCGCCGAGCGCCAGGGCACCGACCCGGTGCACGCAGGCCGCGTGATCGACGCCGAAGCGCTCGATCGCCTCCTGCACGATGCGCGCGCCTTCCTTGAGGCCCAGCTGCTCGTAGGCCTCGTATTCGAGCGCGCGGACCTCGCGCCCGTCGTTGTGATTGCGGACCCAGCCCTCGAAGCTGACGAAAGCCCCGCAGCGCGGGTCCGCCAGCGAGCGGCGCAGCGATGCCGGCTGCAAGGGCTCGGCCGAAAAGGCGAACGGTTTCATCCGCCGGCCACCGGCGGAATGAAGACCACCGAGTCGCCGTCGGCCAGCGGCGCTTCCCAATCGCCGAACTCGTCGTTGACGGCCACTTTCAGCGGCCCGAGTTCCGGAAAGCCGTGCCGCCGGGACAGCTCGGCAAACAGCTCGCGCGGCGTGCGCGCCGCCGTGCGCAGGCGCTCCCGCCCGCAGCCGGCGTGTTCACGCAACGCAGCGAAGTATTCGACCTGGATTTCGCGCATGACCGGCCCGATTATGCCTGTGATTCGCCGCCTGACAAGGGTGCAGAGTCAACGATTTTCTTGAGGTCTTCCGGCCGGTCGATGTCGACGCCGGCCGCCGGCATCGGCACCAGGCTCAGGGCCTGCGCCTCGCGCAGCAGGCCGCGGGCGCCGCGGTCGCCCCGAAGCCGCGACAGCGCCGGGAACCAGCTCGCCGGAAAGATCGCCGGCACCACCGGACGCCCCGCCAGACCCGCCGCCGCCGGCCGCTCGGGCGCTGCCCGCCAGGCGGCCACCAGCCGCTGCAGGTCATCGCTGCCCACGGCCGGCTGGTCCGCCAGCAGGATCAGCACTGCGTCGGCCTGTCCGCCGAGTTCGGCGACGCCATGGCGGATCGATGCGCCGATCCCCTCCGTCCAAGCCGGGTTGACCAGCACGCGCGCATCGCGGGCCGCCAGCAGCGGCGCGAGCTCGGCGGCACGGGCCCCGAGGACGACCCAGGTTCCGGCGCCGGCGACCGCGTTGGCCTGGCTCAGCGCCCGCAGCAGCAGCGGCTCCCCGTGCAGCTCGGCCAGCTGTTTCGGGCCACCGAAACGCCGGCCGGCGCCGGCGGCCAGCAGCAGCGCGGCCAGCCGCGGCCCGTTCTCGCTTTTTCGTCCCACCATGGGGCGAGCCTAGGCGCGCGCGCCCGCGCGGTCCAGTGCCGCCTGTCAATCCGGGATTACCGCAGACGGCTACGCGCTATGCCGAATGGCGGAGTCACAGCGCCTGCCCTGTAATGGTCCACGGTGTAGTGGACGGGCCGCGGCATGGACGGCAGGCAGGACATCCTCGTGGTGATCGATCCGACGGCCGCCGAACAGCCGGCCTTGCAACGGGGCCTGCAGCTGTCCCGTGCACTGGACACGGGCCTGGAACTGTTCATCTGCCAGCACGACGCGCGCCTGGCCGGACGCCGGCTGTTCGCGGCGGCGGAGCGCGAGGCCATGCGCAGGGCCCAGATGGAACACCAACTGGGCTACCTGCGCTCGCTGGCCCGTGAACTCGGCGATGCGGCGCCGCCGGTGGCGCTGAAGGTCGTCTGGGATGCTCCGCTGTCGGAGGGCATCGTCCGCGAGACCCTGCGCAGCGAACCACGGCTGGTGCTCAAGGACACGCATCAGCACACGAGTCTCGCGCGCGCGCTGTTTTCGCATACCGACTGGCAGCTGATCCGCGACTGCCCCGCGCCGCTTTGGCTGGTCAAGTCCGGGGCGCTACAGCGGCCCGTGATCCTCGCGGCAGTCGACCCGATGCACGAGTACGCCAAGCCGGCGGCCCTGGACGAGCTGATCCTCGACGAGGCCGAACGGCTCGCCGGCCTGCTCGACGGCGAACTGCACGTCTACCACGGTTACGACCCGACGCCCGAGATCGCGCGCGCCGGCGCGTTCGCGATGGCGCCGGCGCCCTTGCCGCTGGATGAAATCGCGCAACGGGTCGCGACCGCCCATCGCGAAGCCTTCGAGCAGCTGCTCGAAGGCCGTGCACTGCCCGATGCCCGGCGCCACCTGCTCCCCGGAAACCCGGTCGAAAGGCTGCCGGCGCTGGCACGTCAGCTGGGCGCCGGTCTCGTCGTCATGGGCGCGGTCGCCCGCGGCCGCCTGAAACATGCAACGGTCGGCAGCACTGCCGAACGCGTGCTCGACCACCTGCCCTGCGATGTGCTCGTGCTCAAGCCACCCGGCTTCGAAAGCCCGGTCTTCTACCACCCGCAGGCGAGGGATTTCATGCAGATCAGCGGCTGAGTTTCCCGGGGTCGGGCGCCGGAGCTCCCCCGTCCGTTCACTTGATCCGGCGCCCGCACCCCCTTTCCCGCTGGCGGAATCGCCGCCGGCCTTGCTATCGTTGGCGGACAATGAAACCGCTGCGCGAAAGCCGGCCTGGCGGCGCCGAGGACCGCAAGCCCTATGACGAGGCGGAGTTCGAAGCGCTGCTCGATGCCGCGGTCGACGGCATCATCATCACCGACCACACCGGCTGCATCCTGCGGCTGAACAAAGCCACCGAGCGCTTGTTCGGCTACCGGGAGGAAGAGCTGATCGGCCAGTCCATCCGCCTGATCATGCCGGAGAAAGATGCGCGCGCGCACGACCGATACATGCGCAACTACCTGCGCACCGGGCAGGCCAAGATCATCGGGATCGGCCGCGAACTCGAGGCCCGGCGCAAGGACGGCAGCCTGTTCCCGATCGCGCTTTCGATCGGCGAGGCGCGGCTGCGCGATCGCTTGCACTTCGTCGGGCTGATTCGGGACCTGACAGCGCAGAAACGGGCCGAGGAAGAAGCGCTGCGCCAGCGCGAACTGATGAACCATGCGAGCCGGCTGACGACCATGGGCGAGATGGCCGCGGCCATGGCACACGAATTGAACCAGCCGCTGAGCGCGATCACGAACTACACGGCAGCCTGCCAGCGCCTGCTGGCGCGTGGCGATGCGGAGGCGACCAGCGATCTGCAGCGTGCCCTGGAGGAGATCGGCAGCCAGGCGCACCGGGCCGCCGAGGTGATCCAGCGGGTGCGGGATTTTGCGCGCAGCCGGGCCAGCGGCCGCGAGGCCGTGCGCATCGCAGCTCTTATCGAGCAGATCATGCCCTTGCTGCAGCTCGATGCCCGGTCGAACCGGGTCGAACTGCACATCCGCATCGAATCCGGACTGCCGGAGATCCACGCCGATCCGATCCAGCTGCAGCAGGTCTTGCTGAACCTGGTGCGCAACGCGATCGACGCGATGCAGTCACTGCCCGAGCCGGAGCGGCGCGTCGACCTGCGCGCGGGCATGCTGAACGATGCAGAGCTGCAGATCGAAGTCATCGACCGCGGCACCGGCGTCTCCGAGGAAGCGGCCCGGCAGCTGTTCACGCCCTTTTTCACCAGCAAGGAAAAGGGCATGGGCATGGGGCTGGCGATCAGCCGTTCGATCGTCGCCGCTCACGGCGGTACACTCGATTTCCGGAACAACCCGCTTGCCGGCGCGACCTTCCGCGTGCGCATTCCCGTCGGCCAGCCCCTGCAGGACGAGCAATGACGAAGGCAACGGTCTATGTGGTGGACGACGACCAGGCGGTGCGCGATTCCCTGGGACTGTTACTGCGTTCCGTGGGCCTGCCCTGCCAGCTGTTCGAATCGGGTCAGGCCTTCCTCGACGCGTGGCAGGACGACTGGTACGGCTGCCTGCTGCTGGACATCCGCATGCCGGGGATGAGTGGCATGGAATTGCACGAGCGGCTGCGCGAGCGCCACATCAGCATCCCGGTGATCTTCGTGACCGGCCACGGCGACGTGCCGATGGCGGTCGAGGCCATGCGCAATGGCGCCTTCGACTTCATCCAGAAACCCTACCGCGACCAGGAACTGCTGGACCGCGTGAACCAGGCACTGAACTGGGAGGCCAGCCACCGCTCGATGGAGAATCGCCGGCGGGAACTGCAACAGCGGTACGAGAGCCTCACGCCACGCGAACGGGAAGTCATGGAATGCGTCGTCCGCGGCCTGGCCAACAAGGTCATTGCGATGGACCTCGAGCTCAGCCAGCGGACGGTCGAGATACACCGCGCCAGGGTCATGGAGAAGATGGGCGCCCGTTCGCTCGCCGAACTGGTGCGCATGGCCCTGGCACTGGAAGAAGAGGACAGCTGAGTTCAGGCGGGGGGTGGCCCGATGACAGACAAGGCGCTGGACGAGGCAGGCGTACGGAAGCGGCTGCTGGCGGCGAAAGCGGAACTGCAGGACCGCATCGACCGCATCCACGAGACTGCGCGCGACCCGCTGGAGGCGGATTCCGCCGAACAGGCGGCGCAACTCGGCGATGTGGCCGTCGTTGCGGCGCTGGAGGCCGAAGCGGCGCAGGAACTGGCCGAGATCGACGCCGCGCTGAAGCGCCTGGAGGAGGGCAGCTACGGCATCTGCACCAGCTGTGGCGAACCGATCAGCCCGGCGCGTCTCCAGGCCAGGCCGGCCTGCGCCGAATGCCTGGACTGCGCCGAAACGCACTCAGCCTGAACCGCTCCCGGCACAGTCGTACGGATCCCAGGCCGGCGGCGCGCTGCGCAGGTAGTCGAGCAGCAGATCGATGAACGGACCGGATGCCAGCGAGGACTGTGACGTGCCATCGAGATACAGGCGCGGCAGCACCTCGCTGACCGGCTCGGCGCGCCAGTCACCGGGGGCCCGCTCCCGTTCGTTCAGGCGCGCCGCCAGCGGTTCCAGCGCCACCCGGGGCGCCGGCCGGCGGCTCGCCAGCTGCACCCAGCCCTCGTAGCGCAGCTGCAGTTCGTAACGCTGCCCCTGGATCAGCAGCAGCCGCGTCCGCGCCGTCGCCGTGTTGAGCGCATAGGGGTGCAAGGCGCAGGACTCCGCTCGCAGGTAGCGGCGGGCCGTGCGCAGCGGCTGCTCCTCCGGCAACCAGACCAGCGCGAGGTCCAGCTCGGGGAGCTCCTCGATCTGCGCCTCACCGGCTGCCAGCACGGCAAGGCTGTCCGCGAGAAAACGGTCCTGCTCCTCCCAGAGCGCGCGGTGGCCCGGCAGGTCGGCGAGCAACCGCGGCAGCCTGTCGAGCATCGCCGGGTACAGCCGCGCGGTCCGCTGGCGCTCACAGCCGGCGAAGGTTGCGGCCGGCAGCGGCGAACGGTCCGGGTCTGCGCAACCCTCGACGGCGAAGCACAGCCGCGCGGCCTCGCGCGAGGCGAATACGCCGAAATCGCCCGCCCGCGATGCGTCCGTCAGCAACTCGCGATGGGTGAGCGCGGTCTCCGGATCGCAGAGCGCGAACATGCTGAACAGCCCGTCCTCGTCGAAATGGTTGTTCGAGACCCAGGGCGCGGACCGGTGATAGCGGGGTGCGTCGAGATAGGCGTAGACCGTCTCCGTCGACGTATCGCGCTTCAGCGCCTCCGGCGTCCGGTTGTTCGGCCAGTGAGACAAGGTCAGCACGGTGGATGCCAGCGGCGCCCCGTCGACGATGATATTGGGCCGCGGACCGAGTTCCCGGTAGGCGCGGAAGCGCGGCGGCTCCGGCAGCGCCGCCGGCGCGCCGCCGGCTGGCAGGCCTGCATTCGCCATGGGCCCGCCGCTGCCTTCCGGTCAGCCCTGCCGGGCCCGGGCGATGCCGCAACCGGCGGCCGCGACCAGGCCCAGGACGACGACCGCGATCAGCATGTACTGGGGCACGGCCAGGAACTCCCGGCCCGGCGCAAGCTCCTCGGGCAACACCGCGCGCCAGAGGTACCAGACCGCGCCGACGGCCGCGGGCAGCAGGCTGGGCCACAGGGCGATGAACTGCCCGGCGCCGGCGCGGTTCGCACGGCGCAGCAGCAGCGCCGAGATCAGGCCGCCGAGCAGCGCAGGCACGGCATTGATGGCCGCGACCGCGAGCAGCGTGTCGCTGCGTGCGCCGAAGACGATCAGGGCCGCCAGCACGGCCGCGCCGGGCAACAGCAAGATACTGATCAAATTGAGTTTTCCATAGCCGCTCAGGCCGGCGGAGGGCGCGGGACGCGCCGCGGCAACCGGCTGGGACGGCGAACCGACGATTTCATGGCCACTCATGCTGCTTCCTGCTGACTGCGATCCGCCGGGGGTGCCGGCCGACGATGTTGATACCGCAGCCTCGCCGCCGGCACAAGCCGGATCTAGCTGCGCACCACGAGCTGGAACGCGGCCTCGTCATCCGGCCAGAAGCCCGAAAAACAGCAGGCTTCCAGCGTGTGCAGGCGGCCGTCCTTCAGCTCCAGCAGGAACTCGGCAGGCTCGGCCAGCGCCGGGTGGTGACCGAGCACCGGCGGCGGCGGTCGACCCGCGGCCCGCGGCGTATCGGCCGGCACCCGCAGCCGCGTCACGAAACCGACGCCGCTGCCGGTGCGGGTCCGCACCTCGGCGACCTCGAGCTGCGCGCGCAGGGCCGCACCGTCGGCACCGAGTGCGCGCAGCGCACAGTCGATCACCGCTGTTTCCAGGGCCGTCAGCGCCGGACTGTCCGGCCGGCTGCCCGCCAGCGGCACCGGCTTCACGCCGTTGCCCCTCCGGCCGCGATACGGGCCAGCGCCGCGTAGCAATCGCCTGGATTGTCCTGCATCGGGAAATGGCCGGCGCGCGGGATCGCGAGCAGCCGCGACGCAGGCAGGCGGGCGAGTTCCGCGAGATGGGCATTCTCCGCGCCGTAGACGAAATACGCGGGACAGGGCAGGGCCAGAAAGCGCGCCAGCAGTTCACCGCTGCCAGCGTGCTGCAGCAGCGAGCGGGCGCAGGCATGGAAGGCCCGCGGGTCGGCACGCTCGACGTCGAAGCTGACCCGCGGATCGGCGGCCACGCGAGCGCGGAACCTCGGCAGGAACTGTTGTTCGAAGCGCTCGGCCGTGTGGCGCGAGGCTTCCGCAGCGACGCCGCAGCTCTCCGCCAACAGCCGTGGTTCCACCAGCGCCAGGCTCGCGAGCCGCCCGAGGAGCCGGTCCGGCAACAACAGCGCCGCGCTACCGCCCATGCTGTGGGCGACCAGGTGCAGCCGCTGCGTCGCATGGGCGTCCAGCACGGCGGCGATCACGGCCGCATGCGCAGCCAGCCCGTGTGCCCAGCCAGCCGGGGCCGTCGTGCTGCCGAAGCCGGGCAGGTCGAACGCCAGCAATGACAGTTCGCGCAACGGGCCCGCCGTCCAGGCTCCGGCGAAACTGCGCTTGCTGCAGGCCAGGCCATGCACGAACAGCATCAGTTCCGCAGCCGGCCGCTCGCGGTACCAGGCGCCCAGCGACAGCTCGCGACTGGCCACGCGCAGAGACAGGCGAGTCTCGGGTATAGCGGCCATGTCCGGGCGCTCAGTGGTCGACGTGCCCGAGATCCCGTCCCGGCGCCACGCGATCGCGGACCAGCTGCTTGAGTTCCTTGATCTCCGGGAAGCGCCCGGCCTGCTGCCGCGACCACAGGGTCTCGCCGTCGAGCCGGATCTCGAATACCCCGCCGGTCGCGCCCGGTATCAGGCAGACCGAACCGAGTTCCTGCTCGAAGGTGCCGAGCAATTCCTGAGCGATCCAGGCCGCGCGCAGCAGCCAGCGGCAGCCGGTGCAGTACTCGATCTCGATCCGTGGCTGCTCGCGGCCCATGGCTCAGCCCTCCGCGCCGACGGCGTCCGGGGCCGCCGCCACGATCGGCAAGCCGGCCTCCGACCAGCCGAGAAAATGACCTTCGAGGTCCCGGACCCGGTTGAAGCCGGCCCGCCGCAGGATCCCCTCGGCCAGCGCCGCGCGCTTGCCGGAGCGGCAATGCACAACGATCTCCCGGTTGCGATCCGCGCCGAGTTCGGCCAGCCGCTCGGCCAGCTCGGTATGGGGAATGTTCACGGCGCCGGGGATGTGCCCGGCCGCATATTCTTCCGGTGTCCGGACGTCGAGGATCAGTGGCGCGTCGCCGCGATCCAGGCGCTCCGCCAGCGCCTGCACCGTGATCGGGGCCTGCCCCGCGTCCGCCCCCGGCTGGCCGCAGGCCGCCAGCAGGCCGACGAGGACGAGGATCCATCCCGCTGCCGTCGATTCGCGCTGTAACATCTTGCCGCTCCTTGCGCCGGTCACCCGGCGCAGCCGCCAACCGGCCCCCGGCCGGGGCCTGCCGAAGAAGTTACCAGAACAGGCGGCGATCCGGGATCAGTGGCTGTCGGCCGGCGGCCGGGCTTCGCGGGCCCGCGCGGTCGCGAGATGGCGGATCCGCCAGCCGTCCGGGCCGCGGCTGAGCACCGCCGTGCCCAGGCCATGCATCGACACCGGGTGCCGGCCGCCTTCGAATCGCTCGCTGAGCACGGTCACGGCCATGCGCCAGTCGAAGGTGGCGAAGCCGAGCTGGCCGTC
>RFHQ01000064.1 GCA_003695765.1 Gammaproteobacteria bacterium
ATGGCGTCCCCAAGGGGACTCGAACCCCTGTTGCCGCCGTGAAAGGGCGGAGTCCTAACCGCTAGACGATGGGGACGGAGCCGGCGGCTCGGGCCGCCGGCAGGAACCTGGTGGAGCTAGGCGGGATCGAACCGCCGACCTCTTGCATGCCATGCAAGCGCTCTCCCAGCTGAGCTATAGCCCCGAAGGCGCGAGACTCTACGCCAGGGCCCAAAATCAGTCAAGATTCCGTCGCTTAGCCACTGGCGGCCTGCCGCCGGCGGATCAGATCCAGCGCCCGGTCGAGCCGGGCCAGGCTGCGCTCGCGCCCGACCAGCTCGGCAGTCACATCGATCGGCGGCGAGACCGGGCCGCCGGTCAAGGCCACCCGCAGCGGCTGACCCAGCTTGCCGAAATTGAGCCCGGCCGCATCGGCGGCTGCCTGGATGGCTGCCTGGATCGCGTCACGCTTCCAATCCGGCAGCGCGGCGAGCCGTTGGCGCAGGTCCGCCAGCGCCGGGCCGACGACCGGGCGCAGCTGCTTCTTCGCCGCGACCGGGTCGATCTCGTCGATGTCGCGGAACAGGTACCAGCAGGCCTGCGCCATTTCCTGCATGGTCACCGCGCGTTCGCGATACGCTTCCACGACCTGCGCCAGCGGCGGGCCATTCGCCGGGTCCAGGCCCTCGCGCCTTAGCTGGTCGGCCAGCAAGGGCACGAGCTGCGCGGCCGGCGTGCGCATGATCCACTGCTGGTTGACCCAGGCGAGTTTTTCCGGGTTGAAACGCGAAGCAGACGGGTTGACGTCGCTCAGATCGAACAGGCGGATCATCTCGTCGCGCGTGAAGATCTCCTGGTCGCCATGTGCCCAGCCGAGGCGCACGAGGTAATTCAGCAAGGCACCGGGCAGGTAGCCCTGTTCGCGGTAGTCGAGCACGTTGACGGCGCCATGGCGTTTCGACAGCCGCGTGCCGTCCGGCCCCAGGATCATCGGCAGGTGCGCATAAGCCGGCCGCGCCCAGCCCAGTGCCTCCAGCATGTTGATCTGACGCGGCGTGTTGTTCAGGTGATCGTCACCGCGGATCACATGGGTGATGTCCATGTCATGATCGTCGATGACCACGCTGAAATGGTAGGTCGGGTTGCCGTCGGCACGAATGATCACCAGATCGTCCAGCTCGGTATTGTCGAAAACCACGCGCCCGCGCACGAGGTCGTCGACGATCACCTCGCCGCTGTCGGGCGTGCGAAAGCGCAGCACGGGCTCGACTCCGGGGCGTGGCGCGGTGCGTTCGCGGCAGCGCCCGTCGTAGCGGGGGTTCTCGCCCGCCGCCATCTGCCGGGCGCGCAGCTCGGCCAGTTCTTCCTGGGTGCAATAGCAACGGTAGGCATGCCCGCTCGCCAGCAGTTGCTCCGCGACCTCGCGGTAACGGTCGTAGCGCTGGGTCTGGTAGTACGGCCCCTCGTCCCAGTCGAGCTCGAGCCAGCGCATGCCTTCCAGGATCACCTGGATCGATTCTTCGGTGGAGCGTTCGCGATCCGTGTCCTCGATACGCAACAGGAACTGCCCGCCATGGTGGCGCGCGAACAGCCAGCAGAAAAGCGCCGTGCGCACGCCGCCGATGTGCAGGTAGCCGGTGGGACTGGGGGCGAAACGGGTCTTGACGCTCATCTGCGCGGCCTCGATCGGGGCGCGTATTCTAGCGAAACGCCGATCCCATGGGGTCGTTGGCGTCTGCGGCCGTCACTGGCAGACTGCCGGCATGCAGGCGACCGCTGACATCGCGAAAGCGCTCGATGGCCTGCTGCCGCCGGCGGCCCGCTGGGCATGGCGGCGGGGCGATGGCCAGGAGCCACTGGCGCCCGCCGAGCGAGAGGCCGCGGCCGGCATGGCGGCGCCGCGGCTCGCCAGTTTCCGGGCGGGCCGCGCCTGCGCCCGCGATGCGCTGGCACAACTGACCGGACGTCAGCTCGAGATCCCACGGGGCACGGCCGGCGAGCCGCTGTGGCCACCGGGCATCTGCGGCAGCATCAGCCATGCAGCCGGGCACGCCGTCGCCGCGGTGGCGCGGCTCGACGAACTCGGCGGCCTGGGTCTGGACCTGGAGGCAGCCGGTCCGCTGGCGCCGGCGGAGCGAGCGCTGGTGGCGACGGCGGAGGAACGCCGGTCGAATCCGTTCGGTGACGATGCCGACGCCGGCCGCCTGCTGTTCGCGGCCAAAGAGAGCGTTTACAAGTGCATCTGGCCGAGCCTGCGGCGCTTCGTGGATTTCCAGGAAGTCCGCATCGAAGCACGCGCCGGCCAATTCCACGCTGAGGCGGCCGTTGACGATCCGGCCTTGCGGCGACTGCTGAAGTCGCTGATCGGCGGCTATGCGCGCGTCACCGGCTTGCTGCTGGCAGTCGCCTCGCTTCCGGTCGGCGCGTCGTCTTTGCGGCCGGGCTCCGGCGGCATGTAGAGCCGGGATCGGTCCGCCTCGCGACGCAGGCGCTGCCGCCGCTCGCTGCCGCTGCGCCGCTCCGGTCCCTGGTAAGCCGGATCGCTGCGCTGGCGCCGGTCGACACCGCTGCGCCGGTCACTGCTGCTGCGCCGCCGGCAGATCGAACGCTCGATGAAGCGCATGACCTTCCAGGATCGGATCACCATCCAGAAATACAGGATCCCGCAGATCAGGAACAGCCCGGCGATCGAGAACTCCGGCAGGCGCATGTCCATCGACATCAGGCCCATGCCAACGCCGATCAGGGCCGCGGCCGCCATGACGGCAACCGTCTCGTTGACCGTGAACCCGGCGAGCAGGAAGACGTGGTGGATGTGCTCGCGGTCGGCGCGGAACGGCGAGCGGCCCCGCATCAGTCGCCGCAGCATCATCGACACGGTATCGAAGATCGGCAGCATCAGAAACCAGAGCGCAGCCGCCGGCACCATCGCCCGGTTCTCGCCCTGAGACAGCGAGATCGTGAACCAGGTCAGCACGTAGCCGAGAAACATGCTGCCGGCATCGCCCATGAAGATCAGCGCGCGGCGGCGGCCGGGCAGGCGGAAGTTGAACAGCAGGTAGGCCACGATGCTCACCGCCAGCATCGCCAGCAACACGGAGTCCGCCGGCCCGCCGGCCACGAAGGCGACGATCATCAGTCCCGTCAGCGAAATCAGCGCCAGCGTGCCGCTGAGTCCGTCGAGGCCGTCGCACATGTTCAGGGCATTGATCACGCCCAGTGTCGCGAAAATCGTGAATGGGACCGCGAACCAGTCCAGGTACAACATGCCGCCGGACGGCAGCATGCGTCCGAGGTCCGTCAGCACGACCCCGCCGCCGTAAATCATGATCAGGCTGGCGATGATCTGCGCGACGAAGCGCACGCCAGGAGACAGGTCCCGCGCATCGTCCACGACGCCGACCGCGACCAGCAGCAGCCCCCCGCCGAACAGGCTCAGCGTGTAGCGGTCCAGCGGCAGAATGCCGTTGGCGACCGCGGCCAGCGTGCCGCAGATCAGCCCCAGGAAGATCGCCAGTCCGCCGATCAGCGGCGTCGGCTGCTCGTGGCTGCTGCGCTCGTTCGGAATGTCCAGCAGGCCTAACTGCGGCGCGAGCGGCCGCAGCACGAACACCCACAGCACGGTGGCGGCGAATGCGATCAGCGGACCTACGAAGTAAATCATCGTTCCGGGAACTGGCCTGCCTGTGACGGGGAAGCCGGGCCGGCGCGCGGCCGCCCGGCATGGTGCTTCGCTGGGCGCAGCCTGCCCGTTCGCGACCGGCCTCGGACAAGCCCGGCCGAACGTCCTGCGGCAGCTGATTCTCGAGTAGAATTATACGCGGAAACCGTATGCAAGCCAGTGAACTCCGGTGGGTTTTGACGGGAGCCTGAACAGGTTTAACGGCATCTCGCGGCGCCGGCCTTATGTTCAGGCGTGACTTCGGTCACGGTTTTGGAATCCGCGCAGCGCTCGGCGTGCCGCAGCGCCGAAGCGGTCATGGTGAGACACCGGGAAACATGCGAGGCTTGCCGGGCAACGGTGCCGCCAGCGCGACGATGGCGCCGGGCGACGGCTGCGCGCCAGCCGGCAACAAGGAAACGACAACCAGCGAGAGCGACTCATGCACGTATTCAGGTTCCTGATGATCTTCAGCGCCGTCCTGGTCCTGCTGGCGCCGGCCAGCCTGCCGGCGGCCCCGCCCGCCGATGCGTCGGGCGATGCCTACGGCGTCAACCCCGGCGATGTCCTGGCGGTAACCGTGTGGAAGGAAGAAGACCTGCAGCGCCAGGTGCTGGTCCTGCCGGATGGCACGATCTCATTTCCGCTGGCCGGCGATGTCCGCGCGGCCGGGCGTTCGGTCGCCCAGATTCGTGCCGAGCTGACCGAGCGGCTGTCGCGTTTCATTCCCGATCCCGTGGTTACGGTCACCGTCGAACAGGCGCTGGGCAACAAGTACTATGTCCTGGGCCAGGTCCAGCGGCCGGGCGAGTTCGTCGTCGGCAGCCATCTCGATGTCACCCAGGCCCTGGCCGTAGCCGGCGGCCTGACGCCGTTCGCCCAGGCCAACGACATCAAGATCCTGCGCCGCGAGCATGGCCAGTTGCGCGCAATCGAGTTCCGCTACGGCGACATCGAGAAAGGCAAGCGCCTGGAGCAGAACATCGTGCTCCAGCCCGGCGACGTCGTCGTCGTGCCCTGAATGCCCGATGCGCCAGCGCTGCCCCAAGGTGCCCGTGGCCAGGAAGCAGCCGCTGTGCAAGCGGCCGGCGAGCGCTTTTTCATGGGCCATCATGTC
>RFHQ01000065.1 GCA_003695765.1 Gammaproteobacteria bacterium
AACCAGTCAGCGATGAAGCCCTGCCGGTAGCCGGCTTCACCGGCCAGCCGGCGCAGGCGGCTTTCCCAGGTCGTCAGCGGGCAGAGCCAGCCGAGCCAGGCTTGCAGGACCACGACCCCGAGCACGGTGGCGTGCGCGAGCATGAAGGCCGGGCGCGCGACCCAGCGCGGCCGGCCGGTCAGCAGGCAGACGACGCCCCCCGCGGTGCCGCCGATGACGAACAGCACGACGCCGAAGTGCACGACGAGCACCAGGTCGGCGAGCCAGCGCCAGGTCGCGGGACTGAAGTCCATGCCGCATTCTCGCAGCCGCGCTCGCGGCGCGCAGCCCTCTGGTATATTGCACAGCGTCGACGGTGCTGGAAACACGCCGGCGACTCCCGAACTCGACGATTTGCCCGCGCCGCGCTGCCCGCTTGGCGGTGCCGGCGGAGACTGGCGCGCCACCAAGATGAACCGCAGCGGACACGACCGGCTGATCCTGCTCTTCGGGCTCGTCACCTATGGCATGGGCCAGTCGCTGCTATACGTGATCTTCGGCCCGCTGGCCCGGGAGATCGGCCTGGCCGAGTGGCAGTTCGGCGTGCTGATCGCCGCATCCAATGTCGCCATCGTGCTGTGTTCGCCGGCCTGGGGCCGTGCCAGCGAGCGGGCCGGGCGCAAGCCGATCTACCTGCTCGGCCTCGTCGGCTTCGCCGTCGGTTACGCGGCGCTCGCACTCGGTATCGACGCCGGGCTGCGCGGCTGGCTCGCGCCGGCGCCGCTGTTCCTGGTGCTGCTCGGCGCGCGGCTGGTCTACGGCGTGCTCGCGGCCGCGATCCAGCCGGCGGCCACGGCCTATGTCGCCGACACCACCGATGCGGCGTCCCGCGGCCAGGGCATGGCATTGATCGCCGCATCCGGTGGCATCGGCACGGTGATCGGCCCGGCCTTCGGTGGCCTGCTGGCCGAGTTTGGCGCGCTGTTGCCGATGTATGCGGCCGCGGCACTGGCCTTGCTGGCTGCGGCGCTGACGCAGTGGCAGCTCGCCGAGCCGGCGCGGCACGCAGACCGCGGTCCCGCGATGCGCCTGCGGATCTTCGACCGGCGGGTCTTCCCTTACCTGCTCGGCTGGTTCGTGATCTTCATGGTGTTCACCGGCATCCAGGTCGTGACGCCGTTCTTCATCGAAGACCGTTTCGGCGTGAGCGGCCGGGAAGCGATCACCCGCGCCGCGATGTTTGCGCTGCTGTCGATGGGCCTGGTGACGCTGGTCGTGCAGATCGTCGTCATGCAGTTGTTCAGGCTGAGCCCGCGGCTGTTGCTGCGCAGCGGCTTCCTGCTGTTCGCTGGCGTGCTGCTGCTGCTGGCCAGTGCCGGCAGCCTGCCGCAGCTGTATGCACTGTACGCGGCGATGGGCCTGGCCGTGGCACTGGCGACACCGGGGCTGAACGCGGCGGCGAGCCTCGCGGTCGCGCCGGGCGAACAGGGCGCCGTCGCCGGCTTGCTGGCCGCGGCGCCGGCCTTCGGCATGATCTTCGGACCGGCGCTCGGCGGCAGCCTCTACAACCTGGCGCCGGCGCTGCCGATGCTCTCGGGCGCGGTGCTGACCGCGCTGGTCGGCCTGTATTTCTTCTTCGTCGCGATCCCGTCGCCGGCGGCCACGGCCAGCGAGTCGGCCTAGAGCGAGGCCAGCCGCCGTTCGAAGTCGGGGCCGTCTTCGACCGGCGCGACGCCGATGATCCGTCCGGCCGCCCGCGCCAGGCAGAGATTCGACGACAGCACTGGCAGGCCGGTCAGTTCGCGCGCTGCAGCCAGCGCGCGTAGCGACGGCATGCCGGTGCCGCTGAAGACGACGGCTTCGGCGCCGTTCAGGTCCATAGCCCGCAATCGCTCCAACGCCGCCTGGCTACCGAGCGTATAGATCAGATTGGTGTCATCCGACGGCAGTACGACGCGATCGGCCGCGGTGATCGTGATGCCGCGGCCTTCCCAGTAGGCGGCGCCAGCGGCCAGCAGCCAGTCGGGGTAGGGTGCGATCACCGCGATTCGCGTGGCCCCGGCCAGCGCCAGCTCCGCCTCGATGGCCGCGGCCGCAGTGATCACCGGCTTGCCGAAGCGCGCTTCCAACTCGGCGACCTTGGCGCGCTCGCTCGCGTGGCCGCGCAGATAGGTCGAACCGGTACAGGCGAAGGTATAGACGTCGACGGCGAGCCGCCCGAATCGCGCCAGCGTCTCGTCGAGTTCGTCCAGGTAGTCCGTGAGGCGCCGGCGCGGGTCAGGCGAGGCGCTGAACAGCCGCGCGGTGACCAGGCTGACGCCGGCCGGGCGCAGCGCCAGCAGCTCCTGCTCGACGGTCGGGTTCGCCTGCGGCGTCGTGACGGCGATGAGGCCCGCGCGGCCATATTCCGATGGGCGTATCGCGGCCTTCATTGGCGTTTCCACAGCGGCGCCATCTCGATGATGGCTTCCGCGACCAGCTCCGGGGCTTCTTCATGCACGTAGTGGCCGGCGTTCGGCGCGCGCGCAACCCGCACGACCGGCGCATTGCTCAGCCCCGCCTGCAGCGCCGCGAGTTCCTCTGGCGTCTTGCGCCGGTCCCGCTCGCCCCAGGCGATCAGCACCGGGACACGGACCTCGGCCAGCAGCGGGACCTCGCTGGCATCCTCGTACTGGCCCATCATTGCCGTGGTGCCGGCGAGGTAGCCCTCGCTGCGCGGCGCCTTCATCAGTTCGTCCATCACCTCGTCGGTAACCAGCGACGGGTCCATGTAGGACTGCTTCAGGAACTGCTCGCGAAACTCTCGGTCGCCGAACTGCTTCGCCGACAATCGCTGGAACGGGAACGGCAGGTACTTGGTGATCGCCGGCACGCCGGTCTCGATGATGCCCGGATTCATCAGGATCAGGCCGCTGACCTGCGGCGCGATCAGCGCGACCCTGAGCGCGATCGCCCCGCCCAGCGAGTGCCCGCCAACGACCACGTTGTCGAGGCCCAGCGCCGCGATGAAATCGGCGATCAGCTGCGCCTGGCTGGGGTTGCGGTAGTCGCGGTTGGCCGGCTTGGCCGAGAGCCCGAAGCCCGGCATGTCGACCGTGATCACGCGATAGTGGTCCGCCAGCAGCGGCGCCAGCCGGCGGAAGGACTGCAGTGAGTTACCGAAGCCGTGCAGCAGCAGGAATACCGGTTCCCCGGGCGCGCTGGCGCCGTGGTCCTGGTAACGCAGTTCCAGGCCATCGACCTCGATGAAGCGGTCCTCGGGGCCGGCCAGCTGCCGGGCCGGAACCTCGTCGACGCCGGTGGGCCAGTAGGCATAGATCACCAGGCCCAGCCAGGCGAGCAGCAACAGCGTTGCCAAACCCAGGCACAGTCGCCACAACCATCTCAGCACGCCGTCGCCCTCGTCGTCTTGCCCACCACCCGCGCTGCGGGGCGCAAGCATAAACCAGCCGGCCTGCGGGCAATACGTATTCAGCTCAAGAGACAGGTCTGCGACCGTGGAGCAGACGGCGGGACCGGCCCAAACGTGCCGAGAACGCGCTAAGCTCAGCGGTATCGGCCTGCAGAGCGAGGTGTTCGAGATGAGCCTGGGACAGCGATCGCCGGCGAACGGATTCGGCGAGCAGATCTACGATTCGGTGCG
>RFHQ01000066.1 GCA_003695765.1 Gammaproteobacteria bacterium
CATCACGCTCTGCGGCTTCGTCCGCGGCGGCCGCGCGACGATCTACAGCCACCCCGGGCGCATCATTCGGGGACAGTGACCCCAATAAAAAAAGCCCCGCCGCGGGACGCGGCGGGGCTGATCGGCCGGCAGCGGTTATTCGCCGCCGAAGTTGTACTGGACCTCGAAGCCCCAGAAGCGCGGTGGCCGGAATGAGATCTCGTTACAACCGCAGAGCGTAGCCAGGTCGAAGCCCTGGATACCGGCCCGCTCGTCGGTGATGTTGCGGAACACGAGGCTCGCATCCCAGGTACGGTCCTCGCTGCTCCAGCCGACGATCGCATCGACCATTGTGTAACTGCCGAACTTGTCGGCGTCGAAGTTACGCAGGTTGTAGAAGTACGAGTCGGAGTAGCTGAAATTACCCTGCACCCGGGCATAGCCACCGAACAGCGGCCACTCGTAGCGGGCGAGGCCGGCCAGCTGCAGTTCCGGCGCGTAGGTCGGGTCCACGTCCTTGCTGATCGGACCACCGATGCGCAGCGGCACGTCCTTGACCGTCGCGTCGAACCAGCCGCCGCTGAGCATCAGGTCCAGGCCTTCGATCGGCGAGGTCTGCAACTCCAGCTCGACGCCGATGTTGTCGGCATCCGCATTGATCACGACCCCGCTCACGCCGGTGAACAGGAAGGACTGGTAGTCCTGGTAATCGTAGTAGAAGAAAGTGCCGTTGAAGCGCGTCGTACCGTCGAACAGCGTGGCCTTGAAGCCGCCCTCGTAGGCCCAGAGCACCTCCTCGTCATAGGGGATGGCGCTGGCCACGTCGGGAATCGGCAGGCCACCGGCGAGTTGCGCATTGAAGCTGCCGGCCTTGACGCCGCGGCGCACGCCGGCGTACAGCAGCAGATCGTCTTTGGGCCGCCAGTCCAATTGCGCGGTCATCGCCCACAGCGTGTCGCTGGTGTCATCCTTGAAGGCTGCCGGGGCGCCATTGACGAACAGCGGGCCGATCAGGATCCGCGTGCCATCGTTGAAATTGCCCTGGTGGATCTGTCGCGAGTCGGTCGTGGCGTACAGGCTCTGGCTGAACTCGTAGTCTTTTTCCTCGCGGATGATCCGGGCACCGAAGATCGCCGTCAGGCTGTCATTGAGATCGTACTCCAGCTGGCCGAACAGCGAGTAGGAGTTGGTCTCGAGCTTGGCGTCGGAGCCCGTCTCGAAGGGCGCGAGGAAGCCGAAGGGACTGCCCAGGGTGACCACGCTGTTGACCGGGAACTTCAAGCCGTTGTCCGATTCGCTGTCGATGAACAGGTAATAGAAGCCGGCAACCCAGCGCATCCTTTCGCTGTCGCGCTGCACACGAAACTCCTGGCTGAAGCTGTCGGCATCGACGGCGGCGTAGTTGGCTGCCTGGTTGACCGGTGCCGAGTCCACATCGATGAACAGCAGCTTCTCGAAGGTCTTGTAATCTGAGATCGAGATGAACTGCGTTTCGTCGTCGATATCCCACTCGACGCGCAGCGCGGTGCCGATGGCTTCGGTCTCGCCCTGATCCTCGAAGGCGAAGTCGCCGGAGAAGGTGAAGTCCTCGCCGTCCGGATCCTTGTAGCCGAAGAAGTCACCGCCGGGCGTGAGCTGGAACTGGTTGTTGACGCGGCCGACGTCGAGGCCGGGAATGCCGTCGAGGTCATCCGGTGCGCCGTCATTGTCCTGGTCGGAGCCGCAGTCCGAGCCGTCGGCACAGATGCTGCGCCGGCTGTCGTTCGCAGCCGTGTCGATGACATTGATCAGCTCGCCCTGCGACAGCGGCACACCGGGGATCGGGTTGCTGCCGTCGTAGACAGCGCTGGTCGGTTTCGACTGGTAGGGGCCGGTCGCGACCTCGCTCTTGGAGTAGTTCGCGGAAAAGGTGAAGCGCAGCGTATCGCTGGGTTCGAACTGCAGGATGCCGCGGACGCCGATGGTATCGTCGTCGCCGAGGTCGGCGCCCGCATCGGTGCCAGGCGCGTTGGCGGCAAAGCTGTTGTCGCCGGCCAGCAAGGTGCCGGCACCGAAGCGCTGGGCCTCGACATCACTGCCCCGGTAGCGATTGACCAGGTAGGGATCCTGCTTGTTGTACAGCAGCGCGATGCGGCCGCCGACGCCGTCGGCCAGCGGGCCGCCGATGGCGCCTTCGAATCGCACCGAATCCGGGTCGCCCTTGACGTCGTAGATGCCATAGCTGACATCGGCGAAGCCTTCCCAGGCCTCCATGTTCGGCTTGCGGCTGATGTACTGGACCAGGCCGCCGGTCGCATTGCGGCCGAACAGCGTGCCCTGCGGGCCCTTGAGAATTTCCACCCGGTCGATATCGAAGACCGTGAACGTCTGCGCATTGGCGATCGGGATATAGCCCTCGTCGAGGTACACCGCGTTCGGCGCCTCGATGATGTCGTTGAAGTCGTTCTGCGTGACGCCGCGGATCGAGAACTGCGTGTTCTGGCCCGCGAGGTTACCGCTGATGTGTACGTTCGGCACGAAGGCCGCGATTTCGAAGCTCTGCTCGACACCCAGTGCCCGCATCTGGTCGCCGGTGAAGGCGGCGATCGAAATGCCGACGTCCTGTACGTTCTGTTCGCGCTTCTGCGCAGTGACCACGACGTCCTCGAGTACCTGCGCCGCGGCCGGCCAGGCCAGTGCCGCAGCGCACAAAACGCCGAGGCTGTGCGCGGTCAAACGTTGAACCTGAATCATTGCAACCCCCTTCGGATGAACATCCACAAGCAGCCCGGACGTGGCCGCCCGGCACCGCGAGCCTACGCTAGCAATCGCCGCGGCGCCATGTTTCGCATAACTGGCAAGAATGTTGGCGCTTTGACCCAGCGCCCGCAGAACCGCGGGGGGCGCTTGTCTCATTCCTGCAACAACCCCCGCCGGATGCTTCCGCCGTGACCGGGCGCTATGCTGCGGCCCCATGCTGCGCCTGCTGCCGATCCTCGTCCTTGTCATCCTGCCAGCAACCGCGCCGGCCGGCGGCGAGGCCACCGTCCACCTGAAACTCCACCATACCCTGCCGCCGGTGGCCCCGGCCCATCGCGCCATGCTGTTGCCCTGGGCGCGCAAGGTCGAGCGCGAATCCCGTGGCCGGCTCTCAATCACCGTCTACCCGGCCGGGCAGCTCGGCGGCCAGGCCCCGCAGCTCGTCGACCAGGTGCGCGACGGGGTCGTGGACATCGTCTGGGCGCTGACCGGCGCGACGCCGGGCCGCTTTCCGCGCATCGAAGTCTTCGAGATGCCGTTCCTGAATACGCACCCGGTGGCGATGAATCTGGCGCTGCTCGATTTCCTGGCCCGGCACCCGGAGGAGTTCGCCGAGTACAAGCTGATCGCCGCGTTCGTGCATGCCGGGCAGGCCTTGCACAGCCGCCGCCCGGTGCGCCGGGCCGACGATCTCGCCGGCATGAAGATCCGCATCCCCAGCCGGGTGTCCGGCTGGATGGTCACGGCGATGGGCGGCGTACCGCTGGGCGCGCCGGTGTCGCGCACACCGGAACTGCTGTCCAAGGGGGTCGTCGATGCCGCGCTGCTGCCGTTCGAAGTCGTGCAGGCGGTCAAGGTCGACGAACTGGTCGACTACCATGTGACCCTGGACGATCCGCGTTCCGATCGGTTCAACACTCAGGTATTCGTGATCGCGATGAACCGGGCCCGCTACGAATCGCTGCCGGCCGAGCTGCAGGCCGTGATCGACGCCAATGCGGGCGAGGCCACGGCGCGCTGGCTTGGCGAGCTCTGGCTGGCCAACGAAGAACCCGGCCTGGAACTGGCCGCGGCCAGCGGCGAGCTGTCGCGCCTGCCGCGCGCGGAAGTCGAGGTCTTGCGCCAGCGGGTCGAGCCGGTAGTGCATGAGCGCTGGTTTGCGCTGGTGGCGCGCAAGGGCCTGGACGGGCCCGCGCTGCTGGCCGAGGCGCGGGCATTGATCGACCGGCGGCTGGCCGAATTGCGCCGGCCGGCGGCCAGCCGATGAGCGAGGTCGTCCAGACAGAACCGGCCTGGGCCGGCGCGATTCGCTGGCTCGCGCGCGGGTTCGCGCTGGCTGGCGCCGGCCTGCTTGGCCTGCTCGCCGTGTTGGTCTGCGCGAGCGTCGCCGGCCGCGTGCTGTTCGGCCGGCCCGTGCCCGGCGATTTTGAGATCGTCGCCGCCGGCACGGCCGTGGCCGTGTTCCTCTGCCTCCCCTGGTGCCAGCTCAGCCACGGCAACCTCCTCGTGGACCTGTTCCTGACCCGCTTGTCCGTGCGCTTTGCCGCCTGGCTCGATGCGCTGTCGGCGGCATTGCTGATGTTGCTCGCCTTGCTGTTCGCCTGGCGCATGGCGCTCGGCCTGCGCGATGCGATCCGTTATGAGGACGTCTCGATCATTCTCGGCTTTCCGCTCTGGTGGGCCTACCCCTTCGCGGTTGCCAGTTTCCTGCTGCTGGCCGCCTGCTGTTTGGTCACGGCGCGCGACAGCCTGAGGTCGACAGCGCAATGAGTCCGAGCATCGCGGCACTGACCGGTCTCGGCCTGCTGTTTCTGCTGCTGGTGCTGCGTGTGCCGCTGGGACCGGCGATGCTGCTCGTCGGCATGGGCGGCTATGTGGCCCTGGCCGGCGCCGAACCGCTGCTCGCCTACCTGAAGTCCGGCGCTTACTGGCGCTTCGCGTCCTACGAG
>RFHQ01000067.1 GCA_003695765.1 Gammaproteobacteria bacterium
CGCGCCCGCGAGATCGGCGCGCGGATCGAGCGCTGGGCGCTGGCCTTGCAGGCCGAGCAGCCCAGCATCGGTGATGTCCGCGTCAGTGGCGCGATGGCGGCGCTGGAGTTCGTCGAACAGGGCGACCCGGAGCGGCCTGACGCCGAGCTGACGCGCGAGCTGGTGGCCGCCGGCGCCGAAGCCGGGTTGATCCTGTTGTCCTGCGGGGTGCGGGGCAATGTCATTCGCCTGCTGCCGCCGCTGATCATCGGCGATGCGCTGCTCGAAGAGGCGCTGGATACGCTGGCCCAGGTCATCGCCAGCGTGGCCGGGCGACTGCGGAAGGCCGGGTGAAGCGCTAGCCATGTGGCGGCTGTTCTCGCACCGGCACCGTCCGCCTGCGCTGGGTCCGCTGCCGCTGGAGCGGCTGGCCAAAACCGATCGTCCACCGCCGGCCTACGGCATTGCCACGCTGGCGCCATTGCCGGAGGAGCACTCGGCACTGACGTGCGCGATCCGCGCGTCGATCGACTGCATGGACGGCATGCGTGACGGCGACGTCAATCCGTTGCCAGCCGCCATCCCCGATGATCCCGCCGCGCGGGCTGCGCATCTGAAGGCCGCCTGCTACTACCTCGACGCAAGCCTGGCCGGCTGCGCGCGGATTCCGGCGGCAGCCTGGCTGGGCGAGCCGTTGCCGGGACAGGAATACGCCATCGTGATGCTCTTCGAGCACACGCGCCCGCCACGGCCCGACGAGCCTGGCGGCGACTGGCTGGCCGGCAGCGAGATGCACCGGGCCGCGGTGCGCGTCAACGAGGTCGCGGTCGTGATTGCCGAGTACCTGCGCCTGCTCGGTTACCCGGCCCGGGCGCACACGCGCAGCGCGACCGATCTGGACCTGGCGCGGCTGGTCGTCGCCGCCGGTCTCGGCGAAGCGGAACCGGGCAGCGGCCAGGTCAATGCAGCGTTTCTCGGCCGCGAGTTCGGTGCGGCCGTGGTCAGCACGGCGCTGGAGCTAGCGCCGGACCCGTGGCTGGCCCGCGGCGCCAGCCGTTCCCGCGGTGGCCTGGCCGGTTGGCTCGGCTGGGGTGGTTGCCGCCCGGGATTCGCGCGGCCGCCGTACGCGCGGCAGGAATTTCACCGCGGCCTGTGGCCGATGGAGAAGGTTCGCCATCGGCAAGAGCCAACGACGGCGATCGATGACGGGAATGTGCCCCGGCTGCCGAAACGCCACGACATGTTCTTCCGCGCGGAGCTCGGTGATCTGGGCCCGAAGGCCCAGCGCGAGGCGCTCAATGAGCGCATGCTGGCCAAGTCACCGTTCGGCCATGCGCTGCTGCCGGTGCTCGGCGGCCGGCTGCCGATGCAGTCCGGCGAGACCGCCGCAGAACAGGCAGCCGGCTACGAGGATCCGGAGCGCAACAGCAAGGCGGTCAAGGCGCTGCTGTATTACCTCGGTGCCGATATGGTCGGCATCTGCGAGATCCCCGAATATGCCTGGTATTCGCACCAGCTCGATGGCAGCGAGATTCAGCCCTATCACCGCTACGCGATCGTCACGCTGATCGACCAGGGCTACGAGACCATGGAGGGCGCCAGCGGCGACGACTGGATCAGCGGCGCGCAGAGCATGCGCGCCTACCTGCGCGCACAGCTGATCGGCAATATCAGCGCCGCCTTTCTGCGTTCGCAGGGCTTTTCCTCGCGCGTACACAGCGTCATCGAGCAGGACGTGCTGCATATTCCCTTGCTGATGCTGGCCGGTCTCGGCGAGCTGTCGCGCATCGGCGAGCTGGTGCTGAATCCCTTCGTCGGCCCGCGCTTCAAGTCGGGCGTGATCACCACCGACCTGCCGCTGGCGCCGGATCAGCCGGTCGATTTCGGCTTGCAGGATTTCTGTGCCCACTGCCGCAAATGCGCGCGCGAATGTCCCTGCGAGGCGATCCCGTTCGGTGACAAGATCCTGTTCAACGGTTACGAAATCTGGAAGCCGGATGTCGAGAAATGCGCGCGCTACCGGATCACCAACAGTGCCGGCTCGATGTGCGGGCGCTGCATGAAGACCTGTCCGTGGAACCTCGAAGGCGTACTGGCGGAGCGGCCCTTCCTGTGGGCCGCGATGCACCTGCCGTTCACCCGGCCCTGGCTGGCGCGTTTCGACGACTGGCTGGGCCGTGGCCGGATCAACCCGGTGAAGAAATGGTGGTGGGATCTGGAGATCGATGCCGACGGACGCTACGTGCCGGCCCGGCGGACGAACGAGCGGCAGCTCGAGTTCCGCCCGCGCACCGATCCGGCGAAGCAGAAGCTGGCCTGCTACCCGGCCGACATGGCACCGCCGCCGACCGCCGGACCCACGCCGCCGGATCGCAAGGCCGGCCTGCGTCGCTACCGCGCAGCGCCGCGCCCGCCAGCGCACTGACGCAGGTGCCGGGAGCCGACCGGCGGTATGATCGCCGGCAGCCGGTAACGGGTGCGAGAGCTTGAGTGATAGTTATGCAGGGATCGCGGTGCTGGCGCCGGTCACGGTGCCGTACCAGCGCTACAGCGAGCACGGCGCGGCCTGGTTC
>RFHQ01000068.1 GCA_003695765.1 Gammaproteobacteria bacterium
ATGTCGGATGCATTCAAGGCCACGCAGACCGGCGAGCTCTTGATCGCGTGACATGCATTCACGCCGTTCTTCAGGCAGGGGCCGCGGGCCCGGCGCCACTCGGCCGTCTGGTTCGTGTACCAGCAACGCGTGTCCAGGCAGAGGTTGCCACCGAGCGTCGCCATGTTCCGGATGTGCCGTGACGCCACCGAGCGGCAGGCCAATGCGAGCGCCGGATAGGCTGCCAGCGCCGGCGCCCGCTCCAGGTCGCTGAGCCGCATGCCGGCACCGATGCGCAGGCCGCCACCGGGCAAGGCCTCGAGTCCTTGCAATTCCGGCAGGCCGCGGATGCTCAGCAGCACATCGGGCTGAAACAGCTGCCCGCGCATGTTGAAGACCACGTCGGTGCCACCGGCCACGGGCTTGACCTCGCCGGCGGCATCGCGCAGCGCGGCCAGGCAGTCCGCGAGACTGGCCGGTTTCAGGAACTCGTGCGCGGGCAGATGCATGCCGACAGTATCCGCCGGTGTGCGGCCACTGGCCAGCGCCCGGTAATTCTGCGCCTCTGCGCGGTCAGCCGCGCGGCGTCAGAAGATACGTCCGCCGACCGAGATGCTGCCGCCCAGCCCGCCGCCGTAGCCACCATAGCTGGAATACCCGATGCTGCCGTACACGGCGGGCGCTTCGCAGCCGGACAGGCCCAACAGCATCACCAGCAACAGGATCAGGCGAATTCGCTTGAACACTCTGCGCATAGACTGTCGCCTCATTCTGCGTGACCGGCGAGGTGCCGGCCTTCTTCCCAGGTCTGCAGTGCCAGCCCGGCGCCGGACGGGTCGGTGATCACAGCCACTTCGCCACCGACCTCCCGTGGCTGCGGCGCGAGCAACACGCGCCCGCCGAGCGCCGGCACCTGCGCGGTGATCGCCTCCGCATCGGCGACCCTGAGGTAACTGACCCACACGGGTGGCAACTCGTCGTCCGGCCGCGGCAGGATCCCGGCGCGCGGCCCGCCGTGACTTGCCAGGTAACGGTAGCTGCGTTGCGCGTCGATCGGGTAATCCGCGGACGCGACACCGGTTACCGAGACATAGAACTGCGTGGCGGCTTCCACGTCGCGGGCCCACAGTTCGTCCCAGAGAAAACCGCCGATCGGCGCATCGGTCTCCGGCGGGTCGCCGTCCCGGGCCTCGAGCAAGGCGATGAACGCGCCCTGGTTGTCCTCGATCAATGCCAGCCGCCCGCGGTCGGCCACGTCGGTCGGGGGTGTCAGCACGCGGCCGGCGGCGGCAGCGACCCGGGCCGCGGCCGCATCGACGTCGGCCACCGACATCAGCGCGACCCATTGCGACAGGCGCTCCTTGTCGCGCCCACCGGTGTCGATCTGATTCAGGTCCGCCATGCCCGCGATCAGCCGTCCCTGGTGGCGGATCAGGTAGTAGCCCGGGCCGTCGCCGAGGCCGATGTCCAGGCCGACCGGCTCGAACTCCCAGCCGAACAGTGTCGTGTAGAAGGTCCGCACGGCCTCCGGCTCGTCGGTCAACAGATCGTGCCAGACGATGCGGCCGGCGTGGTGCTCGCCGGTGGGAGACTCGGTGATGGCCGGAAGGCTCAGCTGCAGGCTCGCGCAGGCGCTCAGCAGCAGCGACGCCGTGCAGGCAAGGATTCGTCGCATCGCCCCTCCCCGGCTTGTCCGACCGTGAAATCTTAGTCCGCCGGCAGCGCGAAGGCCACGATCGCATCGCCCAGCGGCGTGCCCAACGACGCATTGCCACCGGCCGCGATGACGACGAACTGCCGGCCACCGGCCATGTAGGTCATCGGCACCGCCATGCCCGGCGCCGGCAAGGGCTTGTGCCACAGCTCGCGGCCGTCGACGATGTCCAGCGCCCGGAAGTGCCCGTCCATGCCGGCCGCGATGAACACCAGCCCGCCCGCGGTCACGAGCGGCCCGCCCAATGAGGGCGAACCCCAGCCGGTCGCCGCCGGCAGTGTCAGGCCGAAGCCGCGCGCCTGACCCAGTTCGCGCTGCCAGCGCTGCTTGCCGCTGGCCATGTCGATGGCCGTCAGCGTCCCCCAGGGCGGCGGCGTGCAGGGCACGCCCAGCGGCGACAGGAACGGCCGGACGCGAACCCACCACGGCGTGCCGCGCAGTGGCAGCAGGCGGTCGGAGTAATCCGTCGACACGGGCTGCGCGGCCGGGTCGTCCGGCTGGAACAGGGTCACGATGCTGGCCAGCCGGTCGGCCCGAACGATCAGCAGGTTTTCGCCCGGATGATAAGCCGCCGAGCCCCAGTTCGGGCCGCCGCGGGTCGACGGGTAGATCAGTGAGCCCCGGGTATCCGGCGGCGTGAACGGGCCATCGTAGCGCAGTTCGTCGAAGCGCCGCCGGCACCATTCACGGTCCAGCAGCGTCAGGCCGAACAGTTCATCACGTTGCAGGG
Organism: Gammaproteobacteria bacterium; assembly: GCA_003695765.1. GTDB lineage: Bacteria > Pseudomonadota > Gammaproteobacteria > Steroidobacterales > J054. The sequence goes on from RFHQ01000068.1 coordinate 2,424, forward strand.
CCTGCGGCAGCACGGGCTGGATGCCGGTACTGCGCGGCTGGGTCTCGGCCGCCTGCTCACCGGGCACGGTCGACGCCGGGGCCGGGCGTTCCTCGATCGGAAACAGCGGCTCGCCGTTCGCGCGGTCGAAAACGAAGATCTCGCCGGTCTTTACCACCTGGATCGCGACTTCGCGGCGCCGGCCGTCTTTCAGGATGCTGACCAGCAGCGGTTGCGACGGCAGGTCGTAATCGAAGAGATCGTGGTGCACGAGCTGGCGCTGCCAGCGCACCTGTCCATCGGCCAGGTCCAGCGCCGTCACGGCATCGGCGTAAGGACTGCCGGCGCCCCGCAGGCCGCCGAAGTGATCGGTGGACAGGCTCGTGAACGGGACGAACAGCAGCCCGTGCTCGACATCGACACTGAGCGGCGCCCAGGCGTTACCGCCGCCGGTCTGAGCCGACAGTTTTGCAGGCACCGGATTGAAGGCCCAGCGCAACTCGCCGCTGCGCGTGTCGAAGGCTCGCAGGATGCCATCTTTCGCGTTCGCCACCGTGTCGTCCAGCGCCGAACCGGTGATCACGAGGTCGCGATAGACCGCCGGAGGCGACGTAATCGCCCACCAGCCCTCGCCGTGGTTGTCGAAATCGGCATCGCTGTGCACGTAGCCGGGATGGCCGCCCGCAGCGCCGAAATCCGTGCAGGGCTGCCCGTCGTCCGCATCCAGCGCCCAGAGCCGCCCGCGCATGTCGCCGGCGAAGACCCGTCGCGCACAGGCGCCCTCGTTCTCGCTTTCCCAGTAGGCCACGCCACGGCAGGGACCCGGCGGCATCTCCGGGTCCGCGGCCGCTGCGCGCGCGTCGAAACGCCACTGTTCTTCGCCGGTCGCCGGATCCAGCGCAATCACCTTGTGCAGCGGCGTGCAGTAATACAGCCGCCCGTTGGCGTGGATCGGCGTGACCTCGTAGCTGGTCCCGCCCAGCCCCGGCGCATCGATTCGATCGCCGGAGTGGTGTTCCCAGGCCTGGCGCAGCCGGCGCACATTGTCGCGGTCGATCTGCCGCAGGTCCGAATACTGGCTGCCGCCGGGATCGTTGCCATACGCCGGCCAGTCGCCGGCTGCCAGCGGCGGCGCGATGAGACAACAGGCGAGCAGACTGATCCAGCGCACCGCGCGACGATAGGCCCGGCCCTCGCGGCTGTCAAAGCGCAACGAGCGACCCGCGAAACTGTGGCGCCGGTCAACTAAATTGCCGGCCGGCTCTGTTAGCCTCTTGCCTCCCAGCAGCCAGTACGAGACGCGCCCCGGCAAGCCGATGATCCAGGCCAGCGACATCCTGACCCGCGAGGACTACGAGTCGCAACTGGCCGAGGGCTTCCGCTGGCTGCGCTTTCGACCGGCACTCGAAGCGGAGTTCCAGGCCTTCCGCCGCCGGACCGGCCTGGGCCAGCTGCGCGCGATCCTGCTGATCGGCATCGGCTTCGGCCTCAGCTTCCTGCTGCTGGACTACGTCATGGACGGCCCCGGCTTCAGCACCGCCGGCACCTGGCAGCGCACGTCGATCATCCAGCCGCTGCTGCTGGGGATGCTGGCCGTCAGCTATCTGCCGCGACTGCAATGGCTGTTGACGCCGCTCGGCGTACTGACCGGCCTGACGATTGCAGCGACGACGCTGCTGCTCGCGACCGTCGGCGAGAGCCGGGGCTTCGGCACGCCGGTGGCAGGCCTGCTGACCGTCACCTTCTATGTCTACCTCTTTCTGGGCCTGAGCTTCTGGCCAGCGCTCGGCACGGCGATGACGATCCTGCTTGCCAGCGTGGCGAGCTACCTGAGCCACGGCGTGCCCGCGGCGGCGATCTTCTACAACGGCATCTGGCTGCTGTTCGCGAACCTGATCGCCGCGACGGCGCTGTACAACCTCGAACACAGCCGCCGCCGGGAATTCCTCGAGGCGCGCATCCTCGACCGGCTCGCGAACACCGACCACCTGACCGGCCTGGCCAACCGGGAGCAATTCGAGCGTTATTTCGAGACTGTCTGGCAGCACTGCGCACGAGAGCAGCAAGCACTGGCGATCGCCCTGTTGGATATCGACCATTTCAAGCGCTACAACGACGCGCTGGGGCACCAGGCCGGAGACGACTGCCTGCTGCGCATCGCTGCCGTGCTCCGCGACGCCACGCGGCGGCCGCTGGACCTGGCGGCCCGCTATGGCGGCGAGGAATTCGTGCTGTTGATGCCCGGCTGCAGCGCCGACCATGCCCACCTGGCGATGTCGCGGCTGATCAGCCGTGTCGAAGCGCTCAACATCGAGCACCCGGACTCGCCGACGGCGCCGCGCGTGACGATCAGCGCCGGCGTCGCCGAGGTCCATCCGCACGATACCGAGCGCAGCCCGCAGGGGGCCCTGCAACTGGCCGACGAGGCACTCTATTCGGCCAAGGCCAAGGGCCGCAACCGCGTGATGATGGCGCGCCCGGATCGCGAGGTCTCACTGCTGACCGGGATTTTCCATCGTACCGCGGACGGGCGCGTGCAACAGACGGCCTGACCCGTCAGGACTGCGTCCAGGGCAGCCCTGCCACCTTCCAGCCGTTGACGCTGTTGCGGTGCTGCTGAGCGTCCAGGTCGCCCTCGAAGCCTTCGGCGATATTGTAGGCCGCGGTATAACCAAGCGCCGTGCACTCGATGGCCGCGACCTTGGAGCGCCCGCCGGACTGGCACATGAAATAGATCGGCGCATCCCGGGCCACGCCCCGCTCCGCCAGCGCCGCTTGCAATTGCTCGGCGAACGGCGGTTGCTTGCCCTGGCAGGCGACCCAGTCGAGGTACAGCGGCTCGCGCCCGATCGATGACAGGTCCGGCTTGCCGATCAGCGTCCACTCGACCTGCGTGCGCACATCGACCAACAGCGCCTGCGGATTGGACTCCAGCTCACGCCAGGCTTCGCGGGCCGTGACATCGCCGGCGTAGTCGCCTTCCGGCATCTTGAACTCGGGGAACTTGGCCATGTTTTTCCCTCCTGGTGCTATATCGGGTCCCCGTATCAGCGAAACAGGTCCTCGGCAGGATTGGCCGTGCCATCGTCGTCGTCCTGCGCGCCGTCCGCCTCGCCGAACAGCGCTCCGAGCTGGTCGCGGGCCCGGGCTTCGGCCTGCTTGAAGCGCGGATCGTGGGCGGCCGGGTTCGGCTTGAACCAGTCGCAAAAATTGGCGCGGGCCTTCTCCTTGACCTCTTCGGCATCGTCCTCGCGGCACTGTTTGCTGACGGATGGATCGAAATAGACGCACATCCGGCAGACATGCAGTTCGACGTGGCAGTCCGGGCATTCGTCGAGCCGGCCCAGCGGCAGCGTCAACGCCGCCAGTGAGGCTCCGCAACGATAGCAATGCAGCGCGTCGCTCATCGCCCCAACTGCCCGCGCAAGGCCTGCAACTGCTCGCGCAAAGGCCGCGGCGGCCGGCCGGCGGCGCGCTCGTAATCGGAGGGCACGTCGAAGGCGCCGTTGGCGATGCACTCGAAGCAGCCG
>RFHQ01000069.1 GCA_003695765.1 Gammaproteobacteria bacterium
CCGGCATGAACTTCAGCTGGTCCGGGCAGTCCTGCGGCTCGACCAGCCGCCTGATGCTGCACGAGTCACTGCACGACGCAGTGCTCGAACGCGTCCTGGAGAAGGTTCGCGCGATCCGTCTCGGCGACCCGCGTGATCCGGCCGCGCAGATGGGGCCGGTGAATTCGGCCGGCCATTACCGCCATGTGATGCGCATGATCGACAGCGCGCGGGACGAGGGCGCTCGCATCATCTGTGGAGGGCGGCGCCCTCCGGGCGAGCAGTTCGCGCGCGGCTACTGGGTCGAGCCGACCGTAATCGGCGATGTGAGCATGGACATGCGCATCGGCCGCGAGGAAGTGTTCGGGCCGGTGCTGTCGGTGCTGCGCTGGCGGGACATGGACGAGGCCGTGCAGCTGGCCAACGCATCCGAGTATGGGCTCACGGCCGCTGTCTGGACCAATGACGTGACGACCGCGATGCGCATGGCCCGGCGCCTCGAATGCGGCCTCGTCTGGATCAACGGCGGCGGCCGGCATTTCATGGGCACCGGTTTCAGTGGCTACAAGAATAGCGGGCTGGGGCGCGAGGAATGCCTGGAGGAAGTGCTCAGCTACACTCGCAGCAAGTCCGTTCACGTGATCATCGACAGCTAGTCGCGGCACGCGGCTGAAGGAAACGCATGGACAGCAGCAGTCGTGGCAAGCCCATGAGCGTGGATCGCAGCGGGCGGCGTTTCGGGCCGATCTGGCTGGCGCCCGGCGTCAGTCTCGTCAATGCCTGGTCGTTCGCGATCGCGGCCTACACGACGATTGGTCTGCTGACCTTCGTCGCCACGGCCACGCCCTATGTGCTGAATGCCAATCTCGGCATTCCCCAGTCGGACCAGGGGCAGTACACCGGCGACCTGCAGCTGCTGAACGAAATCATCCTGCTGCTGGTCTTCGCGCCGGCCGGCATCCTCGCGGACCGCATTGGCCGGCGCGGCGTCTATGCCAGTGGCCTGCTATGCATGGCGCTGGCCTATATCCTCTATCCCTTGTCGGGCTCGATCTTCGAGCTGACCGTGTACCGGGCGATCTATGCCGTCGGCATCGGCCTCGCGACCGGCATGCTCGGCACGATCGTCGCCGACTACCCGCAGGACATCTCCCGCGGCAAGATGGTCGCACTGGTCGGCATCCTGAACGGCCTCGGGGTCGTAACCGTGACCTTCACGATCGCTCATCTGCCCGGCACGCTGGCCAACATGGGGCTGCCGCCGGCCGATGCCGGCCGTTACGCGCACTGGGTCGCCGCGGCCTTCTGCCTGCTGACCGCGGTGATCGTCGCCCGCGGCCTGCAGCCCGGCGCGCCGATCCGGCGCGAGGAGAAGCCGTCGCTGAAGGAGACGGTGCTGGCCGGGATCACCGAAGCCCGCAACCCGCGGATCGCGCTGGCCTATGCCTGCGCCTTCATTGCTCGCAGCGACCTTGTGGTGCTCGGCACCTTCACCACGCTGTGGGGGCAGACCGCCGGCATCGAGCATGGCCTGGACCCGGCCCGGGCGGCGGCGAAGGGCGCGCAGATCTTCGGCACGGCCTCGCTGGCGGCGCTGCTGTGGCTACCGATCATCGGCGCGATCGTCGACCGGATGAACCGGGTCAGCGGCGTGACCTTGTGCCTGGTGATCGCCGTGATCGGCTTCGTCTCGACGCTGCTGATCGACGACCCGCTGAAGCCGGCCGAGCTGGGCCTGTTCGCATTGCTGGGCATCGGCCAGATCAGCGCCTTCCTCGGGGCCACCGTGCTGATCAGCGCCGAGGCGCCGCGGCGCACGCGCGGCGCCGTGGTCGGCATGTTCAACGTCTTCGGTGCCGTCGGCATCATCGTCTCGGTCGGCGTCGGCGGGCGGTTGTTCGACGCCATCGCGCCGGCCGCGCCGTTCGTGTTCATCGGCCTGCTGACCGTGATCGTCGTGCTGTTCGCCGTGATCGTGCGGATCAAGTCGCCGGGGCGCGGCCCGCTGACCGCGGCCGAGCGCGCCGACGCCAACAGCCTGCACTAGGGTCCGGCCGGCGCGCCAGCCGGCGGCTTCAGGCGGCGACGTCGAAGCCGGCTTCTTCGATGGCCTGGACCAGGCCGTCGCGCTGAATCTGCGCCGGGTCGAATTCGATCACGACCTTCTTGCTGTCGAGATCTGCCTCGGCCTTGCCGACGCCCGGGCGCCCCTGCAGCGCGTTCTGAATGCTCTTCACGCAGCCGCCGCAGGTCATGCCCTCGACGGTCAGTTCCACGCGTTCCATGTCAGCTTCCTCCAGCGGTTGCTCACCGCTCTTCGTCTAGCGTATCTCCGGCTGCCAGCGCCGCAGCAGCAAAGAATTGCTCACGACACTGACGCTGCTCATCGCCATCGCGGCACCGGCGATCGCAGGGCTCAGCATGCCAGCGGCCGCCAGCGGGATGCCGACGACATTATAGATAAAGGCCCAGAACAGGTTCTGCTTGATCTTGCGGAAGGTTGCCCGGCTGGCCGAGATCGCCCCGGCGACCAGTCGCGGATCCGGTCGCATCAGGGTGATGCTTGCCGTTTCCATCGCGATGTCGGTGCCGGTGCCCATGGCGATGCCGACATCGGCCGCTGCCAGCGCCGGCGCGTCGTTGATGCCGTCGCCGACCATGCCGACGACCAGGCCCTCGCGGCGCAGTTCGGCGACCACGTCGGCTTTCTGCTCGGGCCGCACCCCGCCCCGGGCATCGTCGAGCCCGGCCTGGCGGCCGATTTCCTGCGCGACCAGCGGCGCGTCGCCGGACAGCATCAGTGTGCGCACGCCGAGGCGCTTCAGTGCCGCGACCGCGGCCGGCGCCTCGGGCCGCAGCGGATCCTGGATCGCGATGATCCCGAGCAGGCCATCCTGATCGGCCACCCAGATCACGGTGCGGCCGCGGGCTTCCCAGTCGCGCGCGCGCTGCGCTTCGCCGGCCGGGTCCAGGCCGTGTTCCGCCAGCAGCGCCTCGTTGCCGATCAGGATCTCCTGCCGGCCGATGCGGCCGGTGACGCCGCGACCGGTATGGCTCTGGAACGCCTGCACCGCCTCCAGTTCCAGGCCGCGCTCGCGCGCGACCTCCAGCAGCGCGTGGGCCAGCGGGTGCTCGCTGCCCTGCTGCACCGAGGCCGCGAGGCGCAGCAGCGCTTCCTCGCTGCCGCGTAGCACGTGCAGGTCCACGACGGTCGGCTTGCCGACCGTCAAGGTGCCGGTCTTGTCGAAGATCACCGCGCCGATCCGGTGCGCGCGCTCCAGCGCCTCGACGTCCTTGATCAGGATGCCGGAGCGGGCGGCGGCGCCGGTGCCGGTCATGATCGCGGTCGGCGTCGCCAGTCCCAGCGCGCAGGGGCAGGCGATGACCAGCACCGAGACGGCCGCGATCAGCGCATGTTCGAAATTACCGTTGGCCGCGAACCAGCCGGCGAAGGTCAGCGTCGCGATGCCGACCACGGTCGGCACGAAGATTTCACTGATGCGATCGACCAGGCGCTGCACCGGCGCCTTGCCGGCCTGGGCGTTCTCGACCAGCCGGATGATCTTCGCCAGCGTCGAGTCTTCACCGACGGCTGTGGCCTCGATTTCCAGCAAGCCGGTGCCGTTGATCGCGCCGCCGGTGACCTGATCTCCCGGCTGCTTCGGCACCGGCAGGCTCTCACCGGTGACCAGCGACTCGTCGACCTCGCTGCCGCCGCCGACCACCACGCCGTCGACCGGGATCCGCTCGCCGGGCCGCACGATCACCAGCGCGCCGCTGCGTACCTCGGCGATCGGCAGTTCCACTTCGCGGCCGTCGGCCTCCCGGACCCGCGCCGTTTCCGGCCGCAGGTCCATCAGCTGGCGGATCGCCGCCGTCGTGCCGCGTTTCGCACGCGCCTCCATGTACTTGCCGAGCAGCACCAGCGTGATGATGATCGCGCTGGCCTCGAAATACAGCCGCCCGGCGGCGGCTTCGCCGAGCGTCAGCAGCAGGTAAAGGCTGTAGCCATAGGCGGCCGTCGTGCCCATCGCAACCAGCACGTCCATGTTGCCGGAGCGGTTCTTCAACGCCTTCCAGGCGCCTTGGTAGAAACGCGCGCCGATGACGAACTGCACCGGCGTGGCCAGCAGGAGTTCGAGCCACGGCGGTAGATGCAGCCGTGGCAATGACCAGCCGGTCAGTACGCCGAAATGCCCGATCATCTGCAGCACCAGCGGCAGCGACAGCGCCGCCGAGGCCAGCAGCAGCAGCAGGTCGCGGCGCAGCAGCGCCTGTTCGCGCGCGCGGTGTTCCTCTTCGGCGCGGGCGGCTTCTTCGGCCGCCGAGCTGGTCAGCGCGCGATAGCCGGCGCGCTCGACGGCCTCGGCCAGTGCCTCCAGGGACACGCTGCCGGCGACCACCTCGACGTCGGCGCGTTCCAGCGCCAGGTTCACGTTGGCCGATACCACGCCCGGCACGCGTTGCAGGGCCTTTTCGATGCGCCCGGCGCAGGCGCTGCAGGTCATGCCCTCGACCGGGAAGGAAACGTGCTCGCGCTCGACGCCGAAGCCGGCCTTGCCGATGACCTCGGCCAGCCGGCCGACATCGGTCTGGTCGCCGGCGTAATCGATCGCCGCACGCTCCAGCGCAAAATTGACGCTCGCAGACTGCACGCCGGTGGTGCGCGCCAGCGCCTTTTCCAGCCGGGCCGCACAGGCGCTGCAGGTCATGCCGGTGACCGGCAGTTCCACGTGCCGCAGGCTGGCTGGCCGCAGGTCGAGGGCATCGGTGCTGGCGCTCATCGTGGCTCCGAGAAAGAAAATGGGATCGAAACGATACTATCCCTTGGCGACGCCGTGTCGCAATCCTGCTGCAGCGCGAAACCGGCTGGCGGGTGCCCGGCCCATCGGCCTGGGGGCGCTCGGCCGGGATTCAAGGGCGTCTAGCGCGACGGCAGGCGCAGGCGCCGGCGGCGCTGGTGAAAGAGCGCCAGGTACCGGCCGAAGAAGGCCTCGGCGAGTTGCAGCGAACGCGCCATGTAGCGCTCGGTATCGGCGGCGATGCGCGCGGCCGTTGCCGGGGCGCCGCCGGGCAGTCCCGCCAGTTCGCGGGCATTGGCCGGCGTCCTGAGCCAGCGGTGGATCATTGCCGCGTCGACCTCGAGATGGAACTGCAGCGCGTAGACGTTCTCGCCGTAGCGGAAGGCCTGGTTGGGGCAGGCCGGCGAGCGGGCCAGGTGCACGGCCTGGTCTGGGATTTCGAAACGGTCGCCGTGCCACTGGAAGACGGTTTCGCGTTCGCCGAGGGTGCCGAACAGCGGGTCACCGCGCCCGGCCGCGGTCGCCCGCAAGGGGTACCAGCCGATTTCCTTCTCCGGGTTGCGAACGACGCGCGCGCCGAGCGCCCGGGCGATCAATTGCGCGCCGAGGCAGATGCCGAGCACGGGCCGGCCCAGGTCGATCGCCTGCGCGATCGCGTCGCTCTCGACCTGCAGGTGCGGGTAGCGGTCGGTGTCGTCGCAGTTCATCGGCCCGCCGAGGACGATCAGCCCGTGGTAGCGTTCGACCCGCGGCCGGGCCTCGGGGTTGCGGCCGAAATTCAGGTAGCGGATCCGGAAGCCGGCATCGCGCAGCAGCGGGTCGAGTACGCCGAGTATCTCCCAGGGCACGTGCTGAAAGACCAGCAGCCGGCGCATGCCTCAGTCTCCGCCCGGTGGATCGAGCAGGGCGAAGCGGTCGGCGTCCAGGTGGGCCGGGAACTTGCGCCGGTACCGTAGCAATGCCTCGCCGTCCAGGGTCACATTGAACACACCGTCGGCATCGCCGGGGTCCAGCAGGCGCCGCCCCAGGTAGTCCCAGGCGCCGCTGTCGCCGGCATAGTCGCGGCCGTTGCCGTCGCTGCCGATGCGGTTCACGCCGGCGACATAGCAGAGGTTCTCGACCGCCCGGGCCGGCAGCAGCGTGGACCAGGCCGAGCGCCGCGCGGCCGGCCAGTTCGCCACGTAGACCAGCAGGTCGTAGGCATCGACGCCGCGGGAAAAGACCGGGAAGCGCAGGTCGTAACAGATCAGCGGGCAGACCCGCCAGTCGCCGAGCCGGAAGATCCGCCGCTGCCGGCCGGCGCGGTAGTGCGCTTGCTCGTCGGCCATGCGGAACAGGTGGCGCTTGTCGTAGCAGCCCGGCTCGCCGGCCGGCGGCATCCAGATCAGGCGGTTGTAATAGTCTTGGCCGTCCTGGATCACGAGGCTGCCGGCCAGCGTGACCTGCAGCTCGGCCGCGAGCCCGCGCATCCAGCCGACCGTCGGTCCGTGCATGTCCTCGGCGACATCGGCCGCTGCCATCGTGAAGCCGGTGGTGAACATTTCCGGCAGCAGCACCAGTTCACCGAGCGCGGGCGCGCCGCGCAACCGCTCGGCAATCCGCCGGCGATTGCCATCCGGGTCCTGCCAGAGCAGTCGGGTCTGCAGCAGGCTCAGTGTCAGCGGCTTCATAGCGCCTCCAGTCGTTCCGCGGCCGCGCGCAAGGTCTCGTCGGCCTTCGCGAAGCAGAAGCGCAACAGCCGTTGGTCCGCAGGCGGCGCTGCGTAGAATACCGAAACCGGGATCGCGGCCACACCGGCGTCCCGGGTCAGCCGCCGGGCAAAGTCGACATCGGGCTCGTCGCTGATCGCGCTGTAATCGGCGAGCTGAAAATAGGTGCCTGCGGACGGTGTCAGGCGGAAGCGGCTGCCGGCGAGCAATTGGCAGAAGAGGTCGCGCTTGCGCTGGTAGAAGGCCGGCAGTTCCCGGTAGTGCTGCGGATCGGAGCGCAGGTAATCGGCCAGCGCATGCTGCAGCGGCGTGGCCACGCAGAACTGCACGAACTGGTGCACGCGGCGAAACTCGGCGCTGAGGGGGCGCGGCGCAACGACATAACCGATCTTCCAGCCGGTCGCATGGCAGGTCTTGCCGAAGGACGAGATCACCAGGCTGCGCTCGAACAATGCCGGGTAGCGCAGCAGACTGGCGTGTTCTTCGCCATCGAAGACCATGTGTTCATAGACCTCGTCGCTGACCACCAGCAGATCGCTGTCGCGCAGCAGCCGGGCCAGCGCCTCGATGCGCGACGCCGGGAGCACGGCGCCGGTGGGGTTGTGCGGCGTGTTCAGCACCAGCATCCGGCTGCGCGGGCCGATGGCCGCAGCGAGCCGGTCGAGATCGAGGTCGAATCCCGGGCCGCTCAGCGGCAGGTGCACCGGCCGGCCGCCGGCCAGCCGGACCGCCGGATCGTAGGCATCGTAGGCCGGGTCCAGCAGGATGACCTCGTCGCCTGGGTGCACGAAGGCATGGATTGCGGCGAACAGCGCCTCGGTTGCACCGGAGGTGATGGTGATCTGCTCGCCCGGATCGCACTCGACGCCATACAGCGCGGCGGTCTTTTCGGCAATCGCTTCGCGCAACGCCGGCAGGCCGGCCATCGGCGCGTACTGGTTGTGGCCGGCGCGCAGGTGGTGTTCGACCCGTGCCAGCAGGGGCGCCGGGACGGCGAAGTCCGGGTAGCCCTGGGAGAGGTCGATTGCGCCCTGGTCGGCCGCGAGCTGCGACATCACGGTGAAGATCGTCGTGCCCACGCCGGGCAGCTTGCTCGGTGGCAGCGTCGGGTGCTCGTGCATTGCGCTGCGGACTGTGCCACGCCGCCCCAAGCCTGTCGATCGCCGGCGGCTGCTATCATCGGTGGCCCCAAGCGCACGGAGTTCCCCAATGCGAGTCATCCTGGTGCCGGTCGCCAATCGACCCGAATGCGCGCGTGCGCTGGAGACCAGCTTCGACCTGGCTCGGCGCCTGAGCGCAGACCTGGTCGGCTGCCATATCCGCCCGCACCGCGTCAGCGCCAGGCAGATCCCGGTGACCGCCGGGCTGTCGCCGGCCTGGCTGGCCGCCAGCCAGGGGCGCAATCCGGAGCGCCTGAGCCGTGACGCCCGCGAACTGTTCACGCGGATCGCCGAGCGCGAGGCCTACCCGGTGGCGACGCGGCCGCGGGCCGACGGCCGCCCGGTCGCGATCTGGTACGAGCGGGTCGGCTCGCCGGACCGGATCATGCCGATCGTCGGGCCGCTGTCCGACCTGGTCGTGGTGTCGCGGCCGGCCGCCCGCGGCGGCCGCCTGGCGCGGCTGTTCCTGATGGAAGCGCTGCTGCACTCGACCCGGCCGGTGCTGGTACTGCCGCAGCGGCGCCTGCGCGCTCCGGGCCGCCGCCTCGTGATCGCGTGGAACGGCTCGCCGGAGGCCAGCCGGGCGGTCGCGGCCGGCATGCCGCTGATCGAGGCGGCCGATGCGGTCACGATCGTGGCGGCCGGCCCGGAGGGCGGGCCCGGACCGAAAGCGGCCCGGTTGCGCCGTTACCTGGCGCACCATGGAGTCAGAGCCGATCTCGTGAAGACCCGCGGCCGGGACCCGGCGGCCGAGATCGAGCGGGCCTGCGAGGCCGCCGGCGCCGATCTGCTGCTGATGGGCGCCTACAGCCGCCACCGGCTGCGCGAGCGGATCTTCGGGGGCCTGACCGACCATGCGCTGCGGCGCTCGCGCCTGCCGGTGCTGGCCAGCCACGCTTGAAGCGCGCCAGTATTCTGGCATCGGCCGTGGCCCGCACCTGGTGCCTGCCTGCGCGGCACTTGGCTGAAAATCTGGGTAATTTCTCCAGGTATTTGACTTCCATTGATTTTTGCCCAATCATGGTTTTGCAGCCTGACGGGTGGCTGCGTCGCTGAATTCGCTGGGCCGACTGCAGCTGCCGGAAATTTGGCAGTCGCGTCCGGCGGCCAGGTTTCGAGGGAAAGCCATGAGCCAGACCGTGCAGTCCGCCGCCAGTATCGACCGGGCCCCGGCGACCGCCGGGCCACCCGCTGCCGACGAGCGCCTGTATTTCCCGACCGGCTCCAGCCAGCGCATGGCTCAGGTCCGGCGGATGCTGGAGCAGGTGGCCGGTTTCAACACCAATGTGCTGATCACCGGCGAATCCGGCACCGGCAAGGAATGGGCCGCCCGCTA
>RFHQ01000070.1 GCA_003695765.1 Gammaproteobacteria bacterium
GCGCCGGCTCTGGACCCTGGCCTCGGCCGCAGCCCTGCCCTTCGCGCTGATCGCCTGGTGGGTCGGCCTGCAGCTGCCGTCACCAGCCGAACAGGAATTACTCGGCCGCGGCGACGAGTTGCGGGTCTATACCTGGATCACTGCCACCTCGCTCAGCCTGTACATCGCCATGCCCTTCCTGCAGATCTTCCAGTGCAGGGGGCGATTCGAGTTCCCCTATCCGGCGCTCTGCGAGCGTGCCTGGTCGAACCAGCACATCGGCCTGCTCGCGTCGGGCTTCGTCGCCGTGCTGTGGCTGTTGCTTGGCCTCTGGGCCGCGTTGTTCCGGCTGCTGGACATCGACTTCTTCAGCGAACTGTTCGCCAAGCCGGTATTCATCGCTACGGTTACCGGCGCCGCCAGCGGTTTCGGCCTGGCGCTGGGACGGGAGCGCGAGCGCGTGATCGCCAGTATGCGCGGTATCACGCTGGCGATGCTGCGGAGTCTGCTGCCGCTGGTGGCCGGCGTGGCATTGCTGTTTCTCGCGGCGCTGGCCAGCGGCGGGCTGGCCCTGCTGTGGAGCACGCGCAGCCCGGCGTCCCTGCTGCTCTCCTGGTCGGCACTGCTGCTCGTCATGATCAACGCCGCCTGGGGGGATGGCCGCGAGCCGCCCACCGCGGCCTGGTTTCGCCGCCTCACCGAGGCCGGCATCGTTGCGATGCTGCTGTTCGTCTGCATCGCGGGCTACGGCCTCGCCGTGCGCATCCAGCATTACTCGTTGACACCGCCACGCCTCTACGGCGCAGTGGCGGCTACGATCCTCGGCCTGCACGCGATCGGCTACCTGTGGGCCAGGCTCGATCGCCACGGCCCATGGCTCGGCCGCCTGCCGGCCGTGAACCTCGGCCTGGCGCCGCTGGTCGTGGCGGTCGCGATGCTGCTGCACACGCCGCCCTTCGATCCGCTGAGGATCAGCGCGCGGGCGCAGGCCGAGCGGCTGATCGACGGCCGTGTGAGCGCGGCGGAGTTCGATTTTTACTATATGTATCATGACCTTGGCAGAGCCGGAGCAGAGTGGCTGGCGAAGCTGGCGGCGCTGGAAAGCCACCCGGAAGCGGCCGCGATCCGGCGCGGGATCGCGGCCGCGCGCGAGACGCCGACGGCGCCGGCGTTGTCCCGACGGCCCGTCGTCGGCGATTTCGACCTCTATCCCGCCAGCCACGAGTGGCCCCCGGGTCTCGCGGCGGCGATCCGCGAACTACCGCTGATGCCGAATTTCGGCGGCGGGCGCCGGCAGCGCGGCCTGGTCATCGCCACCGAGATCGACCCAGCGGCGCCGGGACCGGAGTACGTCGTCTTCAGCGGCGGCAACCCGCGCACCGGCTTCGCACTGCGACGTGCCGGGTCCGGCTGGGAGTGGTTCGCCGACTATCAAGCGCCGGCGGTCGAGGACATCGGGCAGCTTCGCGAGGCGCTGGACGCGGCCGGAATCGCAACGGCCGCGCCGCGCTACCCCGGTCTCGCGATCGGCCCGTTCCGCTTCGATCCCGTCGCGCCACCCTGCCGCGGTGACTGCCAGAGCGAAGGACTGCTCAATTCAGACACCGCTGGGCCCACCGAGTGAGCCGCTGGCGCTTCCTGCCGAGGACGGTCATCGTCCTGAGCCTGGTGTCGTTCATGAACGATGCCGCCAGCGAGATGATCACGCCGCTGCTGCCGCTGTTTCTGACCCTGACGCTCGGCAGCGGTGCGGCCGTGCTGGGGCTGGTCGAAGGTCTGGCGGAAGCCGCGTCCAGCCTGCTGAAACTCGCGTCCGGCTATCTCAGTGACCGCGGCTGGAGCCGCCGCGGCCTGGTCGTCGGCGGCTACGCGCTGGCGAATGTAGCCCGGCCGCTGATCGGGCTGGCTGGCGCCTGGCCGGCGGTGCTGTTGCTGCGATTTCTCGATCGGGTCGGCAAGGGGATCCGCACCTCGCCACGCGATGCGCTGATCGCGGCGAGCACGCCGGCGCACTGGCGCGGCCGCGCCTTCGGCCTGCACCGGGCGATGGACAATGCCGGCGCCGTCGTCGGCCCGGTGCTGGCCTGGCTGCTGCTGCAACAGGAGGTCGGCCTGCGCGACATCTTCCTGCTGTCGGTGATCCCCGGCGCGATCGTGATGCTGCTTTTGCTGACGGGCCTGAAGGATCTGCCGCCGGCGGCACCAGCGCCGCGTCCGCCGCCCCTGAAGTGGCGTCTGCTGCACCCGCAACTGCGCGGCCTGATCATCGCGGCCACCGGGCTGGCGCTGGCCAGCGCGCCGGAAGCTTTCCTGGTGCTATGGGCCGCCGAACGCGGACTCGAGATTCCGTGGATTCCGCTGCTGTGGGCCGCGGCCAGCCTGGTCAAGAGCGTCCTCGCCGCACCGGCCGGCTGGCTGTCGGATCACGCCGGCCGGCTGCCGGTGGCACTGGGCGGCTGGGGCCTGCGCATCGCCGTGCTGGTCGCACTGGCGCTGACCGGCGATGCCGGTGGCGATCATGTGACCTGGCTGCTGTTTCTCGCCTACGCGGGCAGCCTCGCGCTGACCGAGGCAGTCGAGCGCGCGCTGGTCGGCGATGTCGCCGGCGAACAGGAACGCGGCACGGCCTTCGGGCTGTTCCACATGTGCGTCGGGCTGGCCGCGTTGCCGGGCGCGCTGATCTTCGGCGGTATCTGGCAGCTCGCCGGCAGCGCGGCCGCGTTCGGCACGGCCGCGGCGATCGCCGCGCTGTCGGTCATGCTGATGCTGTGGCAGTTGCGCGTCGCGGCCGATCGCTAGTCCGTGCGCATTGGCGGAAACGCAGCTTGCCCCGTATTCATGCGCGCAGGCTTTCCACGAATGCCTTGGCGTCATCGCCACGCTCCAGCGCTTCGACCAGTGCCGAGCCAACAATGGCGCCATCGGCATGCTCGCCGACGAGTCTGACCTGCTCCGCATCGCGAATGCCAAAGCCGGCGCAGACCGGCAGCGGCGAGACTGCCCGGACGCGGTCGAGGTAGGCCGCGAGGTCCGCCGGCAGGCCACTGCTCCCCCCGGTGACGCCGGTCGTGGTCACCGCGTAGACGAAACCGCTGCTGGCCGCACAGATCGCCTCCAGCCGCCGCGCGTCGGTCGTCGGCGTGACGAGCTGCACCTGCCCGAGCCCTTCGGCTGCGAGCGTCGCACGAAACTCGGCGCCTTCCTCCAGCGGCAGGTCCGGCACGATGAACGCGCCGACACCGGCGGCGGCCGCATCCGTTGCCAGCCGCCGATACCCGTAGGAATACAACGGGTTCAGATAGCTCATCAGCACCAGCGGCGCGAAACGGTGGCCGGCGGCGCGCACGGCCTGCAGTTGTTCCAGGATCCAGCGCAGGCTGACACCGGCTTCGATCGCGGCGCGGCTGGCGCGCTGGATGGTCACGCCATCGGCCATCGGGTCGGAAAATGGCACGCCGACTTCGACGACGTCGCCGGCGGCCGACACGGCGCTCAGCAGCTCGATGAACCCGGCCGGATCCGGGTAGCCGGCCGTGACGAACGGCAGCAGTGCCGGACGTCCCTGTTCGCCCGCGGCGCGGATCGCCGCGGTGACCTGCTCGTGGCCCGGCTGCGCGCTCATGTCACCACCTCGTCTTCGTCGGCGTGCAGCAGCCGGCTCAGCGTCGGCATGTCCTTGTCACCACGGCCGGACAGGCCGATCAGAATGACGCCGTCGCGGCGCTCCGCGGCCCAGCGCCGCGCGCCGGCCAGCGCATGCGCCGATTCCAGCGCCGGCAGGATACCCTCCGCAGCGCAGCACTCGCGCAGCGCGTCCAGCGCTTCCACGTCGGTCGCGCTTTCGTAGCGCACCCGCCCGATACCCTTGAGCAGCGCGTGTTCGGGACCCACGCCGGAATAATCCAGCCCCGCGGAGATCGAGTGCGTCTCCTGCACCTGGCCATGCTCGTCCTGCAAGAGCAGCGACAGGCTGCCGTGCAGGATGCCCGGCGTGCCGGTGACCAGCGTCGCCGAATTCTGGCCGAGCCCGCTGCCGCGGCCGCCGGCCTCGACACCAACCAGCTCGACCTCGGCATCGCCGAGGAAGGGATGGAACAGGCCGATCGCATTCGAGCCACCGCCGACACAGGCGAACACCGCATCGGGCAGGCGCCCGGCCAGGCTCAGCATCTGTCCGCGGGCCTCGCGGCCGATGACTTTCTGCAGTTCGCGCACCAGCCACGGGTAGGGATGCGGCCCGACCGCAGAGCCGAGCAGGTAATAGCCCTGCTCCGGATCGCCGACCCAGTCGCGGAAGGCCTCGTCGATTGCCGCGCGCAGCGTCGCGTCGCCTGACTCGACCGGGATCACCTCGGCGCCGAGTTGCTGCATGCGGTCGACGTTTGGCGCCTGGCGCTCCACATCGACCGCGCCCATGTAGACCCGGCAGGGTATGCCGACCCGCGCGCAGGCCGCCGCGGTCGCCACGCCGTGCTGGCCGGCGCCGGTCTCGGCGATGACCCGCTTCGCGCCCATGCGCCGCGCCAGCAGGGCCTGGCCCAGCGCATTGTTGATCTTGTGCGCGCCGGTATGCGCCAGGTCTTCGCGCTTCAGCCACACCGACGTGCCCCAGCGCAGCGACAGGGCCCGGGCATAGGTCAGCGCTGTGGGCCGGCCGACCCATTGCGTCAGTTCCACGTTCAGCTCGGCCTGGAAGGACGGATCGTCTAGCTGCTCGCGTGCGACCACTGCCAGGCGCTTGAGCGCCGGCATCAAGGTTTCCGGCGCATAGCAGCCACCGTATGGCCCGAAGCGGCCCTGCACGTCGGGTAACCGGTCTGTCAGCAGTTGCTCCAGCAGTGACCGGCGTTGCTCGGCCGTGAGTTCAAAGTCCATAGGCTGTCTCCGCCGCGCGCACCGCGGCGACGAAGGCCGCGATCCGCGCGGGATCCTTTTCACCGCGGCGCCGCTCGACGCCGCTGCTGACATCGACACCCCAGGGCTGTACCCGCGCGATCGCATCGGCGACGTTCTCCGGGTCCAGCCCGCCGGCGAGCAGCAAACGCGTACGGCGCGCGAGCCGCGCCGCCCGTGCCCAGTCGGCACGCTGGCCGGCGCCGCTGGTCGCACCCTCGAACAGCAGGCGATCCTCGGCCGCGGCCAGGTCTTCGTCCAGTGCCGGTGTATCGCGGAACACCGGCAGCGGCCGGATCTGTTGCTCCAGCTCGAGCCCTGCCAGCGCCTCGGCCTCGGCCTGCAGCCAGTCCGGGCGGAACACACGACTGACCTGCTCCCAGCCATCCCGGCGCGGGTCGCGCATCACTGCGACGCGGACGATGCCAGCGGGCAGCGCCGCACACAATGCCGCAGCCTGCTCCGGCTCGATGCGCCGCGGAGAGTCGGCGAACACGAAGCCCAGCGCATCGGCGCCCGCCTCGATCGCGGCTTTCACCGCCTCCGCGCTGCGCAGTCCGCAGATCTTGACGAAGATACTCATGCGGCCGCCGCCCGCCCGGCCGCGAGCAGTTCGCGGGCCAGGGCCGCCGGATCGTCGGCACGCATCAGCGCACTGCCGACCAGCGCCACGCGATAACCGGCCGCCGCCACCGCAGCTGCCTCCGCAGCGTTGCCCACGCCGCTTTCGGCCACCAGTGGCCAGTGCTGGGGCAATGCCGGCGCCAGCGCCGCGAAGCGATCGAAAGCGACGGCCAGCGTGCGCAGGTCGCGGCAGTTCACACCCAGCAACAGGCGCACCGAGCCATCGTCGCCGATCGCCGGCCCGGCCGCCTCCATCGCCGGCAGGCAGTGCGCGAGTTCCTCCACGGCGAAGATCTCGACCAAGGCGAACAGCCCGAGCGCGAGGCATTGCTCCAGCATCCGCGCGAAGCCATCGCGGTCGAAGCAGGCCGCGACCAGCAGCGC
>RFHQ01000071.1 GCA_003695765.1 Gammaproteobacteria bacterium
CGTCTACTCGCAGGCGACCGGCCGCTCGGTGCCGCTGTCACAGGTGGCGACACCGCAGATCGTCTGGCAACCCGGTGTCATCGAGCGCCGCAACCGGCTCCGCACGGTCACCGTCGAGGCATTGCTGAAGCCGGGTTACACGGCCGCCGAGGTCAATGCAGAAATCACGCCCTGGCTGGAAGCACAGGCGCGTGACTGGCCTTTCGGCTACAGCTGGGCACTGGGTGGCGAGGCCGAGACCTCCGGCAAGGCGAATCGCTCGATCGAGGTCAAGCTGCCGATCGCCTTCATGATCATCGTGCTGCTGCTGGTGGCACAGTTCAATTCGCTGCGCCGCCCCCTGATCGTGCTGGCGACGATTCCCTTCGCGCTGATCGGCGTGGTCTGCGGCCTGCTGCTGGTGCGCTCCTATTTCGGCTTCATGACGCTGCTGGGCGTGATCTCGCTGTCCGGCATCGTCATCAACAATGCGATCGTCCTGCTCGACCGCATCCGCATCGAGCGTGAGGACAACGGCCTGCCCCCCGACCAGGCCGTGCTGGTGGCGGCCCAGCAGCGGCTGCGGCCGATATTGCTGACCACGGCGACCACGATCGGCGGGCTGCTGCCACTGTGGCTCGGTGGCGGGCCGATGTGGGAACCGATGGCCGTCGCCATCATTTTCGGCCTGGCCTTCTCGACGCTGCTGACCCTGGGGCTGGTGCCAGTGCTGTACGCGGTGCTGTACCGCGTGGACTTTCGCCACAGCGAGGCCTGATGCGGGCAGCGGGGCGTCGCGTCAGAACGCGGCCGTCAACATCACCCAGAACTTGGTTGCATCGGCGCTGAAGCTGTCGGCATCGTAGCTGGCGAACTTCAGCAGCAGGCCGTAGTACTTCGCGAATTTCCAGCTGGCCGAGGCATCCCATTCGCTGCCGAGGCTGCCGCCCCCGGTCTCCGCGTCGAAGTCGTGGTAGCGCAGCAGGAACTTGCCGTCCAGCAGCTGCCAGCCGATACCGAGGTACAGGTCCTCGACGCCGGACGCCAGGCCGCCGCCGGTGGCCACGGCGAAGCGATCGGCCCAGCCCTGCCACTTGTGCAGCGTCGCCAGCGGCGTGCGGAAGCCGCTGCCCGGTGCGCTGCCGCCGCCGAGGACTTCGAAGCCGGCGGTCACGACCACCGGCCGCCAGCCCAGATTGGCCTCCAGCAGATAGTAGTCGGCATCGTAGTTGACCGGGTTGTCGCCGAAGTCCTCCTGCCGGGCGTACTCGGCCGCGTAGCCCAGCTGCACGCCCTCGCGCAGCGCCAGTTCGCCGTCGGCGCGAATTCCCAGCGTCGAACTGGACAGCGAGTCCGCGTCGTCGAAGTCCAGCAAGTAGGCATAGCCGGACAAGCGCAGGGCCGGGCCGAAGCGGTATTGCGCATCCAGCAGGTGGCTGTCGCTGTCCAGCTCGCGGCCTGGCGTGCCGCGCTCCGGGCCGAAGATCCGCCGGACGTTGAATACATAGGCGTAGAAAGCCTGGAAAGGCGACTCGGCGTCGCCATAGGCCGCCGAGAAGGAGTCGTAGGTCTGTTCGTTCTGCCGCCAGCCGACGCCGCCGATATAGCGCTGATTACCACGATTGATGCGCTGCCGGCCCAGCGTCAGCGCGACACGGTCGAAACCGGTGTATCTCACCCAGGCCTGATTGAGATCGGTGCCCTCCGGATCGAGCACGGCCGGACGGTCGGTCTTGCCATTGCGCGTGTCATTGAAGGTGTCGTTGCCGATAGGCCGAATATCGTCGATTTCGGCCAGCAAGGCCCAGTCGTCGCCGAACTTCGGCGCAAAGCTCAGCCGCGAGCGCAAGGTGCTGGCATGCGCGTCCTTGGCGAAACCGTCCTCGTCCACGAACTCATAGCGGTAGCGGAAAGACAGCTTGATCGTGCCATCCTCGACTGCGGCTGCGATTCGGTCGCTCAGGCCATCACCCTGCTCGCCCGCAGCCGCGTAGCCCGCCGGCAGCAACAGGACGGCCAGTGCCAGAAACATTTTCATCGGTGGATCTCCGCGTCGTGGGCCGGCATCGGGGGCGGCACAGTAGGCCGCCCCGCAGGGCCGTCAGTAGATGTCGTGCATCGTGTTGTAGACGTTGAACTTGCCAGTGGGTGTCACGATCTGCGGCCCCTTGATGACCCGTTTCAGCTTGCGGGTCCGGTCATCGACGACGACGATCGCCGATTCCTCCTCCTTGCCGCTCCAGACCGAGAACCAGACCTCGGTGCCGTCCTTGTTGTACTCTGGATGGACGACACGCCGCGGGCCGGGCCCGACGCCGGCCCACTCGGCGATCGGCAGCACCTGGTAGCCGGCGTCGAGATCGTCGATGTCGAAGACTGCAACGCTCTGGTGAATTGCCGCATCGGGGTTCAGCGGCGTATCGACCCACAGGTTTTTCGACTTCGGGTGCGATTTGACGAACAGCGAGCCGCCGCCCTGCCCTTTCAGGACCTTCACGACTTTCCAGGCGTATTGCGGGTGCCCGACCGGATCGGTACCGATCATCGTGATCTTGTCATTGCCCAGCGCGCTCGTGACCCAGACCGGGCCGTACTCTGGATGGACGAAGTTCGCGCCCCGTCCCGGATGCGGAATCTTGTCCACGTCGACCATCGCCGCCAGCTTGCGCTCCTTGGAATCGACGACCACGATCTTGTTCGACTGGTTGGCCGCGGTCAGGAAATAGCGCTTGGTCAGGTCCCAGCCGCCATCGTGCAGGAAACGGGCGGCGTCGATCGTGGTCACGGCCAGATTGTCGATGTCGGAATAGTTGACCAGCAGGATCCGGCCGGTCTCCTTGACGTTGACGATGAACTCCGGGTGCTGGTGCGAAGCGACGATCGCCGCCACGCGCGGCTCCGGATGGTATTCCTGCGTATCCACGGTCATGCCGCGGGTCGAGACGACCTTCAGCGGTTCCAGCGTGCTGCCGTCCATGATCACGTACTGTGGCGGCCAGTAGGACCCGGCGATCGCGTAACGATCTTCGAAGCCCTGGTACTTCGACGTCTCGACCGAGCGCGCCTCCAGGCCCACGCGGATCTGCGCGACGGTCTGTGGCGGGTCCATCCACAGGTCGATCAAGTTGATCTTCGCATCCCGGCCGATCGTGTAGACATAGCGACCCGAGTACGACATCCGGGAAATGTGCACCGCGTAACCGGTATCGACGATATTGACGATTTTCTTGGTATCGCCGTCGATCAGTGCTACCTGGCCCGCATCGCGCAGCGTGACCGAGAAGAAATTGTCGATGTTCAGATCGTGTTGCGGCTTCGCCGGCCGGTCCTCGACCGGGACCAGCAGCTTCCAGCTCGCCTTGATCTTCGGCATGCCGAATTCGGGCGGCGTCGGCGGATCGTGCTGCAGGAAGCGCGCCATGATGTCGACCTCTTCGGCCGTCAGTTCGCCGGAACTGCCCCAGTTCGGCATGCCGGCCGGTGAGCCGAAGGTGATCAATGCCTTCAGGTAGTCGGTGCCCTTGGCCTGCGTGATGTCCGGCGTCAGCGGCTTGCCAGTCGCGCCCTTGCGCAATACGCCGTGGCAACCGGCGCAGCGCTCGAAGTAGATGCGGGTGGCCGTGGCGAACTCATCTTCGGTCAGGTCCGGCGCGCCGGGCGTGCGCACGACCTTGACCTCTGGCGCGACGGCGCTCGGCGCCCCCTGGTAGGCCTGCTGCGCCTCCGGCGTGCCTGGGTGGCGTTCGCCGGCGCCGGTGGATGCCTGCAAGCCTTCTGCCTCACGATAGGTTCGGACCTCTTCGACCGCGAAATGCCCGCCGGGGTTGCCCCAGCTGTTGAGGACGTAGTTCAGGATCGCCGTCAGGTCCTCGTCGGACAGGTAACTCATCGCCGGCATCACATTGTTGTAGGTCTCGCCGTTGACGGTGATCGGCCCGGAGCGTCCCTTGACGGTCATTTCCAGCAGCCGTTTCGGGTCGGCCGCGATGTAGTCGGACGCGGCCAGCGGCGGAAAGGCGCCCTTCAGGCCGCGGCCGTCGGGCTGGTGACAGGCGGCGCAGTTCTGCAAGAACAGTTCCTTCCCGCGCTCATTGGATGCCTGGGCCTGCTTGACTTCGGCCTGGTGCACCAATGGTGCGTTACGGTCGACGGCCAGCGCCGTTGCACAGTAGAGCAGTAGGATGCCCGCACCGAGCAACACGATATCTGTCCGGATTCGAGAAGCCATTTCGCCCCCTTGCGTCTGCTTGGACCGTCGCTACCCTGCGTCATGATCGCAGGGCCGGCAAGGGTTGCTAATACGCGAATATCCCTATCGACATCCGGGCCGACCGAAACGAAGAGACGAGCAATCACGGCCAGTCTGTCAAGCCGAGCTGCGAGCGGGTCACCCGTTCCGCGTCGGCCCCAGCAGGATCGGCGCGTAAACGACGAGGAACAACAGGAAAACCACTGCCCAGGCGCCGGCCGACAGGCCCAGCAGCGGGGCAGCGGCTGCCGGCATCAGGATCGCGGCCAGCCGCAGCAGCAAGGCACTCAGCAGCGCAGTGTAGGCCAGCACCGTCAGCGGCGCCGCGTGCAAGGCTCGCCCGGTATGGCCCAACGCGACCCGCGTGGTAACGGCCAGCACCATGCCGGCGATCGCACCGACCCCCAGCGCATGCAGACCCAGCGACAGCGGCAACACGCCGAGCAGGCCCAGCCCCAGAAGCCCATAGCCGGCACAGAGCCAGGCATAGGCGGTATGCAGGACGAACAGCAGCGGTTCCGGCCAGGCGGCGAGGCCGCGCCAGCCAGCGAGCCGCAGGCCATGCAGCGCACCGGCCAGCAGCGCCAGCCAGCCGGCCGCCGGCAACAATCCCAGGGCATGCGCGATTCCGGCGGCGGCGGTGGCCAGGAACACGCCGGTTTCGAGCCAGGCGCGGCTGCGAGGCAACCGCTGAGCGCCATGCGCTTGCAGCCAGTTGCGCGTGAATGCCGGCACGATGCGCCCACCGATCAGCGTGATCAGGATCGAGGCCAGGTGCAATGCCGCCACGATCGCGAGCGTTTGCCCGGCCGGCGAGCCGGCCGAAGCGCCGGCGAAGAACAGCAGGTCCAGCATGCCGAGCAGCAGGATCAATGCGGCCAGCGGATAATTGCGGCGATTGGCCGCCGCGATCAGTTCCCGCGCCAGCAGCAGCGCGACCGAGACGATGAACCCGGCCGACAGGCCGCCGGGCAGCCAGACCGGCAGTTGCGGGGCGAAGGCCATGGCCACCCGCGCGGCCAGCCAGCTTGCGAGCAGCCAGGCCAGCACTTGCCCGGCCAGCGGCGGGCGACCGGTCCAGGTCGCGACCGCGGTCAGCGTGAAGCCGGCGACCGCGGCCGGGACGAAGCCGAACAGCATCTCGTGTGCATGCCACAGCGGATCCAGCCCGGCGTCGGCGAATGGCGGGACGCCCAGCCAGGCCGCGGCCCAGGCCGGGATCACCAATAGCGCGAAACCGGCGTTGGCCAGGAAGAACGGCCGGAAGGCGTAGCTCAGGAAGCTGCCGCTGCGTTGTGCCATTGCGCGCGAAGCTTAGAGCATCGGCTCCGAACAGGCCATCCGCGTTTGCCCTCGGCCCTGGCCTGGCCCCGGACAGGACAATCCGTCCGCGTCAGGGCATGATACGGAAATGAGTGGACGGGACGACGACTCCGGCGGCGGGCCACTGCTGCCGGCGGCCGACCGGCAGCGCCTGCGTGATTTCTACGCCTACCTGCGGCAGCAGGCCGCGCTGCTGGCCGGCTACCCGGTTGCGCAAGACTTCGATTACGACGAATTGAAGCCGCTGCTGGACTATTCGCTGAACAACGTCGGCGACCCCTTCAGCGGCAGCACCTGCAAGATCGACAGCCGCGAGTTCGAGCGCGAGGCGCTCGAATTCTGGGCCCGGCAGATGCGCGCCCCGGCCGGAGACTGGTGGGGCTATGTCACCAACGGCGGCACCGAGGGCAATCTCTACGGACTCTACCTGGCGCGCGAACTGCACCCGCAGGGCATCGTCTATTACTCGCAGCACACGCATTACAGCGTCGCCAAAAGCCTGCATTTCCTGAACATGCGCAATATCATGATCCGCTCCCAGCCGAACGGCGAGATGGACTACGCGGACCTGCGGGAAACCCTGAAAGTCAACCGCGATGTGCCACCGATCATCTTCGCGAATATCGGCACCACGATGACCGAGGCCCGCGACGACCTCGGCGAGATCAACTCGATCCTCGACGAACTGGCGGTGCCCAAGCGCTATATCCATTCGGACGCGGCGATGTGCGGTGCGATCGCGCCGTTTCTCGACCGGCGCCCACGTTTCGATTTCGCCGACGGGGCCGACAGCATCGCCATCAGCGGCCACAAGTTCATCGGCTCGCCGATGCCCTGCGGCATCGTGCTGGCCAGGCGCAGCCACGTGAACCGCATCGCCAGCGCGATCGCCTATATCGGCAATCTCGACACGACCGTCACCGGCTCGCGTAACGGACATACACCGATGTTCATGTGGTACGCGGTCAAGCGCTTCGGCGAACCGGGATTCCGCGAACGGGTCCAGCGCAGCCTGGCGCTGGCCGAGCGCGCGGTCCGGAGCCTGAAGGCCGCCGGCATCGATGCCTGGCGCAACCCGGATGCGATCACGGTCGTGTTCCCGGAGGTGAGCCAGGCGCTGCAGCACCGCCGCCAGCTCGCTACTGCCTATGGCATCAGTCATGTCATCGTGATGCCCCACATGGACGAGCCCTACATCGATGCGCTCGTGGCCGAGATTGCCGCGGACCTGGAGAACAGGCGATGAAACTGCTGACGATCTTTTGCACCGCCGCAGATAACCCGATGACCCGGGTGACCGAGATCCTTGGCCAGCACGGCATCGACATCCGCAGCATCGATTTCGTCGAACATGGCGACGAGGCACTATTGAACCTCGCGGTCAGCGACCATGACCAGGCGCTGGCGCGGTTGATCGATGCGGGCTACCGGGTCGTGTCGAACGACATCGTCCTGCTGCGCACCCCGGATAGACCAGGGGCGCTGGCCCAAGTGGCACGACGAATCACCGATCACGGCATTGCGATCCGCTCGTTGACACTGATGCAGGCCGGCGATGCCGGGCTCGTGGTCGCCGTCGCAACCAGCGACAACCCCGGTGTGCGCAAGCTGTTCGGCGACGCCGTGCTGAACTGAGCGGCCGCTTCAGAATCGCCAGTAAAGCCCGAGATTCGGCACGATCCGCGGCCAGTAGTCTTGCTCGCGTTCCAGTTGCGGGCCGCCGGACCTGGTGCTTACGCGATATTCCACGCAGCAGGGATTCTCGAACAGGAAAACATTGGTGACGTCCAGGAAAGCTTCCAGCTCGATCTCGCCCAAGGCGAAAAAGCGCGCGATCTTGATGTCGACAGACTTGAAATCTTCGAAGCGCTCATCATTGCGCTTACCGAAGACCAATCGCCCGTTGACCAGCCGTGCCGAGGTCGTTGGCCAGCCGCTGTGATAGCGCCCGGTCAGGCTAACATCCCATTTCTGCGTGGTCCAGTTCAGCCCCACGTTCAGCGTGTGTCGCTGGTCCCAGCTCCGCGCGACCCAGTCTCCATCGATGCGGTCGGTCACCCGTGACCAGCTGTAGTTGAACCACCACGACCAGCCACCCGCACCGCGCCGGGCCAGGCTCAGCTCGACGCCCCGCGCCTTGGCCTCGGTGGCCCTGACCTCGATGCGATCGGGCTGCAGTTCCGGGATCAGCGTCAAGGGGTCAAGAAAATTCTCGTAGCGCGGTCTGAGCGCATCAAAACGCTTATACCAGCCTTCAATCCGCAGGCGGATATCACCGAAATCGTGATCGAGGCCGAGCACGAGATGGTCGGCCCGTTGCGCCGGGAAAAAGCGGTCTACGCCATCGCCGACCTGCAGCTCGTTGATGCCGTGGGTTTGGTAAAAGCGCCCGGCCGCGAGTCGCAGACGCGTCCCGGCCGGGAACTGGTATTGCACATTGAAGCGCGGGCTCCACTGGTCCGCATGCTCGAGGCCATCGTACTCCTGGTCGTCCCAGCGCAGACCAGCCTCGACCGTCCAGCGCGGGCTGATCGCATACCGGACGGTCAGGTAAGTGGCCAGCTGGTGACCTTCCGGATTTGGCGCCAGATCTATCCTGCGGCTGCGCGGCGGCTGGCCGGGCCAGGGGACATCCGCATCCAGCGCCAGGCTGCTGACGTAGCGATAGTCCGCCTCCAGCTGCCGGGCCTCCACGCCCCAACGCGCCAGCCAGCGCGATGCCGCGTAGCTGAAGTCCAGTTTCAGCGCCGGGTAGCTGAAAGAGCGCCGGTCGAAGAGTTCGCCGCGATGGCCTGGCTCCTCGATGAGCCCGTCGCGCGCGTTCTCGATAGTCGTATAGGACAACAGCAATTCGCTGGACAATGCGTCCGACCAGTCGTGCCACAGGCTCAACCAGAAATAGTCGTTGCTGTAGTCCGCGTCGGCAACTTCGCTCTTACTGGAATTATTGACGCTGATGTTGTCCTCGGAGTGCAGGTAATTGAAAGCAATGCGGGTCGCCTCGTTGAGCTTGAATCCGGTGCGCAGCAGCATGTCGAAGTAATGAGGCTCGCCATAATTGGATCGGGTGAGGTCCGATACCTCGTCCAGGTTGCTGCGGCGAAACGATGCCAGCCAATGGCCCCGCCCACCGGCATATCGACCGGCCCCCAACAGGCTGCTATGGAACAGGTTAAGACCCAGTTCCGCGCTAAGCGTGTCGGGCGGCTCCATGGAACGGATATCGACGACAGCACTCATCCGGTCACCGTACTCGGCAGTGAAACCGCCGGAATAGAAATCGATGGCCTGCACGAAACGCGAATCGAAGATGCTGACGATGTTCAGGAAGTTCTTGCCATGAAAGGGCTCGTAGAGCTGCAGACCATCAAGCCGGTAGAGGATCTCCCCGCGCTCGCCGCCGCGAATATGCGGCGGCGCCGAAACCCCGGCAGAGGCTGAACCCGGCAGGCGGTGCAGCACCTGCAAGGTCTCGTCGGCCGCCCGAGGATACTTGGAGACGTCGGCTGCGCTGAGAAAATCATGCGATCCGGGCCGGTCATAGAGCAGCTGGTAACGGCTGGTCGTGACCAGCAGGTCCGGCAGCGCCGGGGCCTCGACAGCAACGGCCGCGGGCGTGGCCGCGGCGAGCGAAGTCTGATCCGGAACACTCGCGACAACGACCGAGTACAGCCCGGGGCGGATTTCCTGCAGGGCGAGGCCGTGCCGCTTCAGCAAGGCTTCGATGCGCTGTCGCCGACTACCGGCCGGCGGCTCTTCGCTCACCAGCAGCTGCGGCGGCACCAGTTCATCGTTGAAAATCAGCTGCAGGTGATCGCCTGCCAGTTCCACGAGCACTTCCGCCAGCGGCCGTCCGGCCAATGTTCCTGCCTGCAGCAGACCTGGCGATAGCAGCACTAGCAGCAACAGGCTGCGAAATTTAGAGGCAAGGACTGGCAAGGCTTTTCCGCTGGCCAACAGGGTTTGGCCCGGCCGGGATTATATATAGGCTGCGTCAGTCCTTGAATTCGACTTCCGTGGCAAGCAGAACCGTGCCGTCGAAGTGCCCCTTGGCCTCGACCAGCTGACCCGGCGCGGCGGCGAAAAAGTCCGCGGCCGAGCCGTCCGGGAAGACCGTCGCGGCATCGGTGACCACGGTAACACCGAGCATCTCGAACTGCGGTGCGGCGACCGAGTTCACGATGCCGCGCAGCTTCGCACTGCCGCAGGCGTCCTCGCGCTCCAGCCGCGTGGCGATCACCAGTCCCGGCTGATCCGGCGCCGCGTAGCCGCCGACCTTGGCACAGTCGCCTGGCTGGATGGCATCCAGCGGCGTCAGGCCGTTCGCTTCGATCGGGATGCCGAGTATCGTCAGCCGGCTGCCCGCCTTCACGCTCACGGTCCCCTCGACGCGCAGGGTCGAGCGGTCTTCGAACTCGATCTCACGGGCCCGCAGCCGGCCATCGGCGTCGAATTCGCCGTCGACCTCGACGCGGCGGTCGACCGCCAGCGCTGCCGCGTCACCGTGCTCGAATTTCGTCTCCGCTCCGACCAGCACCGGCACCGAGCCGACGAGAAACTCGGCCGGTGACAGCAGCGCGGTGATGATCCCCTCGATCTCGGCCGATTCACCGGCCTCCACGGCGGCCAGCGGCGCGACCCGCTGTAGTGTGTCGGCGAGCAGCTCGCCGGCCGCCCCGAGGCTGCCGGTGACCCGCAGCAGATCGCCGTCCCGCGGCGCGCCGTCCGGAAAGCCGCTGACCAGTGTCGCGGCCGAGTAGTCGATCGGCTGGCCGCCGATTCGGAAGGTCCGGGCCGTGTCGTCGCTGTCCCGGGCGATGCCCCGCAGGCGCAGCTCGCCGGCGGGAAGCAGATCGATGCGCGTCGCGATCAGCCGGTCCGTGGCATCCCGCAGGCCGCTGACCCGCAGCCAGTCTCCGGGCACGACACCGGCCAGCTCGGTCGCCTGCAGGGCGCCACCCCACCAGGTCTCGGTGCTCGGCTGCACCACCTGGCCGAGCACACGCAACTGGCCGGCAAGCGGGTCCACGGCCTCCACCGGACCGATCACATCCGAGTCGTAGACGATGGTCACGGCGCTGGATTCGCTGCCGGCCAGTTCCGCCTCGACGGCGACCACCTGGCCCAACGCCAGTTCCGTTTCGCTGGCGGCGCGTCCGTCTACGGTGATCGTCGCCGCGTCCGTGCTGTAACGCACGCCGTTGACGAAGACGCTGCCGAAACCGGTGACCACGCCGATCGCGATCCCGCCGCGCACACCGCCGCGGTCGATGCCGGCGCTCTGATCGCTGCCACCGCCGGTGCAGCCGGCGAGCGAGGCGATGACCAGCAGCAGGCAGCGGCAGCCGGCGCTAGTCTGGTTCATCAGTCGTTCCTGCATGGCGATCGTCCCGTATCTGATACACCCCGGCACCGAAGCGGCGCAAGCGGTATTTCCTGGCCTCCGACGGGCTGGCCTCATGCAGGCTCAGCCATTCGTCCACGCGCTCGAGAAAGGCCTGGCCCTCCCGTTCCAGGAAGGCCCGGAACGCCTTCTCGTCGGCAATGGTCATGTGATCGTTGCTGGCCCGCCCCTCGAAACGAGTGGGCTCGCCGGGTTCGCAGGCGAGGTTGTATTCGATCGTCATCGCGAGATCGCGGAGCACACTGCCGGCGCGCAGCACCGCCGCCGGGTCCAGCGGCGACGGCATGAAATAGCGCTTGCGCACGCGCAGGCGGCCGTCGGCCAGTTCCTCGACCGCCTCGTTGCGCTGCAACTCCCGCAGCAGGGTCACGGCGGCGATATCGCGGCCATAGCGCTGCACCAGGGTCGCAAAGGACGCGCCTTCGCCTGCGACCGGCAGGTCCAGCGGCCGGGCATGCCGGTCCTGGAAATCGGGATCCAGGTGCCAGCCGGTCAGCACGCGGGTGGCCGCATTCATGTTGTCGAGTTCGCCGGCCGTCTCCTCGGCCAGCTCCTTGCGGAGCCGGCGGACCTCGCGGCGGCTCAGCCCCGTCAGGATCGCGACCCGCGAAATGTTGGTCGGCCGGCCGTGCAGCCCGTAATCGCTGGTCGCGACCTCGACGAAGCTCTGCTTGCAGGCCTCGGCCGTCTCCCGCCAGGTCACGCCGCCGCGCAACAGCAGGCGGACGATCGGCCGGAGCATCAGGCGAAACGCCCGGATCAGGGTCGCCTTGGGATCGCTGCTCATTCCCCCTGGGCCAGCCTGCGCGCGTCTCCGGGCAGGTATCCGGCCAGCATTGCGAGCGCCGCCCGCGGGTCGTGCCAGGGCCGGAATTCCTCGCGGGCGCCGGACTCACCCGGCAAGGCCCGCAGGCTGTCGCTGTTCAGCAGTTGCAGCATCTGGCTGCGTGTCAGCCGATAATACTGCACGCGGCCGCCGTTGATCGGTCGGTGATAGGGCAAGCGGCCGAGGGGCGGCGGCTGGCGCAGCGGCAAGTCCATCATCTCCCCATCCAGCAGCAGCGCCAGCTCATCGCCCGGCGACGGCGGCGGGGAGCGCCGGTCGATCGTGGTCCAGCTGCAGATCCAGAGCAGATATTCGTCGCGGCCGCCCCGGCTGAGGATCGCCGGTCCCAGCGACAGATAGTCGCGGGCATGCGCGGCCAGCGCCGGCTGGTCGCGGTACAGGAGCAGGGGCTCGCCGAGGTAGGTGACCGTATAACCGCTGTCCTCGTCCAGGTACTCGCCGACCTGCAGCTCGCGTTGCGGCAGGCTGCAGGCGGCCAGCGACAGACCCAGCAGGATGATCCATGGGCGCCGCGGCAACATCAGAAATCCGCCCGGTAGCCGGCAAAGATGAAATAGGAATTCGACTCGTTGTCGCCGCTGACCCATTCACCGCCGGTCTCCAGTTCCAGCGTGTAATGCCGCGCGAAGCGATACAGCAGGCGCAGCGCCGGCGAGGCCGAGAACTCCGAGCCACCATCGGCCAGAAAATCGCGGAAGGCCAGGCGCAGGCGCGGATTGATGCGCAGGCTGCGGGTCAGCGGGTAACGGGTGTCGAAATACAGCGAGGTCGTCGTGGTCTGGCTGCCGTCGGCGTAGCGCAGCCCGACGATCGAGCTATCGCCTTCCTTCAACAGGCTCGTGCCGATCAGATTCAGGCTGTAGAAATACTCGCTGCCGCTGTCGGGCACGGCGGGCACCCCGCCGGAGGCCGGCGTGCCGGTGAAGTCGTTCATCGTCAGGTCGGCGTTGAGCTGGAAGCGCTCGAACAGGGGCAGGGACAGGCCGATCGTGGCCGAGAACACCTCGCCGGTCCGGTCCGCCGCCAGCGCCCGAACCTCATCCTCGGTCAGCCCGAGCAGCAATTCGTCGAGACTGCCAACCGGCTGCCCGATCAGTGCGTTGCTGCTCATCAGGAACGGGCTCTTGCGCTGGTCGATCAGCGCGTTGATGGACCAGCGGTTGTCGAAGGTCCAGTTGCCCAGTGCCATCAGGCTGTTGAGTTCGCCGAAGCCGACGTCGTAATCCAGGTTCGCGACCAGTGACCGGTGGCTGTCGTAGTAGCGCAGTTCGCCGCCGAGCGCCTGCCGGTCTTCGATATCGTAGGCCTGCTGCACGTTATAGAACAGGTTCAGGTCGAAGCGCTCGAGCAGATTGCTGAGGTCCACGCTCAGGCCGGTGAACTGGCGATTCGTGTTCAGGCCGTCCTCGCTGGAATCCACCGGGTAGCCGACAGTGAGATTGAAGCGGGTGTTCGCGCGCCACTGCCAGGACAGAAGCGCCCCATCGAAGCGTCCCAGCACACCGCTGGTGCGCAGCGATTGCCGCCCAAGGCGCAGACCCAGCCCGGTGACCTCGTCCTGCAGATCCGCGTACAGGTAATAGATGCGTGTGCGATTACCGGGGCCGTCGTCACCGCCGATCAGGTCGTAGAGATGCCCGAAGGTCGCGCGGCTGCTGAACAGGGTCCGCTCGCCGCGCCGCCGGACCGACACGTCGGCGTCGCTCAGGATCGACGACTGCGCCGTGACGCGCTCCTGGCCGGCGAATTGCGTGTCGTCCCGCCGGTAGTACTGCGAGAGCCCGCCGTAGACCTCCCAGTCCGCCCCGCGGCGGCGGCTCGGCTCGCGGAAGGCCGTGCGGGCGACGGGCGGCGTCAGGGCCGTCAGTCCGGCCAGCCGCTGCCGCACGCGGGCCGCGCCCTCGGCTTCCGGGTACAGCTCCAGGTAGTGACGGTACTCGGCGACCGCGTGCGCGCTCTGGCCGTTGCGCTCGCGGGCGAGCCCGAGAAACTCGAGCGCATCGCGGGAGTACTGGTTCTCGGGCTGTTCCAGCACCGCGGTGTACAGCTGAATCGCGCGCGGGTATTCGCCGGCGACCATCGCCGCCCGGGCTTCGTCCATCATCTGGCCAAGCTCCTCGGCACTGCGCGCCGGCACCGTGGCGGCCGCGGCGCCGGGCGTCGTCGCCACCGGCCCATTGTCCGGCTGCGCGGCGCCGATGGCCCGCGCATCCGCCTGCGCCCGCTCGGCGTCCGAGACGCGGGTCACCCAGGCCCGCGGGTAGAGGCTGCGCAGCCGCGACAGTGCCGCCTCGGCGTCCCGCTCGCCGGCGAAGAAGCCCAGGCGCAGCCGGTGCCAGGTCTTGCCCTTGATCACC
Organism: Gammaproteobacteria bacterium; assembly: GCA_003695765.1. Classification (GTDB taxonomy): domain Bacteria; phylum Pseudomonadota; class Gammaproteobacteria; order Steroidobacterales; genus J054. The sequence goes on from RFHQ01000071.1 coordinate 14,160, forward strand.
GCCGTCGTCGTGTAGACCACGTGGCCGGCAAGCAAGTCGGGCGGCAGGGGCCGGTGGCCGTCGGACGGCCGCAAGCTCGATTCCAGATTGATCGCGTAGCGCGGCGCCCGGCTCTGCGCCTGGCGCGGCTGCATGGCCGCTCGCGCCCGCTGCTCGGCGCGCGCGCGCTGCTCGTCGCTCAAACGCCCGCGCGGGGTCGCCGCTGCGGCTGCCGGCGGCGCTTCGGCCGGCACGGCCGCTGCCCGCCCCGGCGCCGCTGTCACCTGCACGACCAGGCTGCGCAGGTCGCCACGCTGGCGCACCTGCACCGTGGCCGGCTGGCTGAAGGACAGTGTCAGGAAGCCTTCGGCGTCGCCGCGAGCGACGAACTCCAGCTCCTGCAGGCTCGCCATCTCGCGGCCGGGCGGCCGGCTGGCTTCGCGCAAGCTGCCGCCACCGGCGAGGTTCGCGGCGCAGTCGCCGAGCGGCGCCAGCGTAATTCGCACCCGGCGCGCCGGCGCGGCCGGATCGTGGTCCACGTAACGGTAAGGACAACGCAGGCGTACCTCGATGCTGGCGCCACCGCTGGCGCGCATCACCGACGCGTTCTCCAGCGCCAGGCCTGCGGCCAGCAGCGGTCCGGCTGGCAGCCAGGCGACCAGCGCGACCCAGAAACGCCGCCTAGAAGCCACCGGCGTTCACCCGATGTTTCGGGCCGTTGCGACGCTTGCTGATCGTCGTCATCGACGAGTCGCGGTAGACGTGACAGGCGCCGGTGCAGTCGCGCAGTTCGCTGACGGTGTAATTCGTCTTTGGACTCTCGGTCTTCTTGTGCGGGCCGGTCTTGTAATCGCGCGCGTGGCAGCCGGCGCAGTCGGGCTGGTAGGCGGGCGCCGACCAGGTGACGACCTGCGAGTTGCCGCCGTGGCAATCGGTGCAGGCGAGGTTGCGCCGGTGGTCGCCCGGGTAGTTCGGTGAGCTGTGCCGGAACTGATGCGGCAGCCAGAAGACCGTCGTGTGGCAGGCATTGCACTCCAGGTTGGTGATGAAGTGCCCGGGGTTCTTGCCCGTGGCCGTCGTGCCGTTGTGGCAGCTGGAGCAGGCGCCGGTGATGTTGTCGTGATCGAAGTTCGCGGGCAGCCACGCGACCGTCGTGTGGCAGGCATCGCACTCGCCGGTCGTCTGGATGTGGCCGGGGTGCTTGCCCGTGGCCGTCGTGCCGTTGTGGCAACTCGAGCAGGTGCCGGGCATCACGCCGGCGTGGTCGAAGACCGCCGGCGTCCAGGCGTTGGTCGTGTGGCAGTCCTCGCAGTTGTTGCTGCTCGGCAGGTGCGCCGGGTGCTTGCCCGTGGCCGTCGTGCCGTTGTGGCAACTGAAGCAGGTGCCGAGCACCTGCATGTGGTCGACCCGGATCACCGGGCTCCAGGCCAGCGGACTGTGGCAATCCTCGCAGACATTGGTCGTATTGATGTGGCCCTGGTTCTTGCCGGTGGCCGTACTGCCGTTGTGGCAGGAGTAGCAGTTGCCGGTGATGTTGTCGTGATCGAAGACCGCCGGCGTCCAGGCCCGGGTCTTGTGGCAGTCCTCGCAGTTGTTGCCGCTGGCGATGTGCCCCGGGTGCTTGCCGCGGGCAATCGTGCCGTTGTGGCAGCTGAAGCAGGTTCCGAGCACCTGCGTGTGATCGACGCGCGTGACCGGCACCCAGCTGCGTGTGCTGTGACAGTCCTCGCAGACGTTGGTCGTGTTGACGTGGCCCTGGTTCTTGCCCCTGGCATCCTGACCGTTGTGGCAGGCAAAACAGCCGCCGGTCACGCCGGCATGGTCGAAGCCGGCCGGCAGCCAGGCGTTGGGCCGGTGACAGCTCTCGCACTGCTCGCTGCTCGGCGGGTGTCCCGGCGGCTTGCCACTGGCCTGCTGCCCGTTGTGGCAGCTCGCGCAGCTGCCGATCACCTGCGTGTGATCGACGCGCCGCACCGGGTTCCAGGTGGTGTCGAGATGACAGTCCTGACACTGAGTCGTGGTCAGCACGTGATTCGGCGACAGCGGTGTCGCCTTGACGAGGCCGGCGCGCGAATGGCAGCTGGCGCACTCGCGCGGCGTGCCCTGGAAGATGCCACCGACATGGCAGCGCTGGCAGTCGACGTTGCGGTGCGCACCCTCCAGCGGGAAGCCGGTGGTGAAATGGTCGAAGCTGGAGCCGAAGGGCGATTGCGCCTGTGCCGCGGCCGCCAACAGCAGCCCCGACAAGATGATCAGCAAGCCAGTCCTGTTCATGGCTCCCTCCTCGCACCCTTGAAGGTGCTGGTGTTGTGGCAGCGACTGCAGTCGTTGCCGAATTCACCCGCGTGCACGTCGTCGGCGCGGTGGCAGGCAATGCACTGGCGGTAATCGAGTCGCTGCAGCGCCAGCGGACGCGTATGGCAGGCGTCGCAGGCCAGATCCTCATGGGCGCCGTCGAGCACGAAGCGCGTCTGCGTCGCGTGGTCGAATTCCCAGCGCTTCCAGTCGACCGGGTTGTGGCACAGCCCGCAGTCTTCGCCCAGCGAAGCGGCGTGCACGTCGTCCTCGCGGTGGCAATCCACGCACTGTTCCGGCGCGTCCTTGAATTTCGCATCCTCGTGGCAGGACTTGCACTCGGACTCGCGATGCTTGCCGATCAGCGGGAACAGCGTCAGGTCGTGGTCGAAGCGGACCTCTTCCTTCCAGTCCTGTTCGTTATGGCAGGCAGCGCAGTCTCGCCCTTCCTGGCCGTCGTGGGCATCGTCTTCGGCGTGACAGCCATAGCAGTCGGTCGGCGGCGCCACTTCCTTGGCTGGCTGCTTGTGGCAGGCCTGGCACTCGGCCTCCGCGTGCGCGCCCCGCAGCGGGAAGTCGGTCTGCCGGTCGTGATCGAAGCTGGAATCGGTCCAGGCCACGGGCGTGTGGCAATCGCCGCAGGCCTCGCCGTTGATCCCGTCGTGGGCATCGTCGTCGCGGTGACAGGCGATGCATTCGGACTGCAGCTCGTCGTCGAAGCTGGTGCTGGTGTGGCAGTCCATGCAGCCGATCTCGCCGTGCTTCCCCAACAGCGCGAAGCCGGTTTCCGCGGCGTGGTCGAAGACCAGCTCCTGCCAGCTGCGCACCGTGTGGCAAAAGGCGCAGTCCTTGCCGTTCTCGCCGTCGTGGGCATCGTCGTCGGCATGGCAGGCATAGCAATCGGTCGGCGTGTTCTCGTAGTGATGGTCCACATGGCAGGCCAGGCACTCGACATCCGAGTGGCCGCCGATCAGGCCATAGCCGGTGTAGTCGAAATGATCGAAGTCGGTTTCCTTCCAGTCCGTCGGCTGATGGCAGTCGCCGCATTCCGTGCCCAACCCGCCCTGGTGCTCATCGTCGTCCTCGTGGCAGCCGAAGCAGGCCTGCGGCGCCTCGCGGTACTTGTCCGCCGGCGCGTGGCAGTCCTCGCAGGCCGTCTCGGCATGCTTGCCCAGCAGGGAGAAATCGGTCAGCGTGTGGTCGAAGGCTTCAGTGTCGAGGTCGACGACCTCGAAGTCGCGACCTTCGTGGTCGGTGTGGCAGCTGGAACACTTGTCCTGACCAGCGGATTCGTCGCGGCCGTGAAAGCCGGTGCCTGCGGCGATGTCTGCACCGACATCCTCGTGGCAATCGATGCAGAGATCGCGCTGCCGTTCCCGCTTGAACGCCGTGTGGCACTGCTTGCAGTCGGACTCGATGTCCGCATGGCCGGCGATCACCGGCCCCGGCATGATCAGCCGCTCGATGTCGGCCGCCGCCGCCAACCGCATGCCGCTGCCGATTACCAGGACAGTCATTATCGCGAACAGCCTCGCCGCCACCGGCCTGCGCTCCGCTCAGTACATGTGCACCGCGAGCACATGCAACAGGCCCGAGACGATCATCATCAGAAAGAACGGCACATGCACGATGTGCCACCACGAGAACAGCCGCTCGAAAAAGCCGAATTGCGCCAGCTGCCGCACCAGCACCAGGTGCTGGTCGAGAAACTTCGCGGTCACGTCCAGCAGCCGCTCCAGGTGCCGCTCGATCGCCGGTGAAACCAGCGAGCGCGCAGTCAATTCCTTACGCGCGATCCAGTAGAGCCTGTGGCGCAACCAGCGCGTCTTGATGCCCATCGCGATCGGGTGTGTGAAACTGTGCAGCAGACCCTCGGGCGGATTCATCGCCTCCTCGGCCAGCGCCACCAGGCGCAAGCGCAGTTCCCGGATCAAGCCGGTGGAATGCTCGATCCGCTCACTGGACTGCTGGAGCTGTTGCGTGAGCTGGCGCAGCGAGTTCTTGCGGCCATACAGACCCTGATGGATCTTCGCGTAGAGATAGCGGCCGATGAGGCCGCTGCCGGCGACCAGCAGCGTGCAGTACAGCGCGACGCGCGAGTTCAGCGAACCCAGCGAGAAGTTGCAGTGGTACAGGATCAGCACCGGTCCGAGGATCCCGAGCATCATGTGCCCGCGGAACCAGTACCGGGTTGCGCCCAGCCGCCGCAGCCAGCGGACCCGCTTGCGCAGCGAGTACAGCAGCAGGATCAGCATCAGCGAGCCGCCGATGATGCCCAGCGCGTAGCCGACCCCGGCCTCGGCGTCGATCGGCAAGCGCCCCCGCAACAGCCAGCCGATGATCACGGCCAGCACGGCCAGCGCATAACCGACCGCTGCGCCGCGGGCGCTGAATACGATCTCGCCCCAGGACCTGCGCGCCGTGGGCTTCGCAGCCACGGCCATCGCTGCCTCATTCATCCGCAGTCCTCCCTTCCCAGGCCGCGGGCGGGCCGGCGCCCGGCACCCGCGTCCGATGCAATACTATACGCATTTGGACGTTAGAACAGCAAATATGGTAAAACTGTGAAGCAGTCGCTTGCTTATGTCGAAGCGGCCCGGGGCCGCTCGGCCGGGCGTGATGCGGATCACGCCGGAACCGGCCGGCAGGCCACAGAATGCCACCTGCCCAGCGCGAAACCGGCAACTGCGTCACGAAAATGAGTTACCAGCTGAGCCTGCTCGTCTACGCCCTGCCATTCCTGCTGATCTTCTGGGCCTATCTGCGTCACCGCCGGAAGACGCAGTACATCAATGTCAGCACGCTGCGCGAATCCGAGGAGGCGGGGATGACGGAACCGCCGTCCCTGCATCCGCTGATCGACCCGACCAAATGCGTCGGCTGCGCGGCCTGCGTGAATGCCTGCCCGGAGATGTATGCGCACCGCGTGCTCGGCATCATCCGCGGCAAGGCGGAGCTGATCAGTCCCACCGACTGCATCGGCCACGGCGCCTGCTTCGAGGCCTGCCCGGTGGGGGCGATCACGCTGGTGTTCGGCACCGAGCGGCGGGGCGTGGAGATCCCGCACGTCAAGCCGAACTTCGAGACCAATGTGCCGGGCGTGTTCATCGCCGGCGAGCTCGGCGGCATGGGCCTGATCCGCAACGCGATCGAGCAGGGACGCCAGGCCGTCGAGTCCATGCGCAAGCTCCCGCGCAGCAACGACCCGGCGCAGCTGGACCTGCTGATCGTCGGTGCCGGCCCGGCAGGTTTTTCCGCGTCGCTGGCGGCGATGGAAATGGGCCTGCGCTGCGTGACCGTCGAACAGGAGGTGCTGGGCGGCACCGTGGCCCACTTCCCGCGCGGCAAGCTGGTCATGACGGCACCGGCCAAACTGCCGATCGTTGGCAAGTTCCAGTTCCGCGAGACCACGAAAGAACGGCTGATCGAGTTCTTCACCGAAGTCGAGCGCGATACGGGCCTGAAGATCAATTACCGGGAACGTGTCGAAGCCATCGAGCGCGACGGCGACGGCTTCGTCGTGCGGACCACGGCGAACAGCTACCGCGCACGACAGGTGCTGCTGGCGATCGGCCGGCGCGGCACGCCGCGCAAGCTGGAGGTGCCGGGAGAGGAGTTGCCCAAGGTGGCCTACCGGCTGATCGATCCCGAGCAGTACGCCGGGCAGAAAGTGCTGGTCGTCGGCGGCGGCGACAGCGCGCTGGAAGCCGCCTGGTCGATCGCCGAGGTGCCGGGCAGCTCGGTGCTGCTGTCCTACCGCTCCGGGGCTTTCACCCGGGCCAAGCAGAAGAACCGCGAGCGCGTCCGGGCGGCGCAGGAAGCCGGCCGCCTGCGCGTGGAACTGAAATCACAGGTTGCAGCGATTGCTCCGGACCATGTTCGCCTGGTGCAGGAAGACCGGGAGTTCGAGGTGCCGAACGATTCCGTGATCATCAATGCCGGCGGCATCCTGCCCAACGATTTCCTGCGCAGCATCGGCATCGAGGTCGAGACCAAGTACGGTACCGCCTGAGCGGCCGCCGACGCGCCGTTCTCAGGCCCGGCCGCGATCGGCGATTTTCTGCAGCAGCGCCTGAATTTCCCAGCGGCGACCCTGGTCCGCAATCGGCCGACCCGGGCGTGGCGGTGCGGCAAGCGCCCGCTCGAGGTATTTGCGAGCCTCGTCGAACTGTTTTTCGTCGACAAGGAACTCGCCGTAGAAATAGTTCGAGTCGATGCCGTCCGGGTTGATTTCCAGCGCCTTCAGCAGGAACTTGCGCGCTTTCTTGTCGCTGCCGAAACCCAGCGGAAAACCGGGCACCTTGTGATACAGCGTCCCGAGGCTTGTATATGCAGAACCGTCCAGTGCTTTGGGGTCGATCTTCAGTGCCGCCTCGAGGCTGGCGCGTGCCTTTTTCGCCAGACCGAGTGCGCCGAGCCCGCCCTTGGCCCCGGCGAAGCTGCTGTACACGATCCCCTGCCAGATCAGTGCCTCGGCCCGCTGCGGATAGTCGGCCGCGAGCGCCTCGGCTTTCGCGACCAGCTGCTCGAAGGCCGCCTCACGCTGATCTGCGTCCTCGATCTGGTAGTTGGCTACGGCCCAATCATGCTGGACCTCTTGCAGACGCTGGTCGAATTCGACTGCCAATGCGCCCGTGGCATAGAGTGTCAGGCACAAGGCGGCGCCACCGATGAGCAGGCGAATATTCATGTTGCTTGGCTCCTCAGCTTGTTGCTTCCATCCTTCATCCGGGTGGCCAGTCCTGGTGGCGACTCCCCTTGCGAGCGGGCGCACTTGCGAATAAGCGGCAGCTGCCTGACGATGGCTCGCTCCACGATGCCCGGCAGCAACGCGTTCAAGCGCGCGAACAGCTTTTCTGGCCAGCCGACAACCGCGAACCCGCGGCCTTTCTCGAGTGTGCGGCACACCGCCCGCGCGACGGCATCAGGACTGTCGACGTGATTACCCAGTGCCTCGTTCATTGCGTCGACGGCCGCGCTGTTGATACCGGTGCGCGTGGCCCGTGGCGCAATACAATGAAAGCTGACCTGCGTATCGGCCAGCTCGCGGCGCAGCGATTCCGTGAAACCGCGAACGGCAAACTTGCTGGCGGCATAAGCGGCGTAACCAGGATAGCCAATGGAGCCGAACACCGAGCCGATGTTCAGAACAGCTGCTTCCGGCTTCTTCAGCAGATTCGGCAGCAGTACATGGCAGAGCTTCATCGGTGCCAGCACATTGATGGCCAAAGTCTGCTCCAGCTGGGCCGGGCTCTGCTTTATGAACAGACCGAAGTGGTTCACCCCGGCGGCGTTGATCAGGACGTCCACACCACCGCGCCAGTCGCGCGCCTCGCGACGCAAACGCTCAAGATCACGGCAGTCGGTCAGATCGCAAGTGATGGTCGCCAGTCGGTCCTGAGGCTCTGCCGCCAGGTTGCCGGCAGTGCGTTCCAGCGCCTCGGGATCGCGATCGACCAGCATGACTGCCGCACCGGCGCTGAGCATCTCGCGCGCGATGGCGCTGCCGATACCGCCGGCGCCTCCAGTGATCAATACGTTCTTGTCCCTGAGTTTCATGCCGCACTCCTTGTCGATCCTCGGGTCGGGTCGCTCGCCGCCCGGTCGATACCGCGAAACATTTGCCCGTAGAGCCAATACATCGCGCGCGTACACTCCAGCACTGCCGCCTGGTCCTCGGCGTCGGACAGACGGTCAAGAATGCCGCGTAGCTGCTGCAGGTGCTGCTGATCCAGCTCACCGTGACTGGTGAGGTAACTGAATGCATGCGCCGGCAGGCCAAGGCTTTGCCGGATCGTCTGCGCCGCCTGCGCTGCGAGCGCCACGCTGGTGCCCTCCAGCACATGCACCATGCCGAAAAACCCCACGGCGTTGCGCCGATTCACGACATCCCAGGCGTACGCCACCATGGCGTCGGTTTCCACGTTCGGCAGCGACGCAGATGCCGCCTGCCGGTCACCGCCGGCCGCTTCGATATCGTTCAGTACCCACTGCTCGTGGCCGGCTTCTTCCTCGAGGTAATGCAGAATCTGCTGCTGCAGCCAGGGGCGCCGGTCGCCGACGCGAGCACCGACAGCCATCAGCAGCGGCACGGTGTGGCGCACGTGGTGGTAGGCCTGGACCAGGAACGAGACGTAGCGTTCGCGGCTCAGCCGGGCGGCCAGCGCATCCTGGATAATCGGCGCCGCGAGCAGGAATTCGCGGTCCGCGGCAGTTTGTTCCCGCAGGTAGTCTGCAAAGCTCATGGCTACTCCCTTAGCGATTCATGACGCCAGCGCGTCGCAATAGAGCTGGTGGATTGCCTGTTGATAGTGCTCGCCAATCGCAGCACGGCGGAGCCGGCCGTTCGCGGTCAAAAGGCCGTTGTCGAAACTGAAGGGTTCGTCCGCCAGCAACCAGCGCTGCACCTTGGCGTAGTCCGGCAAGCGCGCATTCGCGGTGTGGACCGCGGCCGAGATGTCGGCAGCGCTGGCGCCGGGAGCCGGAGTGATCACGGCCGCGATCCAGGGGCGCGCTTCACCCGCAGCAAAGGCCTGCGCGACAGCCGGGCTGGAGAGCAGTTCGGCTTCGATCCACTCCGGGCAGACATTGCGGCCGAAGGCGGTGATGAACATGTTCTTGCGGCGACCGTGAACGTAGAGAAAGCCGTCGTCATCGAAGGCGCCGAGGTCGCCAGTGGCGATCTCCTCGCCGGCCGGCCCACCGCCGGTATAGCCTGACATCACCGCACCGGCGACTCGAATCTCACCACGGTCATCGACGCGAACGCGCGCGTGTGGCAACGGCCGGCCAACACTGCCCGCACGGTCGGCGGCGGGCGTATTCAGCGCCACGACAGAGGCACATTCACTCAGGCCATAGCCTTCGTAACAGGGCAAGCCAGCCTCGCGCGCCTGTTCCAAAAGATCCCGCGGCAGCCGCGCGCCACCGACCGCAATAAAGGAGAGGCTGGACGGCGCTTTCCAGCCGCGCTCAACGCCGTGCACGAGTGCCTGCAGCAACTGTGGCACCAGAATCAGGCTCTCCGGGCGAAGCTCGGCAATGGTTTCCAGAAACCGCGTCGGGTCCACCCGGGTCGCGGTGACACCGGTCACGCTGGCCGGCGGCACGACACAACAGGCTCCACTGCGAAATGGCACAGTGACGCCGGCGATGTTCTCCAGCAAGGTCGACAGCGGCAGCAGCACCAAGTGGCGACGGATTCCAAGGCTGCGCATCAGCATGCTTAGCGACCCGGCGACGCTGTCCAGGGCCTCGCGGCCTAGGCAAACGCCCTTGGGCGCCGCCGTACTGCCGGAGGTGTAGGTCACCTTGATCGTGCCCGGCGGCAGCGGTACCGCCGGCGTCGGGCGGGCACGCCGCAACAGCGCGAGGTCGGTCCCGGGCAAACAACCGCTGTCGCTAAAGCCAAGTTCCCGGGCCAACGATCGGCGGCCCGGATCCGCGAGCACCGCATCCACGCCAACATCGTCGACAGCATGCGCCAGCTGCGGAAACGAGAACTGATCGGGCAGGGGGACGTTCACGATGCCGCCACGATCCAGGGCGGCATCGGCAATCACCCAGTCGGCGCCGTTGTCGGCCAACAGGCCGCTACGATCGATACCGGCAGCGCGCAACCAGCGAGCACCGCGATCGACTGTTTCCCGAAATGCGGCGGCACCAAGGTGCCGGCCACCTTCCTCGATCACGAGCGGGTCCTTGTTCGCCAGTCGCCGCATGGGTTCAAACTGTCACGCCCAGCTGGCGCTCGCGCGCCGCCGCCGGCACTGCGGCGAACACGACCCGCGGATCTTCGCTGTAGTAGTCGCCCCAGTTCTCGGCCGAGTTCAGCAACTGCTGGCGGCGCGCAGCGCTCACCTCGTGCAGCGGTATGCCCATGTGATTCATGATCAAGCGTATCGTGCGCGTCCCGGTAAAAGTCGCCCACAGATGGCCCTGCTGGCCCACAAAATCGATCAGCAGTTCGATCAGGCGCTGGCCGCGCCGGCAGCCAAGGGCGGCAAAGTTGCCGATTTCCGCGATGTCGGCTCGCCGCACCGACCAGCCCAGCCAGTCACCGATCACCCGCTCGACTGGCTGCTCGAGGTACTGCTCCAGGAACAGCCGGTCGCCGGCAGCCGACCGGTATCCCGACACTCCCTGGAGCCGGCCGTCAGCATCCCTGAGTGCCAGCAGCACCGGAAAGAAACTCGTGATCTCGGCGCCGTGAACCTCCCGGTAGCGGCTCTTGAGAAACGCCTCGAGCTCGGCTCGGTCCGGGTGGCCATCCGGGCAAGCCACGAGGCGGTAGCCGGACGGATGCAGCAAGACCGGCAGGCCAACCGGTAATGGCGGTCGCCGATACCAGCGCATTGCTTGCATCTCATTGATTCGCGAGTCCTTTTCCTCGCCTGACTGCATGGGCCAACGTCCTCCGGTACCGGTCACGGAGTCTTAGACGCCGGCGTCAGCTAGAATCAATCGCCGAATCGCCAGACGGCACCACTGTGCCCCGTCGCGATTGATTTCCGGCCTGACCGGCGTCCAAGGCACTGAAAAGAGGCCACGCGTGGAAGACGAGCTGCAGCTGGAGCAGCAACTGGTGCGCCGCATGCTGCAGGGCGATGAACGGGCGTTCAACCGGTTCTTCGATGACTACTACGCACGCCTGTACCGCTTCGTGTTGCCGCGTCTGAACGGCGACAGCGATGCGGCCGAGGAAGTGACACAGGCAAGCATGATCAAGGCAATGGAAAGACTCGACGGTTTCCGCGGAGAAGCGCGGCTGTTTACCTGGCTTTGCCAGATTTCCCGTCGCCAGCTCGCCGATTTTCTGCGCGCCGGTGAACGTCGCAGCCGCCGCGTGATCCTGATCGACGACAGTCCGGCCGTGCGTACCGCGGTCGATTCCGTCAGCGGGCCTGAACAGGCGGAACCGGCAGCCGAATACAGCAAGGTCGAACTGAGCCGCCAGCTGCAGTCGGTACTCGACCGCCTGCCAGCCAACTATGGCAATGCGCTGGAATGGAAGTACGTCGAGGGCCTTTCGGTTGCCGAAATCGGCAAGCGCTTGGGGATCACGACGACGGCAACGCAATCACTGCTGGCACGCGCGCGCAACGCGTTCCGAAACGGTGTCGAGTCGGTGTTCGGCACCAGCGAGCTGGCCGAGCTGATCGGCCGGCGATTTACAAACAGGTAACGGGCCATGGCCAACGGCAAGCAGCAAGCCAGCGGGGAAGATCGCGAAATCGCCGCCTTACTCGAACAGGTCGGGCCGCGGGTGCAGCCGCGGCCGGAGGCGCGCGAAGCAGCTCGCGCGGCGACGCGCCAGGCCTGGATGGCCACGGTCGCGCGACATCGCGCAAACCGGCAGCGCCGGCAGTTCGCCGTCGCCGCCGGGCTGTTGCTGGTCGCCGGCCTGGCCGCCTGGTTTGGCAGCCTGCAACAGTCGGTCCAGGCATCGCCGGTCGCGCAGGTCCTCGCTGCAACCGGGCTGGTGGAATCCAGAACCGGTCAGGTCTGGACCGGGCTGGCCACAGGTGACGCGGTATATACGGACATGGAATTGCGCACCGGGCCCGAGGCCGGTGTCGTCCTGGCGGTCACTGACGGCAGCCAGCTCAAGCTGGGGGCTGCGAGCCAGCTCGCCTGGTCCGCGTCCAGCCAGGTGGAACTCAAGCGCGGTGGCCTGTACCTGGATAGTGGCAGCGTAACCCCGGCGCGTGGCGCCTTGCGTATCCGCACGCCGCATGGCGATGTCCGACACCTCGGCACGCAGTATCAGCTGCGAGTCGAAGCCACGCGGCTGACCGTTGCCGTGCGGGAAGGCCTGGTCGAACTGTTTCGCAGCGGCCAGGCGATGACCGCGAGCCGCGGCGAGGCACTGATCGCCGAGGCTGCCGGGCAGATTGCGCGCAGCTCGGTGCCGACCTGGGGCGTGGACTGGGCCTGGGCGGACCAGCTGCCAACGCCGTTCGTCATCGAGGGGCGGCAGCTCGCCGACTTCCTCGCCTGGGCCGCGCGCGCCAGCGGGCGCACGCTGCGCTTCACGACCCGGGCCGCCGAAGCGGCCGCCCGCGAATTGACTCTGCGCGGCGACATCGGCCAGTTGCCAGCCGTCGAGGCCCTGGACGCAGTCATCGCCGGCACGCGCTTCAGCTATCGCCTGACCAACGACGGTCTGCTCGAAGTCAGCCTGCGCAGCAACTGATCACCCCCCCCTGCGCCGGCCGGTCCCGACCGGGACCGGTCCCGGCGCACCCCCGTCCTCTGCCATTCGCCGGCTCGCACCCGGCGTGTGGATCGGCGAACATGGTGCCGGACAACGACCGGGAGACTTGCATGTTGCTGAACCAGGCCAGGGCGCTGGAGCTGATGCAGCGCGATGCGGTAGATGCATTGGTCGCGGTCAGTGCGCGCAATGTGTACTACCTGTCGAATTACTGGGGCCTGTTCAACCGGGCCGGTGGCTACGAAGCCGCCTACCTGGCGATGGTCACGACCGGCGGGGCCGAGGCGACACTCGTCATGCCGGCGTTGGAAATCCGCCGCCTGGAATCCACCACCGGCACCTGGATGCCGGTGGTTCGTGGCTATTCCTCACCGGCGGCCGATCAGTACTTCGCCGACGGCACGGCCCGTGGCGTCGACTACAGGGGCTGGGGCACGGCAGATGATGCGCAACTGACCCCACGCGAGAAGCGCTGGCTGGCGATCGTCCACGAACACGGGCAGCAGATGTCGGCCGATGCCTTCTGGGCACTGGCACGCTCGCTGAAGGCCGCCGGCCTCGAGCGTGCCCGCATCGCGACCGATGACCCGCGGCTGGCCGGCTGGCTGCAGGCACGCGGCCTCGAGCAGCTCGACTGCCGCTACCGGCCGCAACTGTTCAACGAGATCCGGCTGGTGAAGACGCCGGCCGAGCTGGAAATCCTGACGCGGGCTGCGCGCGCGAACGAGGCCGCGCTGCTGGCGGCCGTCGCGGCCATGCACGAGGGCGCCAGCTGGTCCGAGCTGGAGACCGAATACATGGTGGCGATGGCCCGGCAGGGCGGCCGTGGCGTCTACCTGACCTGCGGCGTCGGCGAACTGCCGGCCGGCGAGGTCCGCCCCGGCGAGCCGATCATGTTCGACGGTCTCGGCCAGATCGATTACTACCACGGTGATTTCGGGCGCTGCGCCGTGCTCGGCCGGGCCAGTGACAAGCAGCGCCGTTACCACCAGGCGCTACTGGCCGGCTGGGACACGGCCACCAAGTGGCTGCGGCCCGGTGTGCATTACAGCGAACTGGCCGCGGCCGTCGGCGATGCGGTACGCAAGGCCGGCATCCGGCACTTCCGCGACCCGGTGGTTCACAGCGTCGGCCTCGAGCATACGGACGACCCGAAGCCGGCCGGCGCCCAGCCGCAGACCAAGCCGGATCGCCTGCTGGAAGCCGGCATGGTGGTCAATGTCGATCTGCCGCACACCGAGATCGGCTGGGGTTCGGTGCACATGGAAGACACGGTGGTGATCACGGCCGACGGCTTCGAGCGCCTCGGAGTCGCCGATTTCAGCCTCCGCGAGGTGCCGGAAGAGCCAAAAACTTGTCGCTGACGGCGGCCGAAATGCGGTGCTAGACTCGGCCGTCCAGGAGGGAACCAAGATGTTCGAAATCGGCAAAAAAGAAGGAAGCGATCGCCAGCAGCCGGGCCAGCGGCCGGCGGAACCGGCGCCGCGCACGGACGGGCCGGCCGCCGCCGCGGGTAGCCGCCAGGGCGTTGCGGTCATCGGCCGCTCGATCAAGATCGACGGCGACTTGCAGGGCGAAGAAGACCTGCGCATCGAAGGCGACGTCAAGGGCACGATCCAGCTGCGCAACAGCACGCTGATCGTCGGCGCCGAAGGCAAGGTGCGTGCCACGGTGTACGCCAAGACCGTCGCTGTCGACGGCCTTGTCGAAGGCGATCTGTATGGCTCGGAGCGGATCACGGTGCGCAAAACCGCCGAAGTCCGCGGCAACCTGACCGCGCCGCGCGTCAGTCTCGAGGATGGCGCCCGCTTCAAGGGTTCGATCGAGATGGATCCAGACGCCGTGAGCAACGCGATGGGCGCAAGCCAGCCGAAATCGAAACCGGCGGCTGTCAGCAGTGCGCCGGCGGGCGACGATGCCGCCGTGGCGGCCGGCGGGCGCAAGCCGCGCTGAACCGACGGCCGGTCACCGGCCACCCCGGACACTGTCGTGATCAACTACGCGCGGCAACGCGCGACCGCTGGCCCGGCGCCGTTCAACGCGCCGCTATGGCGGCTCGCTATCGAGAGCCTCGACCCGGAGCGCCGCTGCGTCGTGCTCGACCTCGGCCCGGCCGTGCCGCAAACGATAACGCTCCTCGGCAGTTATCGCTGCCGGCTGCTGATCGCCGACCTCGCCGATCAGCTGGCCGCAATCGACGGCGCGGAAGACGCCGAGTCCCGCGAGGCGGCCGTGCAGGGCGCGCTCGGCCCGTCCGGCGCGGAGCCGCTGGACCTGGTGCTCTGCTGGGACCTCTGGAACTATTTGTCGCTGCCCGGCCTCGCGGCCCTGATGCGGGCCGTGGCCGCGCGTTGCCGGCCCGGCGCCCGGCTGCACGGCCCCGTGGTCTACACCGATACGCAGATGCCGGTGAGCCCCGGCCGCTTCCTGCCGCAGCCCGATGGCCAGCTACTATGGGATCTGCCCGGTCCAGAGACCTGTGCCGCGCCGCGCTACAGCCCCGAGCAGCTCGGCGAGGCACTGGCCGATTTCCGCCATGAGCGCGGCATGTTGCTGGTCAACGGCCTGCAGGAATTCCTGTACCGGCGCTGAGCAAGGCAGTGCCCGCGCAAGGCGGGCACTGCAATTCGGAGCGGCACGGCGCCGCCCCGGCGGCCGGTCGCTCACATGCCGGCCTTCTTCTTCGCCCTGGAGACCTTCTTGCGCAGTTTCTTCTTCGCTGCGGCGGCCTTGGTCTCGGCGCGCTTCCTCGCGGTTGCGGCCTTCTTCTTGGCCCTGGCCGCGAGCTTCTTCTTCGTCGTCCAGCTCGGGCCCTTGATGCCGGCCTCTTTCATGATGTGAGCGATCAGCTTGGCGGCGAACACCTTCAGTTCGGCGTCGGCTTTCGCCTGCTCCGCCTTGCGCGTCAGTTCCACGGTCTTCATCAAGGCGTCGCGGGTCGCCTTGGTCATCACCGTGGCCTTGCGTTGCGCCGATGGCGCCTTCTTGCGGCGCGTGGTCTTTTTCTTTGCCTTGGCCATGGTCACCCCTCCCCGGCTGGTTGCATATTGCAGGTCTGCGGACCGGGACAGGCCAAGAGCGGATCGTCGACCCGGCCGCTGGACCCTGCATCGAACGATCGCTGTCAGACTAGAACTCTGTGCGGGCAGTGTATCTAGGTAGATATACCTAGCCCGTTCGAGCGCGATAACTGCTTAGATCGGTTCACGGGCAATAGCTGCGACGAGCGATGGTCAGGCGAGTCAACAGGATTGGCCGCAGCCAGGCGGCACGGGCCGACCGCCACGCACTCTACGAGCTCGCCGTGCAGAATGTCGACGAGCTGTGCCGCTTCATCGATCTGCAATTCCTGTTGCTCCGTGGCCGCCGGCCGCTCGGTTTCTGCGAGGACTTCTGTGGCACGGCCCAGGCGGCCTGCCAGTTCCTGCGGCTGGGCCGGCGACGCCGCGCCATCGGCATAGATATCGACCAGCGGGTGCTCGACTGGGCCCGCCGGCATCATCTCGCAGCGCTCGGCAGACGCCAGCGCCAGCGGATCCGGCTGATCAGGGGCGACGTCCGGCGAGTCGCGGTCGAGCCCGTCGACGTCGTCGGCGCGTTCAATTTCAGCTA
>RFHQ01000072.1 GCA_003695765.1 Gammaproteobacteria bacterium
GAAGCCGGTCGGGTGTTCGAAGTGGAACTCGCCCCAGTTGTGCGATTGCCATTCGGGCTCCTTCCAGGTCGTCAGTTCTTCGAGGTGCGCATCGAAATTACAGGACGTGTGCATGATCTTGCCCGGGCGTGGCACCGGTGCCAGCAGTTCGATTTCCTTCTCTGGCCAGGCGCAGCGCTGGCCGGCCGCGTTCCGGAGCTGCTCCGGCCGCGCCGGGTCCAGCGCAAGGCTCGCATCGATCCGGTGGGCGCTCGCGCGGGCCGCTTCGCCAGCGGCGAGGAATGCGATCATATCGGCCGGCAGTGCGCCATCGCTCAGCGCATGCAGATCGACGTAGACGCCGTCCTTGTACAGGCCGACCGTCGGCCGGCCCTCCGGGGTCTTGAAACTTGCGAGGCGCATGGCTTCAGGCTCCGAGCTTCAGCCGCGGCAGGACTTCTTCGCCGAACAGCCGGATGCTTTCGAGGTTGTCTTCTTCACTGGCGCCGACGATTTCCAGCAGCGGCAGGTTCAGGCCGGCGTCCAGCAGTTCCTGCGTGATCTCCAGGCAATCGTCCGGCGTGCCGGAGATCACCGTGAAAGCCCGCTGCATTTCGTCCGTGACCAGGTGGGTGACATGGTCTTCCGTGCCCTCGGCGATGGCCTTGCGGAACGGCTCCCAGGTCTCGTCCGGCAGGCCGGAGGAGCTCAGGATCACGTCATTCTTGATGTTCCGCAGCTTGTTGATGACATAGGTGCCGGTATAGCTGCGGGTCGCGTCCTTGGCCTTCTGGCGGTCCTTCGAGCAGGCCGCGAGGATCACGCCGCCGACCGGGAAGTCGTCCGGCAACTGGCGGCCGACGCTCGCGGCGCCGGCCCAGCAGTTTTCGCGCGCATAGCGTGTGAAGCCCGGGGAGGTCAGGCCGGGCAGGAGCAGGCCGTCCGAGATCTTGCCGGCCAGTTTCTGCATCAGCGGGCCGGTGGCGCCGATGTAGATCGGGATCTCAGTGCGCAGGCCGCGGCCGGCCCGGTCGACGGCCGGCATGTCGCACTTGAACAGCTCACCGTCGTAGCGGAAGGCCTTGCCGCTGGCGATGCCACGGATCATCTCGATTGACTCGCGGTGGGTTTTCACCGGCGTGTATTTTTTCATGTCCAGGTCGAGATACTCGGTGCCGACCTTGCCGGCGCCGAGGCCCATGATGAAACGCCCGCCGGACAGCTCGTCGATCGCGTTGCACTCGGAGGCCTGAATCGTCGGGTGGCGCATGTACGGCGAGGTGATGCCCAGGCCGATCGGAATCCGGCTGGTGGCCAGCGATGCGGCTGCCAGCGTCGTGAAGCAGCCTCTCGCCTCGTGGCCGTACTTGCGGAACCAGTGATAGGCCTCGGCGATCCAGAAACCGCCGCTGAAGCCCGACGCCTCGGTCTGCGCGGCATACCTCTGGATCGAGGACAGGGGTTCGTAGGACTTGAAAATCACGCCCACGGTTGGTTGGCTGCTCATGTTGGCTACTCCTGCAATGCGTTGCCCGTGTTGTGTGCGCCGGCTTCGCTGGCCGGGCGTCGATGTTCAGAGGCTGCTCTCGCCGCCCCGGTAATACTTGACCGGGATGCCGGACAAGGGCTCACCACCGTCCTTGCCCACGCGGAAGGTTTCCTGGAAGTACAGGCAGGCGGTCCGGTCTTCGGTCATCACGTGCGGATGCATCGAGCAAACCATGTTCTCCACCAGCTCGAACTCGGAGCCCTCGCCGATGCGCGGGTGTTCGATCATGGTCATGCCGATCGAGTGGCCGCAGACGTGCCCCATGCGCCAGCCCTTGAACGGCGCCACGCACTTGCGGTGCACGTCTTCGGCCGATGCGCCGGCCTTCATGTGCTCTTTCGCCAGTGCGTGAAATTCAGCGTAGGCATCCATCAGGCGTTGCGTCTCCTTGCTGATGCCGCCCGGCGCCAGCAGCCGCGAGAACTCCACCCAATGGCCGCCCGGCCCGGCGATCTCCAGGCCATAGAGCAGCCCATCGCTGTCCTGCACCTTGCGGGTGGCGCTGGGGAAGACCATCTGGGGCAGCAAGGAACCGTTCGGCCCGACCAGCACCATGTCCATGGTGTTGCGCGCCGTACCCAGCGAGGCGAAGACCTGCTCGGCGACGCCCATCAGTTCGGCCTCGGTCTTGCCGGCCTGGTAGGCCTGGATCACGGCCAGCACCCCGGCCTTGTTGATCTCCATCGAGCGCCTGACCGACTCCAGTTCTTCTTCGCTCTTCTGGGCCCGCGAGTGATCGAAGGCCACATCGAAATTGACGATGTCCAGGCCGGCATCGACCAGTGCCTGGTAGTCGCGCACCGGGATGATGTATTCCAGCCCGTAGATACCGATACGGCGCCAGCCATGGTCGCGGCAGAGCTGTGCCATCCACTCGCCGCAATGCGCAACCTTGACCTGTTCAGGGACGAAAGTGGCCGTATGGTCGCCGACCCAGGTGGCCTCTTTCGGGAAGACGCAGACCGGGTCGCCCTTGGCCGGTACGACCACATAGGCATAGCGATGCAGGATGTGGAAGCCACACATATAGCGGACGGCGCCCTCGAAGCCCGTGTACTCGCTGCCGCTGACGATCAGCGCATCGAGGCCGTGCTCGGCCATGGCCCGCCGGGTATTGGCATAGCGCCGCTCGATTTCCTGCGGGCTCGGTTGAAATAGATGGGTTTCCGTCATGGGCCGCCGTCCGTTCAGTCTGCCAGTGTCCAGGAGTGCTCCAGGCCCTCGATCAGCGCCCAGATGGTTTCGTTCAGCGGCGTCGGCACGCCGTGCTGGCGGCCGAATTCGACGATGCCGCCGTTCAGTGCCGCGACCTCGGTGCGCCGGTGGGCCAGCGCGTCCTGCAGCATGCTGGCCTTGTGGTGATACGCGACCTCGCGCGCGTGGTCCACCAGGGCATCCGGGTCGGAATCCAGCGTGATGCCCTGGGCCTCGGCGACCGCCACGCCCTCGGCCACGAGCTGCGAGATCACCCGGCGCAGCCGCGGCTGATCGCAGGCCACGCCGTGGGGCAGGCCGGTCAGGGCGCCGATCGGATTGGTCGCCGCATTGAAGATCAGCTTGGTCCACTGCGCGCCGCGCGCGTCTTCCATCGCCAGCGTCTCCATGCCGGCCTCGGTCAGCGTCCCGGCCAGCCGGCGGACTTCGTCCATGCTGGCTGGCTTCGGCTCGAACGGCCCAATCCAGGTCTTGCCACCGGTGTCCTGTTGCACGTGGCCGGGTTCGACGATCCGGCCGGCCGGGAAGGTCGTGCCGCGGATCACGCGGGACACGTATTCGGCGATGATCTCCTCGTTGCCGACGCCGTTCTGGACGGAGCAGACGGCGGCATCTTCGAAGGCGGCCGCCGTCGCCTCGATCGCGGCCCGCGTGTGCAGGCTCTTGGTGGCGACGATCCCGTAGTCGCAGGGCGGGATGTCGGCCGGCCGGCTGGTGGCCTTGGGCCAGGAATGCACGTTGCCGACACCGGACAGGCGCAGGCCCTTGCTGTTGATCGCATCCACGTGCGCCTGGTCCAGGTCGTAGGCCCAGACCTCGATGTCGTCCCGCTGTCCCAGATAGGCAGCGAACAGGCTGCCGATGGCGCCGCAACCGACGATGCATACCCTCATGTCCCGCTCCCTTCTTCGCCTTGCTTGCCGTCCAGGCGCCAGCTCAATTCCCTGGCCTTGACCAGGCGATACATGGTCTCGTGGATCGGCACCGGCACGCCGACCCGTTGCGCTTCGCGCACGACGGCGCCCGTCAGCCAGTCGACCTCGGTCGGCCGCCGGTGGCGCACGTCGTCCAGCATCGAGAACACATGCGCATAGGCCTCGTCGCCGGTACTGCCGCGGCTGACGGCCTGCACGTTCATCTCCCACGGGTCCTCGTACAGCTCGATGCCGAGCGTCGCCGCGACCCGCTTGCCCTCGGCCATCATGTCGTAGACCAGGTGGCCCAGTGCCTCGATGCTGTCGCGCCGCGCGAATTCGCGCACATGCGGCAGGTCGGTCACCGCGCCGATGCTGTTCACCGAGGAATTGAACAGCAGCTTCGACCACTGCGCCGGGCGCAGGTCTTCGAAGGCGCGCGCCTTCAGGCCAGAGGCATTGATCAGTTTCGCGACCTGCTGCACGTCGGCGAAGCTCGCGCTGCCACCGGCCCACGGGCCCATCCAGGTTTCAGTGTCCAGTTCGTACTCCACGTGCACGTCCGAGTGCCGCACGCCGCTCATGAAGGTCACCGCCGAGATGATCGGCCAGTCCCCATAGCGCGCGACCACGTCCTCGCATCCCAAGCCGTTCTGCACGGTCATCACCAGGGCGCCCGGGAAATGCCCGGCGAGCGCCTGCGCGGTGGCCTCGACCGCCGTCGCCTTGGTGGCGATGATCACCAGGTCGACGTCGCCGAGTTTGGCCGGATCGGTGGCCGCCAGGATTTCCGCCTGGCGTTCCGATTTGCCACTGACCCGCAGCCCTTCGCTGTTCAGCCGTTGCGCGTGCTCGGCGCGACGGGTCAGCACCCGCGTCGGCCGGATGCAGCCGAGATGGCCGGCGAACAGGCTGCCGATCGCGCCGGCGCCAGCAATGCATACGGACTCGATCTGCCTCATCTGGTTCTCTGCCTGACCGGCCCGGCTGCCGCGGATTGCCTGCGGCCCGGACGGCCACCGGCGCCGCCGGGCGGCGGAGACCGTTCACTCCCGGCGCGAGTCACTGTACCGCGAACCGGCTGGACCGGTTGGCCGGTTCGAGCAGTCCGTTTAGCAAAGTTTTCGCCGGCGGCTCGCCCGCCCGGCTTTGCCGGCCGGCGGGGCCGGGGGTCGCGTCTCCCCGCCGTTCGCCCGCTGCCGGGGTTGCTTGTCCTTTCGGGCGCGAAATTTTGCCGTTCGGGCAGAGCCGTCGAAAGCGGCTGCGCGAGTGCCCCCGAAGCCATCAGCAGCAGGAAAAAATTGTGCTATGTTGCGAACAAGTCCGGCGCCTCGCCGGCAACAAAGAGCATTCCTCTCAAAGGGAGCAGATCCATGTATCCTGCACCGTTCCGCTATCACCGCGCGGAATCCGTGGCAGAAGCGATCGGCATGCTCAGCGAGCTCGGTGAAGGCGCGCGAGCGCTGGCCGGCGGCCAGTCCCTGCTGGTGTTGCTGAAGATCCGCTTCGACGAGCCCACCGACCTGGTCGACCTGGCCCGCATCCCTGGGCTGGACGCCATCGAGCAGCGGGATGGCGAAGTGCGCATCGGGGCGCTGGCCACGCATGCCCGCATCGCGCGTTCGGAAATCGCCGCGGCCATCCCGATCGTCAGGGACTGCGCCAACGGCATCGCCGACAATCAGGTCCGCAGCCGCGGAACGATCGGCGGCAACCTCTGTTCCGGCGACCCGAGTTGCGATTGGCCCGCGCTGCTGACCACGCTGGATGCGCAGGTGCACTGCGAAGGGCCTGCGGGCAAGCGCAGCCTGCCGGTCGACGGCTTCGTCGAGGATCTGTACGCGACGGCGCTGCAGGAGGGCGAGATCGTCACCGGCGTCAGCTTCGCGCTGCCCGGACCCGGCAGTGCCGGCGCCTACGTCGGCTTCAAGCGCTGCGCGCCGGCCTATCCGACGACTTCCGTCGGCGTGCAGCTGACACTCAGCGGCGCTGATTGTGTGGACGCGCGGATCGCGCTGGGCTCCTCGGGCCTGACACCGATCCATGCGACGGCCGCCGAGGCGGAGCTGCGCGGCCAGACGCTCGGCGAGGCCGTGATCCGGCGCGCTGCGGAAGCCGCGGTCGCGGCATCCGACCCGATCGACGACCAACGCGGCAGCCCGGCATTCAAGCGCCGCCTGATCGACACGCTGGTCCGGCGCGGCATCGACGTGGCCCGGCGCCGCTGCGCCGGCGAACAGGTGGAGGTCAGTCATGAGTACTACTGAGCTGGCGGCGCACGAGGTGCCGAAGGTCGCGATCGAGCTGAGCGTCAACGGCAAGCGCTATCGCCGCGAGGTCGAGCCGCGCGAGCTGCTGGTGCAGTTCCTGCGCGAGGAACTGCGGCTGACGGGCACCCACATCGGTTGTGATACCACCTATTGCGGCGCCTGCACGGTGCTGCTGAACGGCGAGCCGGTGAAATCCTGCACCGTGCTGGCCGTGCAGGCCGATGGCGGCGAGGTGCTGACGGTCGAGGGCCTGGAGCAGGACGGCCAGTTGCATCCGCTGCAGGCAGCCTTTTCCGAGCATCACGGACTGCAGTGCGGTTATTGCACCCCGGGGATGCTGATGTCGGCCTATGCCCTGCTCGAGCGGAACCCCAAGCCCAGCCGCAAGGAGATCCGCAAGGGCATCCAGGGCAACGTCTGCCGCTGCACCGGCTATCACAACATCTTCGAGGCGATCGAAGCGGCCGCGGCCGCCATGCGCAAGGAGTAGACAGATGGGCATCCGGTTCGAGGGCGACTTCACGGTCACGGCACCACGGGACGAGGTCTACGCCTTCCTCTCCGACCCGCAGAAATTTGCACCCTGCCTGCCGACCTTCCAGTCGCTGGAGATGAAAGACGAGCACACCGCGGAAGTCACGGTGCGCGTCGGTGTCGGCAAGATCCGCGGGAACGCGACGATCGAACTGCGCCTGAAGGACGAGCAGCCGCCGACACATGCCGCCTATGACGGCAAGGGCAAGGTCATGGGCGGCGCCTTCAACATGGAGACCAGCTTCGACCTGGAAGACGCCGACGGCGGCGGCACCGTGGTCAAATGGGTCGGTGACCTGAACATGTTCGGCAAGCTGGTGGCGCTGGCCGGAGGGTTGATCCGGCCGGTCGCCAAGAAAGACATACAGAAGCTGGTCGATGCCCTGCAGGCGGAACTGTCAGGCCCGCAGGCCAGCGGGGCCGCGGGCTAGGCGGCGAGCGACCGGAGGAAGAGATCATGAGCTGGGTTGGCAAGTCGCTGCGACGCAAGGAAGACGATCGGCTGATTCGCGGCAAGGGCCTGTTCACCGACGACGAGCCGGCGGACCTGCACCTGTACATCCTGCGTTCACCGTATGCGCACGCGCGCATTCGCGGTATCGACACCAGCGCGGCCGAGGCCTTGCCCGGGGTCGCCTGTGTGCTGACGGGGCAGGACGTGCTGGAACACTGCGACCCCTTCATGGAACTCGCGCCGGGCGAAGCGGCGGAGATCAAGGACTACCCGCTGGCCCGTGACAAGGTGGTCTACCAGGGTGAGCCGGTGGCGGCCGTGGCCGCGGAGACGGCGGCGCTGGCCATGGACGCCGGCCAGCTGATCGACGTCGATTACGAAATGCTGGAGCCGGTGCTGGACGCGGCCGAGGCGCTCAAGGACGAAGTGCTGGTGCACGACAACATCGGCACGAATCGCACCTGGCAGGGCGTGTTCGAATACGGCGATGTCGACCAGGCCTTCGCCGAAGCGGCGCATGTCGTACGCATCGGGCCGATGCACTTCCACCGCTACTCGAGCACGCCGCTGGAAAACAATGCCTGCATCGCCGAGTGGACCCGCCAGGGCACGGTGGAGTTTCTCTGCAACAATTCCTTCCCGGGTTTCGCCCAGCAGTTGCTGGCCCCGGGACTGCGGCTGCCGGTCGAGAAAGTGCACATCCGCGCCTACGACGTCGGCGGCAGCTTCGGCAACAAGATCTGGAACTACGTCTACATGGCGCTGGCGGCGCTGGCCTCGAAAAAGGCCGGTGGCCTCCGGGTCAAGTGGTCGGAGACGCGCAGCGAGCACCTGCTGGCCTCCGGGCACGGGAACGAGCGCAGCTATTACGATACCGAGGTCGCGCTGGACAAGGATGGCGTCATCACGGCGATCAAGTCGCGGCACATCGACGACTGCGGCGCCTACACCCGCTACGAACCGCTCGGTTGCGTGATCTGGTCGCAGGTGCTGCCGGCAACCTACAAGCTGCGCAACATCCGCATCGATTTCAGCCAGGCACTGACCAACAAGTGCCCGGTCGTCCCCAACCGCGGCTATTCGCGCATGCAGCAACTCTGGTTCATGGAACGCGTCGTCGATATCTGCGCGCATGAACTGGGTATCCCGGCCGACGAGATGCGCCTGCGCAACTATATCCGCGATTTTCCGTACGAAACGCCGAACGGTTGCGTCTACGATTCCGGCGACTACCCGGCCATGCTGGCCAAGGCCAAGGAACTGATCGACTGGGACAAGTGGGTCGCCTACCGTGATCAGGCTCGCGCCGAGGGCCGCTATGTCGGGATCGGTATCGGCACCACGCTGGATTCCGGAACCAACAATTTCGGCCAGGCGCAGATCATGAACCCGCAGCTGCCGTTTTCCGGCAATTCCGAAGCCTGCATCATCCGCCTGGATTTCGACGGCAACGTGGTCGTGACGCTGGGCACCGGTCCGTCCGGCCAGGGTCACGAGACGGCCGCTTCGCAGGTCGTGGCCGACGAGCTGAACATCGACCCGGCCATGGTCCAGGTGCGCACCGGTTTCGACACCGCCTGGAACACCTACGTCGGTCACTCCGGCACCTATGCCAGCCAGTTCGCCGTGACCGGGCTGTCCGCGGTGCACGGCGCCTGCCAGAAGCTCAAGGCCGAGATGCGCAAGCTGGCGGCCTTCGTGCTGGAAGCGGCCGAGGAGGACCTGGAGTTCGGTGTCGGCGAGCAGGGTCCGGAGGTCCGCGTCAAGGGAACCGACCAGTTCATGAACTACTGGGCGCTGGCCAACCTGGTCAACAACAACAACGCCGTGCTCGATGAAAGTCTCGCCGACGTGACGCTGAACGTGCGGCACGTCTACCGGCCACCATTCAAGGTGCCGGACGTGGAACGCAAGTTCGGCAATCTGACGCTGACATACGCATCGCAGCTGCATATCGCCGTGGTCGAGATCGACCCCGACACCTGCCATGCGAAGATCCTTGCCTACGCGGCCGTCGACGACTGCGGAACCGTGATCAATCCGCAGATCGCCCATGGGCAGGTGCATGGCGCGACCGCGCACGGGATCGGTGCGGCCATCATGGAGAGCTTCGACTACGACGAGGGTGGCAACCTGCTGACCTCGACTTTCAGCGATTACTGCCCGATCACGTCGATGAATATCCCCGATGTGGTCTATGGCAATATCCAGAACCCGTCGCCGTTCTCCTACAGTGGGGCCAAGGGCATGGGCGAGGGTGGCGGTGCACCGCTGCACACGATGTCGGCGGCGGTGCAGGATGCGCTGCACGGCGCGGGAATCATCATCACCGATTCCTTCGTCTCTCCACCGGCGCTCCACCGCATGCTGCAGGCACCGAACCGGGAGCAGGCCGTCAGCGTCGACTGACGGCCTCGCCGGCCGGCGCTTTCCGCACAGCGGCCGGCTGTTTTTGCCTACCGGCCGGCGGGGCCGGTTTGCCAAAATGCCGTGAGTCGGGCAGTGCATTCGCCGCCCGTGGTCACTAGCAGGAGATCACCGTGAGTTCGCTGAATCCGCTGGACCTGTTCGACACCCGATCGCTGCTGAGCGAAGAAGAAGCGATGGTGCAGGACAGCGTAGCCCGCTTCGTCGACGAGCAGGTGCTGCCGATCATCCGCGAGTGCCTCGAACAGCATCGTTTCCCGCGTGAACTGGTCCCCGAGATCGCTGCCCTGGGCCTGCTCGGCAGCAGCCTCGAAGGCTATGGCTGTGCGGGCCTGAATGCTGTCGCCTACGGCCTGATCTGCCAGGAACTGGAGCGTGGCGACAGCGGCCTGCGCAGTTTCGTCTCGGTACAGAGCAGCCTCGTGATGTATCCGATCCATACTTACGGTTCGGAAGAGCAAAAGCAGCGCTGGCTGCCCGCTATGGCGAGCGGCGAGGCCATCGGCTGTTTCGGCCTGACGGAGCCGCAAGGGGGCTCGGATCCGGGCAACATGAAGACCCATGCGAAACGCGATGGCAGCGACTGGATCCTGAACGGCTCCAAGATGTGGATCACGAACGGCAGCATCGCCGATGTCGCCGTGGTCTGGGCCCGCACCGACGAGGGCATCAAGGGCTTCCTGGTCGAGAAGGACATGCCCGGATTCGAGGCGCCGGAGATCGAGAACAAGATGTCGCTGCGGGCGTCGGTGACCTCGGCTCTGTTCTTCGACAACGTGCGGGTGCCGGAGGCCAACGTGCTGCCAGGGGTCAGCTCGCTGCGCGGCCCGCTGAGTTGCCTGACACAGGCGCGCTACGGGATCTGCTGGGGACCGATCGGCTCCGCACAGGCCTGTCTCGCGGAGCTGCTCGAGTACACCCAGGACCGCGTGCTCTTCGGGCGGCCGTTGAGCCACACGCAGCTGATCCAGGTGCGGCTGGCCGACATGGCCCGGCGCATCACCGCCGCGCAGTTGCTGGCGCTGAGGCTCGGGCGCCTGAAGGACGAAGGGCGGCTGGATCCGGCCCAGGTGTCGCTGGCCAAGTGGAACAACGTCCGCATGGCGCTGGACGTGGCGCGGGATGCGCGTGACATGCTCGGCGGCAGCGGCATCAGTGCCGAATATGTGCCGATTCGGCACATGCTGAATCTGGAAAGCGTGATCACTTATGAAGGCACCGAGTCGATTCACCAGTTGGTCGTCGGGAAGGAACTGACCGGCGCGGCGGCGTTCTGACGCCGCGCCAAGCGTGTCGGGCCGGCCGGGAAGTCCGGCCGCCAGCGACTTAAGAGCCCCCAGGAGCGAGCGGCGGAACTTCGCGGGCGGCCCAGCTCCTGGCGCCGGCCGTCGACCGGTCCTGCCGCAGCTCCATGGCTCGCTCGCTTCGCTCGCTGCGCTTTACTTCCGCTGCTGGCAGCCCGCTCGACGGCTGGTTCGTTTACCGGCCCGGGTGCTCGTGACGCCGAAGCTGTGCCCGAGTCGTTTCGCAGGGCCGTCCCCGGCATTTCCGGCTGGCCGCCTGACACCGGATCTGCCAGCCCGGCGCTGCGAACTTCCTGAGCCGAAGTAAAGCGCAGGGAGCGCAGCGACCGAGCCATGAGGCGAGGAAGTGTCGCAGCGCCGGGCTTCCCCCGGCCGGAGCAGCGTGCCGTACCTGCGGTGTGCGTCTTCGTCCGATGTGCCACTGACATGCCGACCGCATCGTCCGCCGCGAGCCTGAGCGGCAGCCCGCTGTGACCGCGGCATCGCGGCATCGGCCCGCGCTGCGGTATTAAGGCCGCCGGTGTCGTGCCCGGCCACGCGTCCTGCCGCCGAGCGGGCCTGCCGCAGCTCCATGGCTCGCTCGCTTCGCTCGCTGCGCTTTACTTCCGCTGCCGGCAGC
>RFHQ01000073.1 GCA_003695765.1 Gammaproteobacteria bacterium
GCTGCATACAAGCGTTCGACTTCGTCCATGCCGACGGCGAATGGCGGACCCTGCATGGCTTCCTGCGGATACTCAAAGGTAATCAGCAACTGCGGTGAGCGCTTCGTCAGCGCGAGCAGATGCTTCGCATAGCGGCTGCGCATGGCCGCCGGCAGCGCCACCAGCGCGGCGCGGTCGTAGGTCAATGCGATCGGCGGCATCTGCGCTGACTGCAGGGTGAAGAAATCACCGACATACACGCACAGGTCCGCGGCCTGCCAACACTGCTGATCAGGCAGCTCGTCGACGGTGGGGTCGAGACCCAGTTCCGAGAACAACTGTTCGATGGCCAGCGGGCTGAGTTCGTTGGCGATGACTCGACAACCCTGGTCGAGGAAGAAACCGATGTCACGGGTCTTGCCGCACAAGGGAACGAAGACAGTGTCGCCCGGCGCGCAGTCGAGCCGCGGCCAGCAGCTCACCAACCAGGGATGCACGCTGTCCCGGTGAAAACCGATCTCGCCGCGCTGCCAGCGTTCGTGCCAGAATTCCGGCTGCACGCGGGTACCTAGCGCTTGCGCCGCGGGATATAGAGGTCGGTCAGCGTGCCCTCGAAGGCTTCCGCCGCCATCGCGACCGTCTCCGACAGGGTCGGGTGTGGATGAATCGTCAGGCCGATGTCGGCCGCATCGCAACCCATCTCGATCGCCAGCGCCGCCTCCGCCACCAGTTCACCGGCGTTCGGCCCGACCATGCCGGCGCCGATGACGCGCCCGGTCGCCTCGTCGAACAGCAGCTTGGTCAGCCCTTCGTCCCGGCCCAGCGCCAGCGACCGTCCGCTGGCGGCCCAGGGAAACACGCCCTTGCCGTATTGCCGGCCCTCGGCCCGCGCCTCGCTCTCGGTGATTCCGACCCAGGCGATTTCCGGATCGGTATAGGCCACCGACGGGATCACGCGGGCGTCGAAGGCGCGCTTGTGCCCTGCGGCCACCTCCGCCGCGACCTGCCTTCGTGCGTCGCCTTGTGCGCCAGCATCGGCGCTCCAACGATATCGCCGATCGCAAAGATATGCGGCTGGTTCGTCCGCTGCTGCCGGTCCACGGGGATGAAGCCGCGTTCGTCGACTGCGATCCCGGCCTGCTCCGCGTCGATCGCGCGGCCGTTGGGCTGGCGGCCGACCGCGACCAGCACCAGTCCGTAGCGTTGCGGTTCCGCCGGCGCCTGTTTCCCTGCGAAGCGGACTTCGATGCCATCCGCTTGCGCTTTGCAGTCCGCGACCCGGGTCTCCAGCATGATGGCCTCGTAACGGGCACGCAGGCGCTTTTCCAGCGGCCGCAGCAGATCCTTGTCGACGCCGGGCATCAGTTGATCGGTCAGCTCGACAACCGACACCTTGACGCCCAGAGCCTCATAGACGGTGGCCATCTCCAGGCCGATGATGCCGCCGCCGATGACCAGCATCCGCTCCGGCAGTTCACGGAGTTCCAGCGCGCCGGTGGAATCGATGACGCGCGGATCGTCCGGCAGAAACGGCAGGGTTGCCGATTCCGAGCCAGCCGCGATGATGCACTGGCGAAACGCGATGACCTGCCGGCCGTCGGGGCCATCCACTGCCAGGTGATTGGCCGACAGGAAGCGGCCCTCGCCCTGCACCAGCTGCACCTTGCGCTGCTTCGCGAGCCCGGCGAGGCCACCGGTCAAGCGCCCCACGACTTCGTCCTTCCAGCCGCGCAGGCGATCGCGGTCGATGCGCGGTTCTCCAAACGCGATGCCGTGCGCGGCCATCTCCCGAGTCTCTTCGATCACCCGCGCCGCATGCAGCAGGGCCTTCGACGGGATGCAGCCGACGTTCAGGCAGACGCCGCCGAGCGTCGGCCAGCGCTCGACCAGGGTCACGTTCAGGCCCAGGTCCGCGGCGCGAAAGGCAGCGGTGTAACCACCCGGGCCCGCGCCCAGCACCAGCAGGTCTGCCTGCCGGTCGGCCTGGCCGGCGAATGTGGCCCCGGCGGCCGGCTGGACGGTTGTTTCGACCTGTCCGGCATCAGCCGTGGATCCGGCATCGCCAGCGCCAGCCGATACGGCGGCCTCGCCGGCAGTTGCATCCCCCGAGGTCTCCAGCACCGCGACCGGGCTGCCCTCGGACACGCGGTCGCCGACGGCGACCAGGACTTTCCCAACGCGGCCGGCGACCGGTGAAGGCAGGTCCATCGCCGCCTTGTCGCTCTCCAGCGTGATCAGCGGGTCTTCGGCCGCGACCGCGTCGCCAGGCTTGACGTGCACCTCGATGACCTCGACATCGGCGAAATCACCGATGTCGGGCACGGCCACGGTCTGCGTCACGCTCATGCGTTCAACCCGGGCTGCCGAGCAGAATCCGGTCGACGTCGCCCAGCAGCTCCCGCAGGAAGCTCGTGAAGCGCACGCCGGCCGCACCGTCGATCACGCGGTGATCGTAGGACAGCGACAGCGGCAGGATCAGCCGTGGCAGGAACTGCCCGTCCTTGAACACCGGCCGATAGCTGGCCCGCCCGATACCCAGGATCGCGACCTCCGGTGCGTTGATGATCGGCGTGAAATGCGTGCCGCCGATGCCGCCGAGGCTGGACACCGTGAAGCTGCCGCCCTGCATCTGCTGCGCCGTCAGCTTGCCGGCCCTGGCCAGCGCGCTCAGCTCGCCGAGTTCCTGCGCGATGCTCATCACGTCCTTGAGGTCGGCATCGCGGATCACCGGCACGACGAGCCCGTTCGGCGTGTCCGCGGCGAAGCCGATGTGATAGTACTTCTTGTACACCAGGCTCTGCTGATCGTCGGACATCGAGCTGTTGACTTCCGGAAACTCCTGCAAAGCAATGACACAGGCTTTGATGATGAAGGCCAGCGGCGTGAGCTTCACGCCCTTGTCGGCCGCCGTGTCCTTGAGCCGCTGGCGGCGGCCTTCGAGGCCGGTGATGTCGGCCTCGTCGAACTGCGTGACATGCGGGTAATGCAGCCAGCTCGCATGCAGCCGCGGGCCGGAGATCTTCTTGATGCGGTTCAGCGGCCGGACTTCGATCTCGCCGTATTTCGCGAAATCGACCTTGGGCAGCGGCGGGAGCCCGCCGGCGGCCGTACCCTGCTTCCCGGTCAGGATCGCCTTGACGAATTGCTTCACGTCGTCTTGCAGGATGCGGCCCTTGGGCCCGCTGCCCTTGACCTGACCAAGGTCGACGCCCAGCTCGCGCGCGAATTTCCGCACCGATGGGCTGGCATGCGCCTTCGCGAAACGGCGCTCGTCGATCGGCGGCAAGGCCGGCGGCGAGGCTTCGGCGGCTGCGCCCGCGGCTTGCGCCGCCGGCGGCGGCGGGGCCGCGGCTTCCGGCAGCGGCTTGATCGTCTGCGTGTCCTCCAGGGACGGCGGTTCGCCGGCGGTCGCGGCACTGGCCGGCCGGCCGCCGGCCACCAGCAGCCGCGCGATCTCCGCGCCACTGCCGATCTTCTGGCCGGGCTGCACGGCGACCGACAGGACCGTCCCGGCGGCCGGTGACGGCACGTCCATCGCCGCCTTGTCGGTCTCCAGCGTGATCAGCGGGTCTTCGGCCGCAACCTCGTCGCCGGGCTTGATCTGCACTTCGGCGACATCGGCCGCATCGAAGTCGCCGAGATCCGGCACGGTGACGACGAATTCCTCAGCTGTCTCGCTGCCGGCGGACGCGGCCGGGCTTGCGCCCGCAGTGGCCGCCGGCGTGGATCCGGAAGCAGCTGCCGCAGGCTCGGTGGCCGCAGGCCTTGCGTCGTCCGCCGTCGTGCCGTCCGCCGTCTCCAGGATGCCGATCAAATCACCGGTCGAGACCCGGTCGCCGACCTTGACAGCGAGCTCCGCGATCCGCCCGGCGGCCGGCGCCGGCACGTCCATCGCCGCCTTGTCGGTCTCCAGCGTGATCAGCGGGTCTTCGGCCGCGACCTGGTCGCCCGGCTTGACCGCGACCTCGACGATCTCGACGTCGGCGAAATCGCCGAGGTCCGGCACACGAATTTCCATGCGACTGCTCAACGGCGCAGCGTCCTCCTGGCTCAGAGCGTGACCGGATCCGGCTTGTCCGGATCGATGCCCAGCTTGCGGATGGCCTCGCTGACCGTCTGCCGGTCCACGCTGCCCTCTTCTTCCAGCGACTTCAGCGCCGCCAGCACGACGTGCCGCCGGTCGACCTCGAAGAAGTCGCGCAGCGCGCGCCGTGAATCGCTGCGGCCGTAGCCGTCGGTGCCCAGCACACGATAGCGCGCCGGCACCCAGGGGCGGACCTGATCGGCGACCGCCTGCATGTAGTCACTGGCCGCAATCACCGGCCCCGTCTGGTTCTCCAGCACGCGGCACAGGTAGGCCTTGCGCGGTTCCGCGTCCGGATGCCGCATGTTCCAGCGGTCCACGCTCAGGCCGTCGCGGCGCAGCTCGCTGTAGCTGGTGACGCTCCAGACGTCCGCCGGGATGCCCCAGTCTTCCTCGAGCATCGCGGCGGCCGCCTGCACTTCGCGCAGGATCGCGCCCGCGCCCAGCAGCTGCACGCGCACGCGCCCCTGCCCGCCGATGCTCAGCGGATAGATGCCGCGCAGGATGCCCTCGGTGACGCCCGGCGGCATGGCCGGCTGCGCGTAGGCCT
Source organism: Gammaproteobacteria bacterium (assembly GCA_003695765.1). Classification (GTDB taxonomy): domain Bacteria; phylum Pseudomonadota; class Gammaproteobacteria; order Steroidobacterales; genus J054. Next base: position 4,614 of record RFHQ01000073.1, read on the forward strand.
CGTTCATGCAGGTGATGTAATAGAAGATCCGCTCCTGCTCCTGCACCATCCGCCGCAGGCCGTCCTGGATGATCACCGCCAGTTCGTAGGCAAAGGCGGGATCGTAAGCACGGCAGTTCGGCACCGTCGACGCGTGCAGGTGACTGTGGCCGTCCTGGTGCTGCAGCCCCTCGCCGGCAAGCGTCGTGCGTCCGGCCGTGCCGCCGACGAGGAAGCCGCGCGCCTGCATGTCGCCGCCGGCCCAGATGAAATCGCCGATCCGCTGGAAGCCGAACATCGAGTAGAAGATATAGAACGGAATCATGCTGTGACCATGATTCGCGTAGGAGGTCGCCGCGGCCAACCAGGAGCAGAAGGCGCCGGCCTCGTTGATGCCTTCCTCGAGCATCTGCCCCTGCTTGTCCTCGCGGTAATAGACGAGCTGACCCTTGTCCTGCGGCTCGTACAGCTGCCCGACCGAGGAATAGATGCCGATCTGGCGGAACAGCCCTTCCATGCCGAAGGTGCGCGCTTCGTCCGGCACGATCGGCACGATGTACTTGCCGATGTGCTTGTCCCGGACCAGCGTCGTCAGGATGCGCACGAAGGCCATGGTCGTGGAGATCTCGCGCTCACCGGTTCCTTCCAGCTGTGCCTGGAAGCTCTCCAGCGGCGGCGCCGGCAGCGGCTTGGCGATCTCCCGGCGCACCGGCAGGTAGCCGCCGAGCTTTTCGCGGCAGCGGCGCAGGTACTGGATCTCTTCGCTGTCCTCAGGCGGGCGGCAGAACGGCACCTGATCGATCTCGGCATCGGACACCGGAATATTGAAGCGGTCGCGGAAGGCTTTGAGGTCGTCGATGTCCAGCTTTTTGGCCTGATGCGCGATCATCTTGCCTTCGCCGGCCTCGCCCATGCCGAAACCCTTGACCGTCTTCGCGAGGATCACGACCGGCCGGCCCTCGTGCTCGGTCGCGCGCTTGTAGGCTGCGTAGACCTTGATCGCGTCCAGGCCGCCGCGCTTCAGCCGCCAGATTTCCTCGTCCGACATGTGCGCGACCATTTCCTTCAGTTCCGGGTAGCGGCCGAAGAAATGCTCGCGCGTGTAGGCGCCGCCGAGCGCCTTGAAGTTCTGGTATTCGCCGTCGACGCACTCTTCCATGACCCGGCGTAGCAGGCCCTTGTGGTCCCTGGCCAGCAAGGGGTCCCAACCAGAGCCCCAGAGCACCTTGATCACGGCCCAGCCGGCGCCGCGGAAGGCCGCCTCCAGCTCCTGGATGATCTTGCCGTTGCCCCGCACCGGGCCGTCCAGCCGCTGCAGGTTGCAGTTGATCACGAAGACGAGGTTGTCGAGCTTTTCGCGCACCGGCATCGTGATCGCGCCCATCGCCTCCGGCTCGTCCATCTCGCCGTCGCCGAGCAGGCACCAGACCATGCGCCCGCTGGTGTCGGCGATGCCACGGTCCTGCAGGTAACGCATGAAACGCGCCTGGTAGATGGCCATCATCGGTCCGAGACCCATGGACACGGTCGGGAACTGCCAGAAATCCGGCATCAGCCACGGATGCGGGTAGGAAGACAGTCCATAGCCCTTGCCGACGACCTCCTGCCGGAAATACTCGAGGTGCTGTTCCGTCAAGCGCCCTTCCAGGAAGGCGCGGGCATAGATGCCGGGCGCGGAGTGACCCTGGATGAACACCAGGTCGCCGCCGTGCCCATCGGTCGGCCCGCGCCAGAAATGATTGAAGCCGACCTCGTAAAGCGTCGCCGCCGACGCATAACTGGCGATGTGCCCGCCGTATTCCGGGCTGCGACGCCCGGCGCGCACGACCATGGCCATCGCGTTCCAGCGGATGTAGGCCTCGATGCGACGCTCGATCGCGCGATCGCCCGGATACTCCGGCTGCATGTGGACCGGGATGGTGTTCAGGTAGGCCGTGGTCGCGCTGAACGGCAGGTAGGCACCGGAACGGCGCGCATGGTCGACCATTGCCTCCAGCAGGAAGTGGGCGCGCTCCGGACCTTCCGTCCTGAGCACCGAGTCGATGGACTCGATCCATTCCTGCGTTTCCTGCGGATCCGGATCGTCGTACCGGTTGAAGTCGACCACGATGCTTCAGCTGCCTTCCGAACTGGTTTCCGTTCTTGGGTTCTGGATCGGATCCGGCCGCCGAGCCGGTCACACAGGATCGCCCCGGTCTGCCCCGCGCCGGCAGTGGCGATGGCGCCAAACACCGGTATGATCCGGCTTTGGCAAATACCGGTCAAGCCGAGTTCCGATGCACGCATTGCTGCCGAACCAGGACGAACCACGCCTGGTACAGCGACCACAAGGCGCGACGCGCCAGACAGTCGACGGCCTCGATCAGCTGATCGTGGCACTGCCGCCGGCCCCGCCGGCCGACGCCTGGCGACAGCTGCCCGGCGGCGCCGCCCTGCAGGCCGCGGCACGCCGCCAGCAGAAGGACGCGGTGCTGCGCGGCCGCCTGAGCAACGCGCGCGGCACCGGCATCACGCTGGCGCGACTGCCAGCTGATGCGCGATGCGCCTTCGCACGCCAGCAGTTCGCCGGGCGGCTGGCGGCCGCGGCGCTGGACGAGCGCCCGGCCAGCATCGGACTGCTGCTGCCGGGCTTCAGTGCGGACAGGGCCGCGGCGCTGGCGCAAGACCTGCTGCTGGCGCTGCTCGCGCAGGCCTTCCGCTTGCCCGCCTTTCCGGGCAAGCCGCCCCGCCAGCGGCGGCTGCGCAGCATCCGTTTGTTCGGCCTCGGGCAACGGCTGTCACTGGATGCCACCCTGGTCGGCGCGCGCGCGCAGAACCTGGCACGCTGGCTGACCGCACTGCCGGCCAATGAACTGACCGTGGGCAGCTACCGCGAACTCGCCGCGGAACTCGCCGAGCAGCACGGCTGGCGTTGCCGCTTCCTGGACGAAAAGCGGCTGCGCAAACTCGGTGCCGGCGCCTTCCTCGCGGTGAGCCAGGGCAACGCGCAGCGCGACGCCGGCATCCTGCGCCTGAGCTACCGCCCGGCGCGGCGAGCGGCGCCGGCGCAGCCGCTGGCGCTGATCGGCAAGGGCATCCTGTTCGACACCGGCGGCAACAATCTGAAGCCGCACAAGTCGATGCTGGACATGCACGAAGACATGGCCGGCAGCGCCGTGGCCCTGGCGACACTGCAGGCGCTGAGCGAACTGGAATATCCGCATGCAGTGGACTGCTGGCTGGCGCTGAGCGAGAACCGGGCCAGCGCGACGGCCTGCCGGCCGCGCGACGTGATCCGCGCCTGCAATGGCACGACGATCGAGATCATCCACACCGATGCCGAAGGCCGGCTGGTGCTGGCCGACACGCTCGCCCTCGCCGGTCGCGAGGGGCCCGCACTGATGCTGGACTACGCGACGCTGACCGGCGCCTGCGTGCACGCGCTGACCGAGCGCTACAGCGGCGTGTTCAGCAACCGCCCGGCGCTGGCCGAATGGCTGCTGGCCAGTGGCCGACGCTGCGGCGAGCGGGTCTGGTCCTTCCCGATGGACGCCGACTACGACGACGACATCAAGAGCCGCATCGCCGACGTCAAGCAGTGCTCGGAAAACGCCAGCGGGGATCACATTCTGGCCGCCCGTTTCCTGCAGCGCTTCGTGCCCCGGAGCAGCGCCTGGGCGCACGTGGACCTCAGCGCAGCCAGCCGCAAGGATGGCCTCGGACACGTGCCGGGCGGTCCCACCGGCTTTGGCGTGCGCCTGAGCCTGGCCTGCCTGCTGGACGATCCGGCGGCGCTGGCGCAGGTCCTGCAGCCGGCGCGCGCATGAACGACCGCAGCCCCCGCATCGCCGAGCGCTTCCGTGGCTTCCTGCCGGTGGTCGTCGACGTCGAGACCGGCGGTTTCGATCATCGCCGGGACGCTCTGCTGGAGATCGCCGCAGTGCTGGTGCAGATGAACCCGGCGGGCGAGCTGGTGGTCGGCGAGACCTTTCGCTATCACGTGCTGCCCTTCGAGGGTGCCAACATCGAAGCGGCGGCACTGGAAGTCAATCGTATCGACCCCCATCACCCGCTGCGCCCGGCACTGGACGAACGCGACGCCCTGCAACGGCTGTTCCGGCCGATCCGCGCCGAACTGCGGGCGACCGAATGCCGCCGCGCGATCCTCGTCGGCCACAACGCGCAGTTCGACCTGAACTTCCTGAATGCCGCGGTCGAGCGTTGCGGCATCAAGCGCAATCCCTTTCACCCGTTCAGCAGTTTCGATACAGCCACGCTGGCCGGCGTGGCCTACGGCCAGACCGTGCTCGCGCGCGCGGTGGCCGCCGCCGGACTGGACTGGGACGCCGGCGCCGCGCACTCGGCCGCCTATGACGCGCAGCTGACCGCGGAGCTGTTCTGCCGGATCGTCAACCGCTTCCGGCCGATCTACGAAGAGAGCCTGCGCCGGCGCCTTGCGGAGAGCGGCCGCGACCAGCCGGCAGGCGCAGTCGAATAGCCCGCGCACTGACTGGCCCGGGACGCTGCAATCCGCAGGCCGGCGATCATTGAATATGCGCCTATGCTGGCCTATGCTTTGCGGCGTTCACAGTCTTGGGCGGCCGCCTGACCGCCCGCGGCGCCGCGGAACGGGCGGCGAACTGAGCACACGGGGGAGAGGCAATGAATCCATTGAATACCGTCACCGGCACCTTGATCGCCGGTCTCGTGATCGCGGCCATCATCGCCATCGCGGCCACGGCCGTGAATATGGTCGACAGCGGTGCCGTCGTGATCTGGATCCACGTATTCGTCGGCATCATCTGGATCGGCCTGCTGTATTACTTCAACTTCGTACAGGTGCAGGCGCTGGCCGAAGCGGCGGCCGACGAAGGCGGCCCGGGCGGTGCCGGCATCAGCAAGTACGTCGCCCCGCGCGCGCTGCTGTGGTTCCGCTGGGCGGCGCTGCTGACCTGGCTGTCGGGCGCTACCTACCTGCTGGAAAGAGGCGAACTGCTGAACGCCTTCCTGCTCGGGAACGGCAACGGCGACCCGGTCTACGGACTGACCATCGGCGTCGGCGCCTGGCTCGGCTCGATCATGCTGTTCAACGTCTGGATCCTGATCTGGCCGAACCAGAAGAAGGTACTCGGCCTCGTCGAAGCCTCGGCCGAGGAAATCGCGAAGGCCAAGCGCATCGCCTTCCTGGCCTCGCGCACCAACACCATGCTGTCGATTCCGCTGCTGATGAGCATGGTCGGCGCGCACCACGGCTTCTTCCTCTGACACGCGGCTGCCGCCCCGCTGGCGGCAGGCGTTATGCTATGGGGGCGGCCCGCAGGGGCCGCCCCTTTTTCGTTGCGGATGACCGGCGGTGACTGAGTTGATGGGCAAGCAGCAGGCGGACGCCGATATAGGCCGCCTGGTCGACGCCGCCTTGGCCGAAGATGTCGGCGACGGCGACCTGACGGCCGCGTTGCTGCCGCCGACCGCGCGCCTCGATGCGGCGGTGATCGCGCGACAGGCCGCCGTACTCTGCGGCCAGCCATGGTTCGATGCGGTCTTTGCGCGCCTCGATCCGGCCATCAAGATCGAGTGGCTCAAGCGCGACGGTGACCGGATCGAGGCCGGCGACAAGCTGGTGCGCTTGCACGGTCCGGCGGCCGCCATGCTGACCGGCGAACGCACGGCACTGAACTTCCTGCAGACGCTGTCGGCAACCGCGACCGCTGCACGCCGTTACGTCGAGGCCGTGGCCGGCACCGGCGTGACGATCCTCGATACGCGCAAGACCATCCCGGGTCTGCGCAGCGCGCAAAAATACGCAGTGCGCTGCGGCGGCGCGAGCAATCACCGCATCGGCTTGTTCGACGCCATCCTGATCAAGGAGAACCACATCGCCGCGGCCGGCGGCATCCGGCCGGCCGCCGATGCGGCGGCCCGCGCAGGCGTACTGGTCGAGATCGAGGTCGAAAACCTCGCGCAGCTCGAGGAAGCGCTCGGCACGACCGTCAGCCGGGTGCTGCTGGACAATTTCGAACTGGACGGGCTGCGGGCGGCCGTGGCCCTGCGTGACCGGCTCGCGCCGGAGATCGGCCTGGAAGCCTCCGGCGGAATCACGCTGGCGAGCGTGCGGGCAGTCGCTGAGACCGGCGTCGATTTCATCTCGGTCGGCGAGATCACGAAGGACATCGACGCGGTCGACCTGTCGATGCGCTTCGAAGCGGCGGCCGGTGGCTGAGCCGGCGCGGAAATTCTCCGTACCGGCGCAGCTGCTGCATTGGCTCATCGCAGCACTGATCCTGTTCCAGGTACCGCTGGCCTGGTACATGATCGACCTGCCGGTCAGCCCCGACAAGCTGGCGAGCTATGCGCTGCACAAGTCGCTCGGCATCACGATCCTCGGCCTGAGCTGCTGCCGCCTGGCCTGGCGGTGGCTCAGCCCGCCGCCGCCGCTGCCGGCCAACATGCGGCCCGTGGAGCGCGCGCTGGCGCAGCTGACCCACGGCGGGCTTTACCTGCTGAGCTTCGCGATGCCGCTGAGCGGCTGGATGAATTCCTCGGCGGCCAATTTCCCGGTCAGTGTCTTCCGGCTGTTCACGCTGCCGGATCTCGTCGCGCCGGATCCGCAGCTGCACGAACGGCTGGAACTCCTGCACCGGCTGCTGTCTTATGGTTTGCTGGCCCTGCTGCTGCTGCATGTCGGGGCGGCGCTGTACCATCATGTCCTGCGGCGGGACAACGTGCTGCTGGCCATGCTACCGTTTGCCCGCCTGCGCTGAACGAGGAGCATCAGGATGTCCCGCCGGCTTGTCAGCTTCCTGTTGCTCGCGTTCCTGGCCACGGCTCCGGCGGTGGCCTGTGATTGGCTCGTCGTCAGCGGCGGCAGCGAGGTCGGCTTCATCGCCGAACAGCAGGGCGCGCGCTTTCGTGGCGGCTTCGAACGTTTCGCCGCCGAAGTCGACTTCGACCCGGCGGCGCCGACGGACGGACGGATCGTCGGCATCGTGTTCACCGCCTCGGTCGACACGCAGAACGCGGAGCGCGACGACTACCTGCGCAGCGCCGACTGGTTCGCCAGCGAACGCTGGCCCGAAGCACGCTTCGAGAGCCGCAGCATCCGCGCTGGCGATGCGCCCGGCCGCTTCGTTGCCGACGGCCTGCTCCAGATCCGCGATGCCAGCCGCGAGGCGGCCTTCGTGTTCGATTTCCAGTCCGCCCCCGGCAGCGAGCAAGCGCGACTGGAAGGCCATATCGACATCCAGCGGCTGGACTACGGGGTCGGCCAGGGGGAGTGGCGCAACACCGACTGGGTCGGCAACGACGTGCGCATCGAGGTGCGACTGGAGCTGCGGCGGCCCTGACTCAGTCGGCCAGCTCCGGGCGGTCGCGGAAATCCGCCAGCGCTTCGGGATTGGCCAGCGCCTCGAGATTGCCCGGCTCGCGGCCATGCACGACGTCGCGGACCGCCAGTTCGGCCAGCTTGCCCGAGCGGGTGCGTGGGATGTCGCTGACCGCCAGGATGCGAGCCGGCACGTGCCGCGGACTGGCACCGTCGCGGATGCGCCGGCGGATGCGCGCGCGCAGCGCCTCGTCGAGTTCGCAGCCGGGCCGCAGGACGACGAACAGCAACACCCGCTGATCGCCGTCCCTTTCCTGACCGACCGCCACCGCCTCGATGACTTCGTCCAGCGTCTCGACCTGACGGTAGATCTCGGCCGTGCCGATGCGTACGCCGCCGGGGTTCAGCACGGCATCGGAGCGGCCGAGGATGCGAAAACCGCCATGGCGGGTCTCGACGGCGAAATCGCCGTGCGCCCAGACGCCGGGGAAGCGCTCGAAATAAGCGGCCCGGAAGCGTCGGCCGCCGGCATCCTGCCAGAATCCCAGCGGTACCGACGGGAACGGGCGAGTGCAGACGAGTTCGCCGCGCGTCTCGCGCACGCGCTGGCCCGCCTCGTTCCAGACCTCCACCGCCATGCCCAGCATCGGCGCCTGGATCTCGCCGCGGCGGCCCGGGCCGCAGGGATTGGCGCCGACGAAACAGCCGAGCAGGTCGGTGCCGCCGGAGATCGAGGCCAGCAGCAGATCGCGACCGACGGCCTCGTAGACATAGTCGAAACTCTCGGGCAGCAGCGGCGAGCCGGTCGAGGCCAGCGTCCTGATCGTGGCCAGCTCGTGATGGTCCGCCGGCCGGTAGGCCTGCTTGCGCAAGCTGTCGATGAACTTGGCCGAGGTGCCGAAGAAGCTGAGGCCCACGGATTCCGCCAGCTCGAACAGGCGGCCCGGTCCGGGCCACGCCGGCGCGCCATCGTAGAGCACGATGGTCGCGGCGGAAGCCAGCGCCGAAACCAGCCAGTTCCACATCATCCAGCCGCAGGTCGTGAAATAGAGCACGCGGTCGCCGGGCCGGATGTCACAATGCAGCTGCTGCTCCTTCAGGTGTTGCAGCAGGACGCCGCCGGCGCGGTGCACGATGCACTTCGGTGGGCCGGTCGTGCCGCTGGAGAATACGATGTACAGCGGGTGATCGAAGGGCAGTTGCGGGTACTGGAAATCCGGCGCCGGCGTCGCGATGGCCTCGTCCCAGGGCAACGCGCCGGCCGGCAGGCCGAGGCCGGCGAAGTCGATGCCGACGACCCGGCGCAGTCCCGGCAGGCGCCTGGCCACGGCCTCGGCCTTGGCGCGAATGTCGATGAGCCGCCCCTTGTATCGATAGCCGTCGGCAACCAGCAGCACCGCCGGCTCGATCGGCCCGAAGCGGTCGACGACGCCCTGCTCGCCGAAGTCCGGCGAGGCCGACGCGAAGACCGCGCCGATCGCGCTGGCGCCGAGCATCGCGATCACCGTTTCCGGGACATTCGGCAGCAGCGCCGCAACTCGATCGCCGGGACCGACGCCCTGCGCGCGCAGCCAGCCGGCGAAAGCCAGGGCGTCGCGCCGCAGCTGCTCACGGCCGATTTCACGCGGCGGCCGGTCCTCGGCGGCCGCGATGATCGCCGGCTCGCCGCGGCGCTCCAGCAGGTTGGCGGCGAAGTTCAGCCGCCCGCCCGGAAAGAAGCGCGTGCGCTGGAAATCCGGCCAGCCTTCGACGGCGCAGTCGCCGGGCTCGCCCTGCACCGTGCAGAAAGACCAGACGGCGCGCCAGAAGCGCTCGACCTCGGCGAGGCTCCAGCGGTGCAGGCCGGCATAGTCATCCGCCGGCGCGTACGGCAGATCCAGCGCCCGCACGAACCGGCTGAGCAAGGCGCGCTCGATGCGGCCGGCATCGGGCCGCCACAAGATCTCGTTCCCCGCCGTGTTCGGTCCGCTGGCCACCGGCGAAGATCATAACCCGGCGGCCCGATTGCGGCGCCTGCGAATTGCGGCCCATGGACCGGCCTAGTACGATCATCGGCCGGTATCCGGAGTGTGGGGCATGGCCCGCAGAGACGAAGAATTCTCGGCAGGCGACACGGCGCTGAAGAGCCTGCTCGCCTACCGCCTGAACACGCTGATGCGGCTGTACAGCCGCCAGCTGGCGCGCTACCTGTCGTCCAGCCATAAGATCTCGCCGGCCGAGTGGTTCATTCTCGCGCACCTCGGGGAATATTCGCCGCGCACGCTGCGCTGGCTGGCGCAGGCCACACTGCTGGACAAGGGCCAGCTCAGCCGGGCCGCGGCCGTGCTGGTCGAGAAGCGCTACATCGACAAGGCGCCCGATCCGAACGACGCGCGCAGTGCGCTGTTCTCGATCACGCCGCTGGGCGAGACCGTCCGCGCCAGCGTCATGCAGGCACGGCGCGATCTGAACGTCCGGCTCGCCGAGTTGATGACGCCGGAAGAACGCGTCGCGCTGGACCGGGCGCTGGAGAAGATGACCGCCTTCTTCATGGCCGATGACCCGGCCGGTCACGGAGGCAACGACTGACGGGCGCCGCCTCAGGCGTTGACCGCGGCCATCAGCACGCGCTTGGGCTCCGACACGCCGTAGCCCTGGGCGTAGTCGACGCCCATCCCCTTCAGCATGGTGATGATCTCGGCGTTCTCGGCGAACTCACCGATCGTCTGCTTGCCGGTCAGGTGGCCGATCTCGTTGATCGAGCGCACCATTTCGCGGTCGATCGGGTCATGCAGGATCTCCTTGACGAAGGAACCGTCGATCTTCAGGAAATCCACCGGAAAATGCTTCAGGTAACCGAAGGACGACAGGCCGGTGCCGAAATCGTCGAGCGCGAACTTGCAGCCCAGCTCTTTCAGCGCATTGATGAAGCGGCTGGCCTGGGCGTAGCTGGCAATGGCCGCGGTCTCGGTGATCTCGAAGCAGATCTTGGTCGCATCGATGCCGGTGGCCTGGAACTGTTCGATCACGAAGGGCAGAAAGTCGTCGTCCGTCAGGCTCTGGCCGGAGAGGTTGATCGAGCACAATGACAGGCGCTGGCGCTCGTCGACATCGGATACCAGCCAGCGCAGCGCCTGGCTGACGACCCAGCGGTCGATACTGGGCGTGATGCCGTAGCGTTCCGCCGCCGAGATGAACAGGTCCGGCGAGACCAGCTTGCCGTGCTCGTCGCGCATGCGCAGCAGCAACTCGTAGTGCGCACCCTCGTCGCGGATCTGCAGCGGCTGGATCGTCTGGCGGAACAGCTCGAAACGGTTTTCCTCGAGCGCGTTGTTGATGCGCGCGGCCCATTGCATTTCGCGGCGCCGGCGCAGCAAATCGATGTCGTTTTCCTGGTAGCTGTAGATGCGGTTGCGGCCCGCCTCCTTCGCTGCCTGGCAAGCGCTGTCCGCGGTGCTGAGCAGCGAGGCCACGTCCTCGCTCTCCGCATTGATCGGCACCACGCCGATGCTGACGCCCAGCGAGAAACTGCGATCGTCCCAAGTGAAGCGGTGCTCGCGGATCGCCTCGCGCAGGCTCTCCGCCGTGCGCAGCGCCTCGTCCAGGCTGCAACTCTCCAGCAGCAGGCCGAATTCGTCGCCACCCAGCCGCGCCAGGGTGTCGCGCCAGCGAATCTTGCCCTTCAGCAGCGTACCCATCTGCCCGAGCAATGCGTCGCCGGCGCTGTGCCCGCAGGAATCATTGACGATCTTGAACTGGTCGAGATCCAGGTAGCAGAGCACGTAGGAAGCCTCGCGGGCCTTGGCGCTCTTCAAGGCTCGCTCCAGCCGGTTCTCGAATTCCCGCCGGTTGACCAGCCCGGTGAGGATGTCGTGGCTGGCGTGATAGCTGAGGCGCCGGTTCAGTTCCCGGGCCTCGCTGACATCGTGGAAGACCAGCACGCCGCCAGTGACTTCGCCGCGGTCGTCGCGGATCGGCGAGGCGGTGCTCTCGATGTAGATCTCGTCGCCGTCTCGGCGGATCAGCAGTGTCGGCCGCACCGACTTGATCGAGCGGTTGCGACGAATCGCCACCGCCAGCGGGTTTTCCAGCGGCTCGCAGGTCTCCTCGTGGAAGCCGCGGAAGATGTCGTCGATCGGGCGCCCGGCGGCGTCATCCAGGCGCCAGCCGGTGAGTTCCTCGGCCACCGGGTTCAGGTATTCGACCTGGCATTCGTCGTCGGTCGTGATCACGCCGTCGCCGATCGACTGCAGCGTGATCTGCGCACTCTCCTTTTCGCGGAAAAGCGCCTCCTCGTAGACCTTCTGTTCCGTGATGTCGGTCTCGACGCCGATCAGGCGCCGCAAGCGGCCGCGCTCGTCCATCAGCCCCTTGGCACGGCACTGTACCCAGCGCCACTCGCCATCGCGCCGGCACATGCGGTGCACGCTCTCGAAGATCTCGGTCTTGCCTGCGAGATGGTCCCGCAGGCGGGCCTGCACGCGCGCGAGGTCGTCCGGGTGGACGAGCTTGCGCCAGTCCGGCGGGCTGGCCGCGAGCTCTTCGTCGCTGTAACCCATGATCGCCTTCCAGCGCGGCGAAAAGTTCATCACGTTGTTGAAGGCGTCGAAATCCCAGCTGCCGTCATTGGCCGCGAGGATCATCACCTGCTCGCGTTCCTCGCGAACCGCCAGTTCGTGCTGCGCCCGCAGCCGCGAGAGCCCCGAGGCCAGGCTGGAGCCGAGCAGCTTGAGCAGCAACTGGTGGTCTGCGCTCCAGGCCGGCTGCGGCAGGCCGAAACACAGGGCAAGGAAGCCCGCGGGCCGCTGCCCGATGCAGAAACCGACGCCCAGCCAGGCGCCGATCTTCAGTTCCGCCAGGCGGGCCGCGTCCCGCGCCTGCGCCGCGGCCGGCGCACTGGTGTCGGCGATGCCGAGCAGGCGCAGATGCCGCAACTCGCGCATCAGCCAGGGCAGGCGCTCGGTGGGCTCGCCGCTCAGGACCTCGGGATTGCAGGGCGAGAAGGCACTGCGCGCCGCCCAGGCCTGGTCCAGCTTCGCGCCCTGATCGTCCAGCAGCAGCACGCAGGCGGCATCGCAACCGATGCTGTCGCGCAGGGTCTCGAGGCTGGCGCGGATGGCCGCGCCGGTGCCGGCCGCCTCCAGGTTCTGCAGGTCGACGGCCAGCTTGGTGTAGACGACGTCCAGGCCGGCCGGCGTGCGTTCGCCGTTCAGGGCCTGATGGAGCCCGGTCAGGGTCGTCGTTGGATCCACGCCGACAGTATTCCTCGCGACAACGGTCGCCGCCGGGCCGGTGAAGCCGGGCACTGCGACTTGCGGGACAATTTTGACAGCTAATCGCGCAAATACAAGCTAACTTTATGTAATCAAATCAGAACCGTGCGAATCCGGTATCGCCGGGCCGCCATGCGGCGGGCGCCGAATCCGGGCCAGGAACGGACATTCGCCGGATGCAGCGGTTCACGGCGCGACCGAGAATGGACGCTCACAGGCAAGCAGGGAGCGACGCGCATGCAAACGGACGGTGAGCAGACCCCCTACCGCGGCTGGGAACAGCTGCTGCACCTGGGCATCGCCGCGCTCGGCATCACGGCCTTCCTGACCGGTGAGCTGGCCGAGGACGGCCCCGGCACGGCCGGCTGGCTGCTGCACGCCTGGCTCGGCCTGGCGCTGGGCACGGCCCTGCTGCTGAGGCTCGCGACAGGACTGACCGGGCGCCGGCCGATGCGCTTCACGAGCTGGTCGCCGTTCAGCCGGCGCCAATGGCGGCTCGCCGCGGCCGACCTGCGCGCGCTGCTGCGCCTGCAAACGCCTCACCGCGCCAGCCACGAGGGCCTGGCCGGCCTCGTGCAGATCTTCGGGCTGGCCCTGTTCTGCTGGCTGGCGGCCACCGGCACAGCGCTGTACCTGGCGAGTGGCGCGAACGTTGACTGGCTCGAGGAAGCACACGAGATCGGCGAGGGACTCGTGCCCGCCTATCTCGGCCTGCACGTCGGCGCCGTGCTGCTGCATTCGCTGGCCGGCGACCCGGTCTGGCCGCGGATGTTTCCCTGGTTCGCGCGCCGCGCCGCGCGCTCCGATTGAATGCCGCCGCCCGCGCCACCGATAATCGCCGCATGGCCTGGCGCGATTACTTCCCGGTCGCGGCGCTGATGGCGGCCGCGCTGTTTTTCATCGCCGATCTTGGCGCGGACCTGCGGTTCGGCGGCGAGAGCACCGCTCACCTGATCGTCGAGGGCTGCGTATTCCTGCTCGCGATCGCCGCGCTGGCCCACGAGATCCGGCGCGTGCTTCGCTTGCAACGGACCCTGTCCCGCGAACGTGAACGCCTGCGGCGGCTGTCTGGGGAACTGTATGCAGTCATCCGTCAGGCCTTCGACGGCTGGGGCCTGTCCACGAGCGAAGCCGACGTAGCCATACTGCTGCTGAAGGGACTGTCGATGCGCGAGATCGCCGAACTGCGCGGCGTGCAGGAAAAAACGGTCCGCAGTCAGGCGGCCAGCGTCTACGCGAAGTCGGGGCATGCGGGTCGGCACGAACTGGCCGCGCATTTCATCGGCGACCTGATCGCCAGCGGCGACTGAGCGACGTCAACCGGCCCGTCGCAGCCGCCGCGCCAGCATGATCTTCAGCAGGTGCAGCAGGTTATTGGTCGTCCAGTACAGCACCATGCCGGCCGGGAAGGTATAGAACAGCAC
>RFHQ01000074.1 GCA_003695765.1 Gammaproteobacteria bacterium
CCTGGTCAACCAGTTGCTCGCCGAAGTCATCGCCGCGCCGCAGGGGCGGATCGTCGTCGTCAGCAGCGGCCAGGCGACCCGCAACGCGCCGCCGGAAGGGATCCAGTTCGACAATCTGTCCGGCGAAAAGGGCTATGATCCGGCGCTGGCCTATGGCCAGTCGAAACTGGCGAACATCCTGTTCACGCTGGAACTGGCCGAGCGGCTGAAGGGCACGCGCGCGACCGCGAATGCGCTGCGGCCCGGCGTGATCCCGACGAACCTCGGGCGCCACATGCCGGCCTGGAAACCGTTCCTGTTGAAGACCGTCGGCCGCCTGTTCACCAAGACCGTCGCTCAGGGCGCCGCGACGACCTGCTATGTGGCCACGGCGCCGCAGCTGGCCGGCGTCAGCGGCTATTTCTTCGAAGACTGCAACCCGATACGTGCCGGCGGGCATACCGAGGACCGCGAGATGGCGCACCGGCTCTGGCGGGTATCCGAGGCACTGACCCGCCGCTGGCTGCCAGACCAGGCGGTCGCCGCCTGATCAGCGGCCGGCGCTGGCCCCGATCGGCGGCACCAGCCGCGCCGGCTTGAGCGCATCTTCCCAGCCGCGCAGCTGCTGGCGCAGCAACGCTTCCAGCGTCGCCAGCTGGCCTTCGCCGGCGTTCAGGCAGGGCACGAGCCGCAGCCTGCCGCCACCGGCGGCGAAGCGCGGCGCGTAATCGAGCTGGATTTCTTCCAGCGTTTCCAGGTTGTCCACCGCGAAACCCGGGCAGATGAGATCGACGCTGCGCACACCGTCTTCCCGCCAGGCATCGAGCAGCTCCTCGGTGTAGGGCTGGAGCCACTGGCCGCGGCCGAAACGCGACTGGTAGGCCACGGTGTATTGATCGTCCGCGAGCCCGAGCTCGGCTGCCAGCAGGCGCGCGGTCTTCTCGCAGAAACAGGGATAGGGATCGCCGGCATCGGCATAGGCCTGCGGCAGGCTGTGAAAGGACAGCAGCAGGCGCTGGGCCCGGCCGTGGCGCGCCCAGTGCTCGCGCAGGCTCTCGGCCAGCGCGGCGATGTACTCCGGCTGATCGGCGTAGCCGTTGACGAAACGCAGCTCCGGCACCCAGCGCCAGCGTTGCAGAGCCCGGGTCGCGAGATCGAAGACCGAGCCAACCGTGACCGCCGTATACTGCGGGTACAGCGGCAGCACCAGGACCCGCGTACAGCCGGCATTGCGCAGTTCATCGAGGCCGGCGGCAATCGATGGCTGGCCGTAGCTCATGCCCAGCGCGAGCTGCAGGCGGCCGCCGTAGAGCACATCGCAGCGCTCGCGCAGCTTTTCGAGCAGCTCCGCGGAGATCCGGTCGATCGGCGAACCGGCCTCAGTCCAGATGCGCCGGTACTTGCGCGCCGTGCGCGGCGGGCGGCTCAGCAGCACGATGCCGTTGAGCAGCGGCCACCAGAACCAGCGCGGTAGCTCGACCAGCCGCGGGTCCGAAAGGAAACTCCGCAGGTATCGGCGCACCGGGCCGGTTTCCGGCGCCGCCGGCGAGCCATGGTTGACCAGCAGCACGCCGACGCGGTCGGAGCCGTCGTGCGCGTAATCGGGATTGCCGAGATAATGCATCGGTAAATCCTGGTCCGGGGAAGCCGAGCACCGGAGTCTAGCAATTCGGCCGGCCATGCGGCTGCCGATCGGTCATGCCGCTGGCCACATTGCGGCAGGGCATCAATCGGCGGGCAGTGCCGGCGCCGGCCAGGCTACCGGCTTGCAGTTCCTGATGATGACCTTGCCCTCCAGCAGGTTACCGCGCGAATACTCGGTGAAAATGCAGCGGTTCGTGTCCGGATCGTAGTTCTCGATCCAGAGATTGTCGTCCTTCCAGGTCGCCATGATGTGCCGTTGGCCAGCCGGCACCTTGATCTCCATGACGCCGCCCCAGCGTTTGACAAAAATCTGCTGCAGGTAGAAGAAGTAAAGTCCCCAGCCGAGCACCAGCACCAGCAGCGATGCGACCAGCGCCGCGCGCCAGTTCGCGAGCCGCGCACCGAACAGGAAGATCAGGCCGAAAGCCAGCAGGAAGACCAGCAGCCAGTAGAGATAAGTAATCATGGTGAGTCTTCCTCGAATTCAGTCCCCGCGGCAGCGCGGCCCGACCAATTGCTCGACCCCCGGTACCGCATAATCGCGCCAGTCGGCGATCCGCCCATCGCGTATCCGCAGGACACCGACGACCTGGAAACGCGTATCGAGTTCGCCACCGGGCGCGTAGTAATGCTCCGTGCGCTCGTGGACGATCACCGGCGCCATGCAGACGGACCGCAACACGCGAAACTCGATGCGGTCGAAGCGGGCCATGAAGCGAGCGACCACCCGGCCGACCTCTTCCCGCCCCTCGTGAACCGGACCGCCATCGTACACGAGATAACGCAGGTCGTCGGCCAGCAGTTCCATCAGCGCCGCGCTGTCGGCGGCGGACCAGGCCGCGATGAATCGCCGCAACAATTCGCCCATGGCGGCTTCCGTTGCCGCGGCTGGCAATGGCTCAGGCATAATGGCCCTCATGCAGGTCGACGTCTTCATTCCGCCCGGTCTCAGCGCTCAACAGACGATTGAACTGGGCCGGCTGGCGGAACGCAACGGCATTCGCGCGCTGTGGTGCTACAACTATATCGCCGATCCGGATCCATTCATCAACCTGAGCTGGCTGGCTCGGGAAACGCAGCGCCTGCGCATGGGACCGGTCGCGATCAGCCCCTTCCAGATGCATCCGCTGATCATGGCGAATTCCCTGCTGACACTGAACGAACTCTCCGGCGGCCGCGCCGAGATCGTCGTCGGTGGCGGTGGCGCGGTGATGACGGCGATGGGCCTGCAACCCAAACGCAAGCTGCGGGCGGTCCGCGAATGTGTCGAGTTCCTGCGCGCAGCCGCAGACTCGAAAGAGCAGGCAGTCAATTACAGCGGCCAGCTCTACACAGTGCGCAACTACCGGGCGGAATGGCTGACCCAGCCGCCACCGGCCTTGCTCATCGGCGCCAATGGTCCGCAGATGGCCTCGCTGGCCGCGCGCATCGCCGACGGCATGATGATGAGCGACTTCACCGTGCCGATGGTCGAGGAGATGGCGCGTATCGCCAGCGATGCCCGCGCGCCCGGCGACGCGGTCGCACCGGCCTTCCGAATCAGCAATTTCTTCGCCTGGCACGTCAAGGCGGATCGCGCGCAGGCGCGCGACGAGGCCCGGCGTTACCTGGTGCTGCGCGGCATCCTGCAGCCGCAATATCTGCTGAGCTTCCTGAGCCAGGAAGAGACTGATTTCGTGCAACAGCGGATGCCGGTGTTCTGGCAGGCCTGGCGCCAGCAGACCGGCGAGTTTCCGGGGGTCCCGGACGAGCTGATCGACCGCCTGATCGACAATCTGACGCTGACCGGGGATCTCTCCGATATCGATCGCCTGATCGGCGAGCTCAGGCGCTTTGCCGCCGCCGGCCTGACCGAGATCGCGCTGGGGCTGCACGACGACCCCGCCGAAGGGATTCGCCAGATAGGCCGTCACATCGTTCCTGCACTGCAGTAATCCACGGCTTCTGAATCCAAAACCCCGCCGCCAGCGTATCCCTGAACATGGATACGCAAATCTTGAAAGCGATGCTGATCGCCACGCTGCTCGCGGGAGGGAACACCATGGCACTGGAACAACCGCGCTACGAAGTCCTGTTCGAACTGGATGGCGTCGAATTTCGCGAGTACGCGCCCTACATGGTTGTGGAAACGCTGATCGAGACTGATCGTTACAACGCGGCCGGCAACGAAGGCTTCCGCCGCTTGTTCGTCTACATCAGCGGCAACAACAGCGGCCAGCGCAAAATCGCGATGACCGCGCCGGTGGCCCAGGCACCGGCCGGGGGCGAGAAAATCAGCATGACGGCGCCGGTGGCCCAGACCGCCAGCGACGGCGGCTGGACGCTGGCCTTCATGCTGCCGTCGAAGTACGACGCCAACACCGCACCAGCGCCGCGTGACCCGCGCGTGCGTCTGCGCGAAGTGCCGGCCCGGCTGGTAGCCGTCTGGCGCTACTCGGGACGCTGGACCGGCGCCAACTACCGCGAAAATGCCGAAGCTCTGCGCTCGGCACTGGTAGATGCCGAGGTGGAAATCGTCGGTCCGCTGTTCGCCGCGATGTACAACTCCCCGATGATGCCGGCGTTCCTGCGCCGTAACGAGATCCATGCGCCGGTCGCGGCGCTGCCGGCTGCCGCGGCCCAGGGCATGGCCGCCAGCGGCGACGTGCAACCGATGACTGCCCAGCGCTGAGCGGCAAAACCAGGCGTTGTGTCTTGATCTCAGGTCGCAACAGCTGTCGTTCGAGTTACGGTCACTGTCCCCGCTCAGCGGTAGCGCTTGCGCTTGCAGTAGTGAACCTCGCATTCGGCGCAGCGCGGATTGCCGGTACAGATACCGCCGAGGGCTTCGCTGGAGAAGCGCGCCAGGCTGTCCAGCAGCTGCTCCGCATCCCGGCCGTGAGCGGTGGCCCAGTCACGCACGGCTTGCACCGCGCCGGCCGGCTCGATGATCCGCTGTGACAA
>RFHQ01000075.1 GCA_003695765.1 Gammaproteobacteria bacterium
CTGGATACGAGCTTTGTCGTTCCGCAGACACCGGTGCAGGTGGCTGGCTTCGTGCGGCCCTTCGGCGAGGCACCACCGGACTTCGAGGGCCGGACTGTCGTCGATGTCGCCGTTGCGCGGGCACTGCTCGGGGTCGGCTGGGGCCCGCAGGGCACGGCGGCGCCTTTCCTGCGGATCGATCCGGCCGGGCTGGTCATCGACCTGGCGAACCCAGAGCTGGGCGAGCGCCACCACATCCGCATCGGCGACCAGCTGATCGACCTGCTGTCGCTGCCAGCCTCGCCGCTGATCGTGGGCGTGGAGCAGGGGCCACGGCGCTACGCGATCCTGCAGGGACATCGGGTACAGGTCTTCCGCGATTTCGCGCGCTTCAGCGAGGCCCTGAGTCGGCTGCTGGATGGTGCCGCCCGGATGCACGCGCTGTATGCGCGCGGCGCCTACGCCACCGCGAGCAATACTGTGCAGGCCCGGGAGATCGCCGTGCACCTGTCTCAGCCCGGTTCCTGAGCCGTTCCCCCTACGGCGCCTGGCCGCGGCCCGCTTCGGCGGGCCGCGGATTTTCTATTCGGGGACAGTGACCCTATCTCCGTCCCGCGGGCCGTTCGTTTCGGGACAGTGACCCTGTCTCTGCCATGCGGTCCGAGTGCTTTTCAGTGCCAGGATGGGCCCGCACGCGAGTCGGTGTTAAGGTCACTGTCCCGCATCTGCCCACGAGTCGATGTTCGAAAGACGTCTCACAGCCTTGTTCGCGGCCTACCGCGAAGCCTGGGCCGCCAACTCGGCGGAGCGGCTGGAATCCTTCTGGGCCACGGATGAGCCGGCGCCGTTCTACAAGGCCGAGGAAATCGACCGGATCATCACCGACTGGGACGAGTTGCGTGCCTACTGGCGGCACAACGAAACTTTCAACGAGACGATCGACCTGCGCTTCGACGATCTGAGCAGCGTGCCCGCGGGCCCGGGCCGGTGCCTGGCCGGGCTGCGCATGCAGTGGAGCATTCGCTTTGCAGCGGATGCGAGGACCATCGACGGGCGGCCGTTTTCCTGGGCGGGACAGACGATGGGCGGAGAAAATCACGTGGCAGCGTTGCTGTCGGCGAACGCTGAGCAGTTGCGGTTCTGCGCCTGGGTCGAGGCGCCGAATGCACCGCTCAGTTATATCGCGAAGCTTTACCTGGAACGAGGGCAGGAGCGCTGAGCGATTACGGTCACTGTCCCCGAACTGAGCGGAGTTCAGCGATGACATGGAATGACAAGGTAATTGGGGTCACTGTCCCGAAACTATTGCTGCTGTTACTGGCCGGCGTGATCTCGCAGCCGGCGATTGCAGGCGCCGCCGATGCCATGGATGCCAAAGCACTGATCCTCGTAACCGGTGCCACCGGTACGCAGGGCGGCGCCGTCGCGCGGGAGTTGCTGCGGCGGGGTTACCAGGTACGCGGCCTGACGCGCCATCCGGCCAGTGAGCGCGCGCGGGCGCTTGCAGCAGAGGGCGTGGCAATGGTCGCCGGCGATTTCGACGATCCGGACTCGCTCGAGCGGGCGATGCACGGGGCCTATGGCGTGTTCGCCGTCACCGATTTCTGGGAGCATGGCTATGCGCGCGAGGTAGTGCATGGCAAAGCGCTGGTCGATGCGGCGAAGCGCGCCGGCATTCACCATTTCGTCTACACCTCGGTGGCCAGCGCCGACCAGGCCACCGGCATTCCGCATTTCGACAGCAAGTACGAAGTGGAACGGTATCTCGCGGCGTCGGGTCTCAGCTGGTCGGTCGTCCGCCCGGTGTCCTTCATGGACAACTGGCGCTGGCGGCGCGAGGAAATCCTCGCCGGTGAATACCGCGATCCCGGCGCGCCTGAGCAGCGCCACCAGTGGATCGCGGCGTCCGACATCGGCTTTTTCGTCGGCGAAGCCTTCGAGCACCCCGATGAATGGCTTGGGCGCGCACTCGACATCGCCGGAGATGAACTGAGCCTGGCCGAGCTGGCCGTGCTGCTGAGCGACGTGACCGGCAGGCCGGTACGCTACGTGCAGATCCCGTGGGCCGAGTACGAAGCCGGGAACGGCCCGGAACTGACCCAGATGCACCGTTGGTTCGCCGGCGTTGGCTACGGCGTCGACATCGCGGCCTTACGGAAACGTTACCCGGGCCTGATCACCGCTCGGCAATACCTGCAGCAGCTATTTCGGAGACCGTGACCTGATCCCCCGCCGCTGGCGTATCCGGCCGGCGGCAGGTCAGCCCCTCGGCAATCCAGCGTCCAGGCTGTTGGGGCACCGAGCAGCCGAGGCCGTCACAGGTCATAAGTTCGACTGAGTCTGATTCCCGTCCCGCATACGTAATTCCCATTATTGACTGTGCATCATAAGGGGCCAAATAATTGCGGTGTGCTCAAGGGGATCAGAGGCATCAGAGACTGATCGTCGGGAGAGCAACATGAACGTAATCAGAGCATTGGGATGGGCCCTGCTCACGGCGAGCCTGGGCACGAGCACCGCCTCGGCCGGCGGCCCGGAAGACTGTGCTGCCATCGACTGGCGGCCCGATATCTTGCAGCGCTTCGTCGACATAGACCGTGCCTGCCAGGGCATCGTAGAGCGGGATGGAAGGCGCTATGTCCGGTTTACGGTCGAGTTCGTGCGCCGCCACAACAACGGCGACGTCGAAGTCTTGATGGAACTGCGTGACGGCAAGCCGGTCAAGCGGATCTTCCATGCGCCGAGCGATTTCTCCGTCGATTCACCGACGGGCTTGAGTGATTTCAAGTTCGCCGAACTCGAACGTGGCGAGGTGCTCGACGTCTTCATCGCCCTCGATCGCGTCACTGCCCCAGCGGCGCAAACCACGGCGACCGCGGAGCCGGCGACCTAAGGCGTCGAGACAGGGCAGCGAGCTCGGCTTCGTTGCCGGGCCACGGCGTCCGGGAGAATCAGGGTCATTCTCCTGCAGCGGGAGGGCAACCTTTGGCGCCCGTCACTGCGCGCAACTCGGCGAGCAGCGCTGTGAGTTGCGGGTCCTGTGGCATCCGTTGCCGCAGACGGCAGGCGGATCGCAGTGCGGCCGTGGCTCGTCCCGCCTTGCGCTGGTAGTCGGCCAGCGCCCAGAGCAGATCGGAATCGTGAGGCGATGTGCGCAGGCCTGCTTCGAGCGCGGCGATCGCCGCTTCGATCCGGCCGTTGGCTTCCAGGGCAACGGCATAGACATACTGGTACCTGGGGTTGCGCGGCGCGAGTTCGGCCGCACGGCCGAGTTCCGTCAATGCCGCTTGCGCTTGTCCGTCGCGAACGAGCGCCAGTCCCAGCGCATGGTGCAGGAGTGCGGCATCCGGCACTTCGGCCAGGCCGGCCTTGAGCAGCGCGATTGCCTCGCGGTTGCGTTTCTGCGCAGCGAGCAACTGCGCGAGATTGACGTAGGCCGGCAGGAATTGCGGTTGCAGTTCGATGGCCAGCCGGTAGGCCGCCTCGGCCTCCGTGGGGCGGTCCAGCGACTCATACAGTCCACCGAGGTTGGTCTGGGCCTCCGGGCGCTCTGCATTGAACAATTGCGTTTGC
>RFHQ01000076.1 GCA_003695765.1 Gammaproteobacteria bacterium
CAGGCTCGTCGCGGCCAGGATCAGCGCCGACAGCCAGTGGATGCGCATGCTGGTACTCCCTAGTAGCCGAAATACTCCGGTGGCAGGGGCCGTTCGCCGCCGACCACCCGCGAAAAGTCGAAATCGCTGCTACCGCCGGTGGCTTCGATCAGGCCGCGAGTGTAACTGTTCGAGTTGAAGCCACCGCCGATCGCCGGAAACAGGTCGTAGTCGGCGCAGTTGCAGTATACCTCCGCGCCGTGGCGCAACTGCTCGAAATACTCGTCGTTGCCGATGCCCGGCGGCGGGCGGACCTCGCCCAAGGTGGCATTGCGTTCCGGCAGGTCCCCCGGGCGCTCGCCGTTGCCGTAGGTGCCCACGCCACCGACCAGCGACTCGTAACCTTCGAGCGTAAAGCCTTCCGGCCCGGCGCTGATCCAGTAGGTGCCAAGATCGTCTTCGTACTCGATCGCCGTGTGCCAAGGCCCGACGCCGCCGACCCGGTGGCCGGTCACGTAGATCCGGCCGGGCTCGCGCTCCTCGCGGCGCGGCTCGACGGCGCGTACGAGATCGCCGATCCGTTCCGCGACCCCGCCGATCCCGTCCGGAAACAGGCCGGCCTCTGCGGGCATGTCGGGCTGGCTCAGCGGCCGCTGCGCACCGCGCAGCCCCTCGACGATCCGGCGCATGATCAGGCGCGTGACCGAACCCTGCGACAGCGTGCCGCCGAGACCCACCGGCGCGCCGAGTTCACGAAGGTCCGGGAACGTGGCCTGATCCAGGCCGGGCCCGCTCGGGTTGGTCAGGTACAGCACCGTCGGCAGGCCCTGGCCGAGGCCGGCAGGCTGGGTGAAACCGGTGACGTTGAAGCCGATCGCCACGCCCAGCGCTTCGCCGATCGGGCCGGCGATCACCGAGCCGATGCCGTTGCCGATGATGATCCACGGGGCCGCGAAGAACAGCTTCTTCGCCAGGCGCTCGAAGAAATCGCCGATGCCGTAACCGGCCGGGTCGGTGAAACTGAGCGGGCGATGCAACAGGTAGGCATAGCGCTGCAGGCCCTGGCTCGCCAGCGGGAACTGCACGAACGGGTCCGGACTCAGGAACAGCCCGAGTTCCGGGTCGAACAGGCGGCCCTGCATGTGCACGAGACCACCGAGCGCCAGGTGCTCATGATCGCCGTAGCCACGACCGACGTGGCTCGCCGCGCTGTCCGGCGCAGCCGGATCCCGCGGCAGGCCATGCGGATCGTAGGCGAACTCATGGAAGTCTCCCGGCCCCACGATGCCGGTGATCGAACCGAGATGATCGCGCAGCAGGTATTCGAGCCGCGGCGGCTGGCCGCGCGCGGCGACCAGCCGTGCAACCGCTTCCCGGCCGGCGAACAGGCGCCGGCGGTGCCGCGCTGCCTGTCCGGCCGACCGCTCGATCTCCAGCGCCGCACCGACATAGCGGATCTCGCGATCGCCGCCGGCCAGCGACAGCCGCTGGCGCACGCGGCCGCGCGCCGGCCCGTAATCGAAGGCCAGGCTGCCGTCCGGGGACAGGATGTCCCGCGGCAGGTTGTCCTCGGTCCAGGTCAGGGACTGCGCGCCGCGGCCGGCGCGATTGCCGTTGGCATCGTAGCTGAACGTGATCGCGTCGGTACCGGCCAGCAGCAGCGACGGCGCCTGCGGCCGGTTCGCGGCATAGACGTAACTGCGCGCGCCGTCGTCGCGACTGGCGAGGCTGCCGTCGGCGCGATAGGCGTAACGATGCTCGGCGACCAGGCCTTGGTCGTTCTCGATCCTGGCCAGGACGAGCCGCTGCAGCTCATCGTAGGCGAACCGCTCGCGCACGCCGTGCAGCCGGTCTTCGCGCAACGCCAGGTCACCGCTGTCGGTCCACTGGTAGAGCAGATGCTGCAACGGCTGACCGTCGCGCTCGGCGTAGAGGCCGGTCGGCCGGCCACTGGCCGGATCATAGTCGCGCCGGATCAGCAGGTGGCCGTCGTCGGCCAGCACTTCGCTGACCTGCCCGCCCGGCGCCAGCCGCTGCAGTTCCCAGTAGCGTTGCGCGCCATCCGGCGACCGCAGGCCCGCGAGCTGCCCCCAGGGGCCGTAGTCGTATTCCACCGCGAAACGCTGGCTGCCCGGCGCATCGGCGCTGCCGTCCTCGAGCAGCGACGGATAGATCAGGCGCTGCAGGCGGCCGAACCGGTCGCGGACCTGGCTGGTCCAGTACCAGCGGCGCTGGCTGCCGCGGCCGATGCCGCGGACGCTGTCGCTCAGCCGGCCCAGGCGGTCATAGCGATAGCGCATGGTCGCGACCGCGGCATCGACGCCGTCGGCTGCGCGGTAGGGACCGGTCGCGGCGACCAGCCGCCCGGTGGCCCCGCCGGCCGTGCCCCAGGACCAGTCGGTCAGCCGGTCATCGGGCAGGACCTGCGCGTCCGCGGACATCGAGTAGCGCCGCTGCAGGATCCGGCCTTCGGCATCGTAGCGGTAATGGGTCCACTGGCTGCGCCCATCCCGCTGGCTCAGCAGCCGGCCATCGCCACTGTAGCGATACAGCCAGAGGCCGCGCACGGGATCGTCGACGCTGGCCGGCCGGCCCAGCCCGTCATAGGTGAAGCGGGTCGCCCGGCCCTCCGGGTCGACGACCTCGCGCAGATTGCCGTTCGCGTACCAGCGATAGCGAAGGCTGCTGACCGTCCCGCCCGCCGTTTCCTCGCTACGCACCGTGCGGCCGAGCGCATCACGAACCACGAGGCGGCGCCGCTCGACCGGGCCCGTGGCCGCACTGCCGGTCGTCACGCGGGCTTCGACGCCGAGGCCGTCGGCCGCCGGCAGGTCGTGGCGGATACTCAGCGACAGCCCGCCGCCGGCCAGCGTGTCCGCATCCGGCGACGGTGGCCCGGGCGAAGTGCATTGGACGGCGTGCTGGGGCCGCTGTTCGAAGACCACGCGGTTCAGCAGGTCGAAACGTCGCAGGCCGAAGCAACGGGGCCCACCGTCGCGGTAGGGCCCGGCCCAGCTGTAGAGCCGGCCCAGCGAGTCGAAATGCTGTTCCTGGTGCACCGGCTGGCCGTCGAAGCCGGTCTCGCTGACATGCACGAGCCGCTGCAGGCGGTCGAACTCCAGCGTCGCTTCGTGACCGTCGGCCTTCAGCACCACCAGTCGATAGCTGGCCGCGGGCGAAGCGCAGCCGCCGTCCGCGCACCAGCTGCGCAGGTACTCGCCGGCCGCGTCGTCCGCGCCGCGGCGGGCCAGCAGGCGCCCGAATCCGTCGAAACGGCTGACGGACAGCGGCGGGCGTTCCTCGCCGGCGACGGCCGGCGCCAGGCGCCGGGTCTCAGTGCCGAACCGGGCATCCCATTCCTGCCGGATCAGTTCGCCGCCGGCCGATACCAGGGCGGTCAGGAAGCGCCCATGCCATTCGCCGCCAAAACTCATGCGCTGCTCGCGCGCCGGCTGCCCAGCCAGCTGCCGCCGTTCGAGCACGCGATTGCCGTAGGCGTCGCGGAGGTAGCTGCTGTGCAGTTCCAGGCCGGTCGCGCCCCGCTGCAGGACCTCCTCGCTGACGGCGCAGTCGCTACCGTAGCTGTACTCGCGCCAGCGGATGCTGGCCGGCGGCTCGGCCGCGCGCCGCTGCACGATCGCCTGCTGCAGCAGCCCCGGGCACCAGCGGTCCTCACGGTTCAGCCACTCGTTGTCGGTGATCGTTTCCTGCCAGTCGCCGCCGGCGCCATCGTCCACGGTGACCACGATGCGCCGCGGATTGCCCCAGGCGTCGACGGGGAAGCCGTCCGGTTCGTAGTCGGTGACGATCCGCCGCTGCGGCGCGCTGCCGATGCCCTGGCCGGTGGTCACCGGCCAGGCGAGGTCCGTGACCCGGCGCACGTAGGGCAGGACCGCCCGGCCGCGCGGCGTGTCCTGGGTCACCAGGCTGCCGAATTCGCTGCGGCTCTCACTGATCAGCAGGCCGCCGCGCGGCGCCGGCGGTGGCCGCTCGCCGGGCCGGAACAGCGCCAGGCAATCGGCCGCCTCGGCATCCTGATTACAGGCCGACGGCCAGGCCGCGACCCCGACCCAGGGGATGCGGATCGCCACCGGCTGCGCGGCATCCGGATTCTCCGGCAGGCGCTGCTGTGCCAGGCTGACCATGCCCGTGAACGGAAAGCGTTGGCGAAAGCGGTTCAGCGTGACGACGCCCTGGTTCAGGTTCCAGGCACGGCGCTCGCTGAAACCGAGGAAGCCCCGGCCGGCCGCGTGCCACTTGGCACCGCCGTACTGATAAGCCGTCACCACCATGTCGTCGGCGTCCCGGCCGCTGGAGACGGCCGACTCGCGTACCACGCTGATCGGGCCGGCGAAGTGCCGGTAGGGCCACGCAGGCGCGCCGCCGGCCGCGAAATCCAAGTGGCCGAGATAGACGGCGCGATCGGTCAGCGGCGCATAGCTGATCTTGGTGCGCGCGCCGAGCCCGTCGCGCAGCTCGATCAGACGGCCCGGCAACGGGCCGCGGCCGTGATGCACGCGGTAGTTGCCGCCGCTGCCGATACTGAGCAGATCGGGCAGGCCGTCGCCGCCGAGATCGGCGACGCGCAACTTGCCACGGTGCTGCGACGGTGGCGCGGCGGCACCGGTATCGATCAGTGCGCGGGGTGCGAGCTGCAGATCGCCACCGAAGAGCAACACCTGCAAGCGGCCGTTGCGCTGGATCAGCAGATCCTGCCGCCCGTCGTGGTCGTAATCCAGCACGCGCGCCGCGGTCAGCAACGCAGCGTCCAGAGTCACGCTGTCCAGCGTCGTGCTGCGCCAGTCCGGCGGCGCATCGGCCAGCGGCGGAATCTCGCCGGCCGGCGGCGGCTCCTGGTGTGCCGGCAAGGACAGCAGCGCCGGCAGCGGCTGCGCCTGGAAGGCCACGCCCGTGCCGACGTACAGCGTCCAGCCAGCGGCCGGCGCTTTCGCGACCAGCAGGTCGCTGAGCCGGTCGCCGTTGCTGTCCAGTACCCGCAGCGCGGCGATTTCGGCGTCGGCCGGCAGGCTCGCGAGCAGGGCCAGCTCCCCGGACGGGTCGCTCAGCGGATCCGGCAGGCCGAATACGACCCAGCGGAACTCGGTGCAGAATTCTCCGACCCACGGCGACGACTCGCAGGCGGCCGCCAGCGCCAGCAGATCGGCACGGCCGTCACCGTCGAACTCGATGCGGTGCAGGGCCGCGCCCTCGATCGGCAGGACCCGGGTGAATCCCGCGGGCAAGCGGCCGCGGCGCGGCGTGCCGGAAAAGTCCCGGCCTTCGCTCAGGAAGACGCGCAGTTCCGCATTCGCCGCAGTCGCGAGGTCGTCGCGACCGTCACCGTCCACGTCGGCGGCCAGGCCGTGCTCGAAGAAGCCCTGCCCCGCCAGCGGCAGGCGGGTCGCCCGCGCGTGCAGGCCGTCGGCGGCACCGGCCAGCAGCTGGATCACGGCACCGGGCTGCCGCCGGTCTGCGCTCGCCTGCAGCAGGTCGGCATGCCCGTCGCCGTCGTAGTCGCCGGGGATACCCTTGTAGTTGACGTTGCTGGCATCGAAATCGTCCCAGTCCACGGCGTCCGGAAGGCTGGCCGCCAGCTGCCCCTTGGCCCCGTCGATGCGCACGGTCCAGCGGTAGCGGCCCGGCGCGGTCTGCTGCAGGTAGACGTGGTCCGGCACACCGTTGCCGGTCACGTCGAGCAGTTGCAGGCCCTCGCGGTTCGCCACCGCGACACCGGTCCCGGCCGAGTTCGCGACGAAACCGCGCTCGCCGGTCTCAACCCGCAGCTCGGTCGCGCCGAGGCAGCTGCCGGTGGTCAGCTCGCACTCCAGGATTTCGCGTAGCTGCGGCAGTCCGCTGGCCGGGTTGTAGCCGTAACGCAGCCGGTACTCGCGGACCGGCGTATCGGCGGCCGTGCCGCCCCGCGGCCGCGTATAGCTGCGGATGCCGGTCAGCCGCCAGGGCCGCGCAACGCGGTAGCCCTGCAGCCAGCCGCTGCGGGTGTCGAGCCGATCCGCATAGGTGAACAGCAGGCGGCCGACATCGGTGCCGGCCGCGTTCCGCCAGCGGATCTCCTCCGGCCGCCAGGCACTGGATGCGTCGTCCTGGTGCCAGCGGTAGTCGATCCGGTTGCCCCAGGCATCGACGGCGCTGCTGATCGCATAGGCCAGCACCGCGTCGGCCTGTCCCGGCCCGCGCGGATGGATCTGCGCATCGGGGCTGTGTCCGAATTCGAGGACGCGCCCACCGGGCTCCTCGACGCTGAACCAGGCGGGGCCACCGCCGGCGTCGCCGTGCGCGCGAACACGCCGCAGGCTGTCGATCTCGGTACGGAATTCTCCGGCAGCGGCCGCCGGCACGAGCCGCTGCCCGTCCAGGCAGAAACGGTCGCTGGCATCGAGATCGACGCCGTCGGCGAAACCGTCCGCAGCGGGTTCCGCCAGCGTGCCGCAGCGCTGGATCACCGGCAAGCCGCCGAGCTGCCAGCCGACGCCGGCGAGGCCGTCGCCGCGCCGGTGGTTGTAATCGAGCGAAATCGCCGGTTGCATGCCGCGCACGCCGGGCGGCACGCGTATCGGCAGGCGATAGGTCGCCGCGCCGGTCGGATCGACCCGGAAGCTGCCGGGCGACGCACCGGCGGCGGTGCCGGCGACGAAGCCGTCCGCGGCCGGTGCCGGGTCCAGCGCCGGCAGCGTGAGCGTCTGGCGCTCGACCGTGGCCTCCGCGCCGTCCGGCAGCGCCGCCAGTTTCAGGATTGCCGCTTGACCGCCCGGGCCGGCCGCCGGCAGCAGCAACTCGTCGCGGCCGTCGCCATCGAAATCCGCCAGGACGATCGGCGTGGCCTGCGCATCGACGGCCTGGCCGGCCGCGGCCGCAGACAAGCGGCTGACGGTCCATTGCGCCGCCGCCTCGCGCGGTCCGAACAGGATCAGCAGTGCGTCGTCAGCCGGATTCACCGGTTGCAGCAACAGGTCGTCGTAGCGGTCGTTGTTGAAATTGCCAACGTGCAGGACGTAGGTTTCCGGGGACCAGTCGGGCGCAAGAAAGCCGCGGCGCTGCCAGCTCATCCAGGCGCTGGTCGCGCTGTCGCCGGCACCGAAGCCGCCGCCGTTGCGCCCCACGACGATGCCGTAGACGCCGGGCGCATAGGGATCACCCGGCACCGTGCGGCCCTGCACCAGCAGGTCGTCGAGGCCGTCGCCGTTGAAATCGCCGACGTGCACGAGCGCGTCTTCGGCCGACCAGCGCAGCCCGGCCCAGTCGTTGGCCCAGGTCTCCAGCGGCTGGCCCGGGTCGTCGAATCCGGTGAGGCTGGTGCTGAGCACGACGGCGCTGCGCTCGCCCGCCGTGGCGGCCTGCAGGAAGAGGTCGTGGTAGTTGTCCGCATTGAAATACCCGGACTGCGCCAAGTGGGCCTGCGTCGACCAGGCGAGCCCGAGCTGCGGATCGTCGATCCGCTGCTGGATCCGCTGGAAGCTCGTGGTCGCGTGGTCGGTGAACAGCAGGAAATGCTCGTCGCCCGGCATCTGCAGCAACAGGTCCTCCGGGTAATTACAGCTGACGCTCATGTGGCCGCTGACACAGGCCGCGTCGCTGAAACTGCCGGTGACCGCCCGTAATGCGGTGGCCGACCAATCGATACCGAGATAGTCCGAGCGCCAGCGCTGCTGCACGATGACCGGCCGGCCCGAACCGTCGGCGAGCAGGATGCCACTGCTGGCCCAGGGGTCACGGGCCAGCAGCAGCAGATCGGTACGGCGGTCGCCGTTGAAGTCTCCGGGGATCAGCCGGTAGCGGCCAGCATCGGCCGCCGGCAGTTCGACCGGCGCCTGGGCCAGCAGCAGGCCCAGGCAGCAGCCGATCAGGCATCGGTAACGCATGTCGAGTCCTCGCGAAGGCAGGCCGGGGCCTGCGGCAAGTCATCAGGAGGTCATCGATGCTGCGCGGGGCTGCCGGCGGCCGACAGTCGCGTTTCGATGGCGCCGGTCCGGAATTGGCTCGCAGCCCGCGATACGGGATGAAATGCAGGCTTATCTTGCGGAACGGTTCAGGGATTCGAGGACGACGGCCAGGCGCTGTGGTGATCGTCGATCACGAAGGGATGCGCATGGGTCAGCGCCGGGTGCTCGTGCTCGTGGCTGTGCGGTTCCCCCGGGGAGATGCCTTCATGCGCGTGATCGTGATGCGTATCGTGCACATGCTCATGCGTGTGCCGCATCGGCAGGTGCCGGTGCTGGAGCACGACGGCGTCGTCCCGCGGCCACAGGCGGGCGGCGATCAACGTGAACAGCAGGATGCCGCCGGCCAGCCACGCGGCCGCGGTATCGATGCCGACGCGCGTGCCGAGCTGCCCGGCCACCGGATAGAAGAGCAGCCAGCAGGCGTGGGACAGCGCGAACTGCGCCGAGAAATACGCGGAGCGGTCTTCCGGCGAGGACGAGCGATTGACCACCCGTCCGGCCGGCGTCTGCACCAGCGACCAGCCGATGCCGATCAGCCACCAGCAGGCCAGCATCTGGGGAAACCCCGGGCGCAGCGCGATCAGCGCGACGCCCGCCGCCATGATCCAGCCGCCGGCGAGCATGACCGGCCGGTCGGCGATGCGGTCCAGCAGCCGCGGCAGGCTCAGCGCGGCCAGCATCGAGCCGCCGCCGGAGGCGGCCAGCGCCAGCGCGACGTGGCTGGACGTCAGCCCCAGGTAATCCTTCACGTAGACGACCGTGTTGACGATCACCAGCGCGCTGGCCGCGGCGACACCGAGGTACAGGGCCAGCAGCCCGCGCAGACGCGGCGTCTTGAAATAGCTGACGGTGCCGAAGCTGATCTCGTGCCAGATGTTGCCCAGGCGCGCCAGCCTGCGGCTCGGCGGCAGGGCCGTGAACATGATCAGCAGGGCCGAGGCCAGGAAGGCCACGGCGTTGGCGGCGAACAGGCCCGTGTAGGTCAGGAACAGCAGCGCGATGCCGGCCAGTGTCGGGCTCAGCAGCGTCTCGAGATCGTAGGCGAGGCGGCTCATCGACAGCGCCCGGGTATAGGCGCGCTCTTCGCTCAGGATGTCCGGGATGGTCGCGGCGAACACCGGCTTGAAACCGGCCGAGAACAGGTTCAGCAGGAAGATCAGCAGGTAGATCTGCCAGATCTCGGTGACGAAAGGCATCAGCAGCACGATGGCGGCGCGCAGGATATCCATCGCAACCAGGAAGGGCTTGCGCGCGAAGCGGTGCGCGAGACCGCCGACGATCGGCGCAAAGACCACGTAGGCGATCATCTTGAAGGCCAGCGCCGTGCCGAGCACCGCGGCGGCATGGCCGCCGGCGAGGTCGTAGGCCAGCAGCGTGAGCGCCACGGTCGACAGCCCCGTGCCGACGAGCGCGATCAGCTGGGCGGCGAACAGCCGGCGAAACTGCGCATTGCGCAACGGATTGATTACGTTCACGATCTGCACCTGATCGCATTCTTAGCACAGCTCGCCGGCGGGCGACAGGGCACGGGGGCGCTGGCCCGGAACCGGCGGCATTCCGGTGGCGGCGCTCGCGCGGTGCCGGCCGGCGGCCGGGCAGACTGACGGGAGTCCATCGATGCACAAGCAGGAACTCGCCACGCGGATCGAAGATCACGCGCTGGAACGCGTGCCGCTGGAGGACCGCAAGAACTGGCTGGCGATCAGCTGGAACACCGTCGGGCTGGTGACCAGCATCGCGATCCTGTTCTTCGGCGCACTGGTCTGCTTCGTCGCCGGCGCGCGGATCGCGCTGCTGGCCGGGCTCAGTTCCTTTGCGATCGGCACCGCCATAGGCTGGGCCATCGCGAGAGTCGCCTACAGCAGCGGCTGCTCGAACACGCTGATCACCCGGCAATATGGCCTTGGCATCCGCGGTTCCGCGCTGGCCTCGCTGATCTTCGGCGCGCTGATCATTGGCTTCCTGGCGATCGAGAACGCCCTGCTCTACCGGGGCTTCCTGTTCTTCTTCGGCATTGCGGACAGCTGGCAGAGCCGGATCGCGATCTATGGCAGCCTGACGGCCGCATGGATTCTGCTGACCGCCTTCGGTTTCGATCTGGTGGCTCGCTTCTCGTCGCTGATGATCATTTCCTTTCTCGTCGTCATGGCCTACATGCTGTCGGTGATCATCGGCCAGTCCGGTAAGCCGCTCGCCGACGTGCTGTTGTTCGGCAGTCAATTCCCTCCGGAGGTGCTGGCCGGCATGGGCGTGCGCAGCGATTTCGACAAGTACATCTTTGCGCTGAACGTGCTGCTGGGCCCGGCCTGTGCAATCGCGCTGAACACGGCCGACTTCGGGCGCTACGGGAAGTCGGTCGGCGACGTCGGCGCGGCCGCCACGCTGGGCGTATTCTTTCAGTCGCTGCTGATCGCCCTGATCGGCGGCGTACTGGTGTTCGCGGCCAGCCCGGTAATGCTGCAGCACTACGAGATCGCCGAGGGCATGGGGCTGGCGCAGGCCCAGCACGAGATCCTCAAGAACCCCGGCAGCATCGCCGCGACCTTCATCGTGTTCGGCGGCTTCATCGGTTTCCTGCTGATGCTCGTTGCCCAGGCGAAAGCACAGGTGCTCAATACCTACAGCTCGTCGCTGTGCATCGCCAATCTCGCGGACGCGCTGCTGAACTGGCGGCCCGGGCGGCTCTATTTCGTCGTCATCGCCAACATCATCGCGCTGCTGATGCTCTACGGCCAGCTGCTCGAACTGGTCGAGGCCTGGATCCGGCTGATGGGCGTGCTGCTCAGTTCACTGTCCGGCGTGATCATCGCCGACTACTACCTCGTCAAGCCGGTCCTGGAAAAGCGGACTGGCCGGCCAGCGGACATCGAAACCGTGAACTGGGCCGGTGTCGTGACGATCGTCGTCGCCGTGCTCGCCGCGCACTACCTGCTGCGGACCCTGCAACCGGTCGAGGTCCTGAGTTCGCTGGCGATCACGTTGCTGCTGTACCCGCTGCTGAAGCTGGCGCGCCCCGTTCGCGCCTGAGCACGGCTGCGGCGCGGGCGGGGGCCGCGTCGCGACCTGATTGACATCTCAGGTATCGATACTTATATTCTGCGCCCCAATCTTCTGGTTATTTCCATCAGTATTCCATGATCACCTCGGGGCAACTCCGGGCCGCGCGGGCGCTGCTGGGCATCGACCAGCGCCGCCTGGCCGAACTCGCCGGGCTGTCGGTGCCGACCATCCAGCGCATGGAAGCGAGTGACGGCGTCGTGCGCGGCAACGTCGATTCCCTGATGAAACTCACCGCGGCGCTGGATGCAGCCGGCATCGAACTGATCGGCGAAGGCGCCGCCAGTCCGACCGGCGGCCGCGGCGTGCGGCTCAAGGCGTCCGCAGCGGACTAGGACGGGCAAGCGATGGCCATCGAGATCCTGGCGAGTTGTGTCGCCGCACTGCTGCTGGTTGCGGCCCTCGCAGTGGCCGCCGGCCACAGGCCACGCGTGAGCGGCGTGGTCTATGCCGCCTGCCTGCTCGTCTGCAGCGTTGCCCTGATTACGGCCCTTGGCGGGCTGCTCGGCGGCACCGGCGCAACCCCGACGCTGCAGCTGCCGCTGGGCCTGCCGTGGATCGGGGTGCGCCTGCGCCTCGATGCGCTGGCCGCGTTCTTCCTGGTCATCGTCAACCTGGGCGGCGCCGCCGCGAGCCTGTATGCCATCGGTTACGGGATGGACGAGGCCAATCCTCGCCGGGTGCTGCCCTTCTTCGCGGCCTTTCTCGCCGGCATGAACGTCGTCGTGCTGGCCGACGACGCGTTTTCTTTCCTGTTCTCCTGGGAATTCATGTCCCTGAGTTCCTGGGCGCTGGTCGTCTCGCACCACGAACAGCGCGCCAACCTGCGGGCCGGTTACGTGTATCTGCTGATGGCCAGCTTCGGCACCCTGGCCCTGCTGCTCGCCTTCGGCCTGCTGGCCGGCGGTGCCGGGCATTACGATTTCGCGGCGATCCGCTCGGCGGGCCTGGCCGCCCCGCTGCCGGCGCTCGTCCTGGTGCTGGCCCTGCTGGGCGCCGGCTCCAAAGCCGGGATCGTCCCGTTGCATGCCTGGCTGCCGCTGGCTCATCCGGCGGCGCCGAGCCACGTATCGGCGCTGATGAGCGGCGTCATGACCAAGGTCGCGATCTACGGTTTCATCCGCATCGTCTTCGATCTGGTCGGCCAGCCGAGCTGGTGGAGCAGCACGATCGTGCTGGTGCTCGGCGGCATCACCGCCGCGATGGGTGTGCTCTATGCCCTGATGCAGCACGAACTCAAGCGATTGCTCGCTTATCACACGGTCGAGAACATCGGCATCATTTTCATCGGCCTGGGCCTGGCACTGGCCTTTCAGGCCTACCGGCAACAGCTGGCCGCCGCGCTGGCGATGACGGCGGCGCTGTTGCACGTGTTCAACCATTCCCTCTTCAAGAGCCTGCTGTTCTTCGGCGCCGGTGCGGTGCTGCGGGCGACCGGCGAGCGCGACATGGAACGCTTCGGTGGCCTGATCCACCGCATGCCGATCACCAGCCTGCTGTTCCTGGTCGGCTGTGCCGCGATTTCTGCCCTGCCGCCGCTGAACGGTTTCGTCAGCGAGTGGCTGACCTTTCAGGCAGTGCTGCAGAGTCCGCAATTGCCACACTGGGGGCTGAAAGTTATCGTGCCGGCGGTCGGCACGCTGCTGGCGCTGTCCGCCGCGCTCGCCGGCGCCTGTTTCGTCAAGGCCTACGGCATCAGCTTCCTGGGACGCCCCCGCGGCCCGGCCGCGGCTCAGGCGCGCGAAGTCGACCGCTGCTCGCTCGCCGGCATGCTCTTGCTGGCGCTGTGCTGCGTGCTGGCCGGCATCCTGCCTGGCTATTTCATGGACGCCCTGGCGCCGGCCGTCTCCGGGCTGCTCGGCAGCTCGCTGGCGGCACAGGCCAAGCTGCCGTGGCTGACCGTCGTGCCAATCGACGCGGGACGCAGTTCCTACAACGGCATGCTGGTATTCCTGTTCATCGCCGCCTCCGCCTCGCTGGGCGCCTACCTGCTGCACCGTTTCGCTTCGCAGGCCGTCCGGCGTGCGCCTGCCTGGGACTGCGGTTTCCCGGATGCGGACCCGGCCACTCAATACACCGCGGGCAGCTTCGCGCAGCCGATCCGGCGGGTCTTCGGCAGCACCGTGTTTCAGGCACGTGAGCAGGTGCAAATGCCACCACCCGGGACCCTGGCGCCTGCGGTGCTGCGCGTCCAGATCCGGGACCTGGTCTGGGATTTCGCCTATGCGCCGCTGGCTGCGACGATCAACCGCATCACCGGCGCCCTGAACGGCCTGCAGTTCCTGACGATCCGGCGTTACCTGAGCCTGGTCTTCGTGGCGCTCGTGACGCTGCTGCTGGTACTGACGATATGGCACTGATCCGCGAGCTGCTGGTGCAAGGCGTCGAGATGGCGCTGGTGCTGCTGCTGGCGCCGTTGCTGACCGGCGTCGTGCGCAAGTTCAAGGCCCGTCTGCTGCGGCGCCGGGGGCCGTCGGTCTGGCAGCCCTACCGCGATCTCCTGCGGCTGCTCCGCAAGGAAGCCGTGCTCGCCGACAACGCCTCCTGGCTGTTCCGCGCCACGCCCTACATCGTGTTCGCGACGACCTGGGTGGCCGCGGCACTGGTGCCGACCTTCGCCACCGGCCTGATGTTCAGCTGGTCCGCCGACCTGATCGCGCTGATCGCGCTGCTGGCCAGCGCGCGCTTCTTCCTGGCGCTGGCGGGCCTCGATGTGGGCACCAGCTTCGGTGGCATCGGCTCCAGCCGCGAGGTCATGATCGCGTCCCTGGCCGAGCCGGCGATGCTGATGCTGGTGTTCACCGTGTCGCTGGTCGCCGGGTCGACGCAGTTGTCGACGATCGCTGCCTTCATGGCCTCCCCGGATGTCGGCCTGCGCGTGTCGCTGGGCATGGCCCTGGTCGCGCTGGTGATGGTCGGCATCGCGGAAAACGCCCGCATCCCGGTGGACAACCCGGCCACTCACCTGGAACTGACCATGGTCCACGAAGCCATGGTCCTGGAATATTCCGGACGCCACCTGGCGATGCTGGAACTCGCTGCAGCGCTGAAATTGCTGCTCTATGTGTCCTTGATCGGCTGCATCTTCCTGCCGCTGGGCATCGCCGTGCCCGGCAGCGGGCCGGCCGCACTGCTGAGCGGGATGCTCGCCTATCTCATCAAGCTGAGTGTCGCCGGCAGCCTGCTGGCCCTGTTCGAGACCTCGGTGGCGAAGATGCGCGTCTTCCGCGTTCCGGAATTTTTGGGCGCCGCCCTGATGCTGGGCTTTTTGGGCACCTTGCTGCTGTTCGTCTCGCGGGGCATGTAAATGCGCGGCATCGTCTTCGACATCGCTCATTTGCTGGCCGGGAGCATGGTGCTGCTGAGCTTCCTGCTGCTGTACCAGAACCGGCTGTACGCGCTGCTGAACATGTTCGCGCTGCAGGCCTTCGTGCTGGCACTGTCGGTGGCCTGGCAGGCATACATCCAGGCGGCACCGCATCTGTACGTGACCGCCGGCATCGCACTGTTCTTCAAGGCTCTGCTGATCCCGGTCGCACTGCACCGGATGATCCGCCGGCTCGGCATCCACCGGGAAGTCGAAACGGTCGTCGGCGTCGGCCCGACGATGCTCGCCGGCATGAGCCTGGTGGCCCTGTCGATGGCGGTCATGCTGCAGGCGACCAGCAATGCCGATTTCCTGGCGCAGGAAGACCTGGCCTTTGCGCTGGCCGTCGTGCTGCTGGGCCTGCTGATCATGGTGACCCGCCGCAATGCCGTCAGCCAGGTCGTCGGTTTCATGTCACTGGAGAACGGCCTGGTGCTGGCCGCCACCGGCGCGAAGGGCATGCCGCTGGTTGTCGAGATCAGCGTCGCCTTCTCGGTGCTTATCGCCTTCATCGTGATCGGCATCTTCCTGTTCCGGATCCGCGAACGCTTCGACACGGTCGACGTGCATGCCCTCGATCGCTTTCGGGGTGAACGGGAATGAACGATTTCGCTTCCCAACTGGTAACGGCGATTCTGGTCATTCCGCTGTTTTCGGCGGCTACGCTGGCCTTGCTGCCGAGCTACCGGATGGGCGCGCGCCTGAACGTGCTCGCCACCTTGCTCGGCTTCCTGGCGGCGGCCGGCCTGCTGTTCAGCGTAAGGCCGGCACCGGGCAGCTACCTGCTGGTCGACGACCTCAACATCGTGTTCATCGTGCTGAACACTTTCGTCGGCTTCACCACCAGTGTCTTCAGCGCCAGTTACATCGGTCACGAGCTGGACCACGGCCGGCTGACGCCCGCGATGCTGCGCTTTTATCACGCCATGTACCAAGCGCTGATGTTCGGCATGAACCTGGCGTTGATCGCCAACAACATCGGGCTCATGTGGGTGGCCGTGGAAATGGCGACCCTGACCACGGTCGTGATGGTCGGCATCTACCGCAGCCACGAAGCGCTGGAAGCGGCCTGGAAGTACTTCATTCTCGGCAGCGTCGGCATCGCGCTCGCGCTGTTCGGCACGATCCTGGTCTACATGGCGGCACGGCCGGTGGTCGGTGAAGGCCTGGACGGCATGACCTGGACGGTGCTGATCAGCCGGGTGCGCGAATTCGACCCGGGCCTGCTGAACATCGCCTTCGTCTTCCTGTTGCTCGGCTACGGCACCAAGGTCGGCCTCGCGCCGCTGCATGCCTGGTTGCCGGATGCCCATGCGGAGGGTCCGACGCCGATCTCGGCCGTGCTGTCCGGCCTGTTGCTGAATGTCGCGCTCTACGCCGTGCTGCGCTTCAAGCTGTTGCTGGCAGCCAATTCCGGCACCCTGACGGCCGGGCCGCTGCTGGTGATCATGGGGCTGACCTCACTGCTGTTCGCGGCGCTGATGCTCTATCGCCGGCGCGACATCAAGCGGCTGTTCGCCTACTCCTCGATCGAGCACATGGGCATCATCGCCTTCGCCTTCGGTATGGGCGGGCCGCTGGCGAATTTTGCCGGCCTGTTGCACATGATCATGCACAGCCTGACGAAATCGGCGATCTTCTTCGCCGTCGGCCACATCGCCCAGGTCAAGGGCACGCAGCGCATCGCCGACATTCGCGGACTGACGGCTTCCCACCCCTGGCTCGGCTGGTCGCTGGTCGCCGGCGTGGTCGCGATCGCCGGCCTGCCGCCGATGGGCGTGTTCACCAGCGAGTTCCTGGTCGTCAGTTCCAGCTTCACCCGGGCACCGGGCTTGGCGATCCTCCTCGTGCTCGGCCTGCTGATCGCTTTCGGTGCCTTGCTGGCGCGGCTCGGCTCGGTGGCCTTCGGTGCGCCGGAGGGTGGGAGCCAGCCCGTGCGGGCATCCTACGCGCCGATGTTCCTGCACCTGGGCCTGGTCCTGGGCGCCGGTCTCTACCTGCCGCCACCACTGGTCGCCTGGTTCCGGCACATCGCCGACTTGCTGGGTGGCTGACGGAGTCAGGACGAATGGCCAGGCTGATCGACTTGCTGGAAGCGGGGACCATGGTCGCGGCGCAACGGCCGTGGCCGCGCAGCGTGGTCGAAGCCGCGGCATGGAAATACGCCGGCGAACAACTGGCCGAAGGCCACTGGTCGCTGCTCGGCCTGTGGGCCGAACCCGAGCAGGTCCACATGGCGCTGCGCGAGCCCGCGTCGGAGCAAGTCGGGGTGATCAGCCTCGCCTGCCCGGAAGGCCATTTCCCCTCGATCGGCCACCGGCACCCGCCGGCGATCCGCCTGGAACGCAGCGCCCGCGACCTGTTCGGGTTGCGGCCGGACGGGCTGGAAGACACGCGCCCGTGGCTGGATCACGGCTGCTGGCCCGGCGGGGGCCGGCCGGAGGCGGCGCACTACGAATTCCTGCCGGTGGAAGGCCCGAGTCTGCACCAGGTGCCGGTCGGCCCGGTGCATGCCGGCATCATCGAACCCGGGCACTTCCGCTTCACTGCGAACGGGGAAACCATCGTGCGCCTGGAGGAGCGGCTCGGCTACGTGCACAAGGGCATCGAAAAGCTGATGGCAGGGCGCGATCCGACCGCGGCCGCCCGATTGGCGGCACGCAGCTCCGGTGACAGCACGGTCGCTTACGGCATCGGCTTCGCGCTCGCCGTCGAAGCGGCCCTGCAGGTTCCGGTGCCTCCGCGCGCGCACTGGCTGCGCGCCCTGATGGCGGAACTCGAGCGTCTCGCCAACCACCTCGGCGACATCGGCGCCGTCTGCAACGACGCGGCCTTCGCATTGATGCACACGCACTGCGGCGCCTTGCGCGAGCAGGTGCTGCGCACCGCGCAGGCCTGCTTCGGCCATCGCCTGATGCGTGATCGGGTGGTTCCCGGCGGCGTTGCCGTCGACCTCGATGACGCCGGCGAAGCGGCAGTGCAGACACTGCTGGACCATATCGGCGCAGAATTCCCGGCGCTGGTCGAACTGTACGAAAACACGGCGTCACTGCAGGATCGCACGATGGGCACCGGCTGCCTGAGTTCGCAGCTCGCCCGCCAATTCGGCGCCGGCGGTTATGTCGGCAGGGCGTCCGGTCAGGATCGCGACGCGCGACGCAGACCGGGCTATGCGCCCTACGGTGAACTCGAGTTCGCAGTACCGTCACGCATGGACGGCGACGTCAACGCGCGGCTCTGGATCCGCATCGAAGAAGTCCAGCAAAGCATGGGTATGCTCCGCCAGATACTCGCGCGGTTGCCCGCCGGCGAGATCCGCATCGACCTGCCGGCGGCTGCCGGCGAGGGCCTGTCGCTGGTCGAGAGCTTTCGCGGTGAACTGCTCACCTGGCTGCGGCTGGACGCCGCGGGCCGAATCGAGCGTTGTCACCTGCGCGATCCGTCGTGGTTCCAGTGGCCGCTGCTGGAGGCCGCCGTCGAGGGCAACATCATCGCGGACTTCCCGCTGTGCAACAAATCGTTCAACTGTTCCTATTCGGGACACGACCTCTAGAGTTCCTCATGCGCAAGTTGCTGTTTCAGAATCTCCTCAGGCCACCGCTGACCG
The DNA here is from genome assembly GCA_003695765.1 of Gammaproteobacteria bacterium. Classification (GTDB taxonomy): domain Bacteria; phylum Pseudomonadota; class Gammaproteobacteria; order Steroidobacterales; genus J054. The sequence continues at coordinate 17,969 of RFHQ01000076.1, forward strand.
AGCCGGCGCCGTCGCCAGAGGCCGCGGAACTGGCGGCCCTGGCCGCCCGCCTGGACTGCGCGGCACTGCAACGCCTCGGCCACAGCCTCGCGATCCGCCAGGTCGACGCCGGCTCCTGCAACGGTTGCGAGCTCGAGATTCACGCGTTGAACAACAGCTACTACGACCTGGAACGATTCGGCATCCGCTTCGTTGCCTCGCCGCGCCACGCGGACGTCCTGCTGGTGACCGGTCCGGTCAGCCGCAACATGCGCGTCGCACTGGAGCGAACGTACGCAGCGACGCCGGACCCGAAATGGGTCATCAGCACCGGCGACTGCGCCCTGGACGGCGGCTGTTTTGCCGATAGTTACGCGGTCATCGGCGGCGTCGGCCGCGTGATCCCGGTCGATCTTCACATCCCGGGCTGCCCGCCAACGCCGACCGAGTTGTTGCGCGGCCTGCTGACGCTGCTGGAAGCCCCGCAAGCCGCTGCCGAGCCGCCGACCACGGCGCCCTGATCAGCGGCCGCGACCCGCGCCAGCGGGGACGGACAGGTCTTCGGCCATCGTCTCAGCGATGAACCGCCTTACCGCAGCGATATTGGTATAAGCCGCCAGTCCCCCACCGCTGCTGCAAAGGTTGCCGCCGGTGGTGCTGGCCACCCCGACCAGTACCGGGCGGCCGTCGAGACCTTCGACCAGCAACGGCCCGCCGCTGTCGCCGCCGCAGGGTCCACCGCGGTCGCGGTAGAACAGGTAGGTTCCGCGCACCGCGAGTTCGTGCAGGTGAATCGCCGCGCGCACCAGGCGCATCGACGGCCCGCTGTCGGGGCGCTGACCCCAACCGAGAATCTCGGCCGGCGCATCCGGCCTGACCAGCAACAGGTACTCGCCGCGGCTGATCAGCGGCAGCGGCTCGATCGCTTGTGGTTCGGCCAGCCGGAACAGGCCGACGTCGAACTGATGCGTGTTCGGGTCATAGGCGGGGTGACGAATTGCCGCCTCGACCTCCACAGCCCGCGCACGGCCGCGCTCGGTGTGGCCGAGCAGCACCCGCTTGTGCGGCCCGGTGCAGTGCGCCGCGGTAATGACATAGCGCGGCGCAATCAGCGCACCAGCACAGACGCCGCCGGTCACCGGGTTCTCGATGATCGCCGCCCAGGGATAACGCTGCTGGAAAAGACGCTGGCTTACGGCCTTGCCGTGCACGATCGCCAGCGCCGGCGCCGCCGCCAGCAGCGCCATCAGCATCACGACAGGCACCCGCATGCGGCGCATTATCGCGGAATTGCGTTGCGCCTGCGCCGCGAACAGCGGCGCCGGGTGGGCGCCACCGCCGTCAGGAACGCCCGCCGCGGATCACGCAGGCGCTCGCGGCCCAGTCGCGATGGGCATGGCGCGGGCGGCCCGCTGCGGGCTTGGCCGGCCGGCGCAGCCGGGCCAGCAGCAGTCGCCGGCGCCAACCGGCGTCGCTGCGCGCCGGCACACGGGCACGGTCCGTCGAGTGGCCGGTCTTCGGCCGCAGGCGGTGTCGACTCATGGAAAGGGATTCCATCGTTCTTCTTATTGCGCAGAGTATTCTTCGCCGCAACACCGCTGCGCAACGCTTGCGGCCAAAAATGTGAACCAGCTCCGTGATTAGGTCAAATCGCTGTCCGGCCGGTCGCCGGCCGCCGCCAGGACCCGGGCCATATAGCCCGAAACGTCCGTGACGATTTCCCTGGCCGCATCCGGGTCGATGCCGGCCAGCGCCTGGGCCAGCGCCTTCTTGAAGTCGAGCTGCGCCTGGCGCGCGATCTGAATGCGCTGTGCCTGCGGTGAACCCGCGCCGTGCATGGACTCGGTCAGATAGCCGACGGCGTTTCTACCCAGCGTCATGTTCTCGATCAGGCGCAGGACGCGCAGCCGGTCCTCGGTGCTGATCTCGGGCCGGCCCTGCAGATACTTGCGGATCAGCTGGCCGACTTCCGGATGCTCCAGTTCCTTCTGGGATGGCATCGTGACCATCAGCCCGCCGGCCAGGTCCTGCGCGAGCCGGCCGATCTCGTAGGGCATCTTCGTGACATGATGCTTGCAGACGTTCGCGAGCATGTCGTCGTTCAGGTACACGCCGGAGGCCATCGGCGAGGCCTGGTAGCTGGAGGCGATGCCGGTCGAATAGATGGTCTCGTTCAGGTGGGTCATCTCGACCAGCTTGTCGCGGATATGCGAGGCCTTGGCGACACCGTTGTAATCAGCGATCGCCGCCGCCGCACCGATCAGCACGTCGCCGACACCGGATTTACAGACATAGCTGCGCCGGTGATAGCAGGTGAAGCGCTCGACCAGCATGGCCGCGAATTCGTATTCGCCGTCCATGAACAGGCGTTCGGCCGGTATGAACACCTCGTCGAAGATTACCATCGCTTCCTGACCGGCATAGCCGGCATTACCGGCGTCGAGTTCGCCGTCCATCGCCCGCGTGTCGCAGGACTGCCGGCCATAGATGTAGGTAATGCCGTCGGCGTCGACCGGGACCGCGCCGACGACGGCGTAGTCGCGGTCCTGCTCACCGAGCCGGATCGTCGGCATCACGATCAGCCAGTGCGAGTTGATGCAGCCGGTCTGGTGAGCCTTCGCCCCGCTGACATAGACACCATCTTCGGTCCGCCGTGTGACATGCAGATACAGGTCCGGGTCCGCCTGCTGGTGCGGCGGCTTGCTGCGGTCGCCCTTGACGTCGGTCATCGCGCCGCCGATGACCAGCCCGCGCCGCTGCACCTCGCGCAGGAACTCGAGAAATCGCCGGTGATAGCCGGTGCCGTGCGCGGCGTCGATCTCGAAGGTCACCGAATGCAACGCGTTCAGCGCGTCCATGCCGACACAACGCTGGAAACAGGTGCCGGTGAGCTGGCCGAGGCGCCGCTGCATCTTGTTCTGATTGACCAGATCTTCCGGGCTCTGCGCAATGTGCAGGAAGCGGTTGATGCGTTCGCCGGTATACGGTGACATCGCGGTCGCCAGTTCCGGATGGCTCTGCGCGAGATCGTAGGTCGCCGCGACCGCATTGATCGACGGGCGGATCACCGGGTGATCGACCGGCTCCTCGACCAGCTCCCCGAACAGATAGACCTTGAGCCCGCGACCGCGCAGGCTCTCGATGTAGTCTGCGCCGCTGCGAATCGGCCGGATTTCCGGTGCCGTGTCTTCCGCGCTGCTGGCCATGCGCTGCCCGCCCGTCGTCGCCGTTACTGCCATTCTAGCACCGCCGGCGACTCCGGCCCCGGCGCTCCACGCTTTGGAACAGCAGTGCCACGGGCTGCACCCCGGCCGGCATGCGCGTGTATCCTGCCGGCATGCGCCAGCCTCCCGCAGACCAGCCGGCCGGATGATCGCCTTCACGCTGCGCCGCCTGCTGGTCGCCGTGCCCACGCTGTTCCTGATCGGTACGGCCTCTTTCTTTCTGATGCGCGCCGCGCCCGGCGGACCCTTCGATGCCGACGCGGACCTGGAGCCGCAGGTGCTGGCCAATATCCGCGCCAGCTACGACCTCGACAAGCCGCTGTTCGAGCAGTACCTGATCTATCTCCGGCGGGCACTCACGGGGGATTTCGGGCCATCACTGGTCTACAAGGATTTCACCGTGACCGAGCTCATCGGCATCGGCCTGCCGGTCAGCATGCGCCTCGGCGCCATGGCGATGCTGATCGCGCTGCTCGTCGGTGCCAGTGCCGGCATCGTCGCGGCCCTGCGGCAAAACCGGCTCATCGACCACCTGGTGATGGCAATGGCGATGACCGGCATTGCGATCCCGAGCTTCGTCGTCGCGCCACTGCTGGCGCTGCTGTTCGGACTCTATCTCGGTCTGCTCCCGGTCGCCGGCTGGAACGGCGGCGCCTGGCGGAACATGGTCCTGCCGGTGACGGCGCTGGCCCTGCCGCAGATCGCGATCATCGCGCGCCTGATGCGCGGCGGCATGCTGGAGGTACTGCGCTCGGATTTCGTGCGCACTGCGCGGGCCAAGGGCCTCGGCGAGTGGCGGGTGGTCAGCCGCCACGCGCTGCGCCCGGCGCTGGTGCCGCTGGTCGGCTACCTGGGCCCGGCGTTGGCCGGCATCATGACCGGTTCGCTGGTGATCGAGCTGATCTTCAACCTGCCCGGCGTCGGGCGCTATTTCGTGCAGGGCGCCCTGAACCGTGACTACCCGCTGGTCATGGGTGTCGTGGTCATCTATGCAGGCCTGATCATCGTGTTGAACCTGCTGTCGGACCTCGCCTACGCGGCGCTGGACCCGCGCGTACGGAGGCAGTACCGGTGAGTGCCGCGCAGCCGTTGCCAGCAGCGAATGCCTCCTCGCCATCGCTGTGGCGCCTCGCGGGCCGGCGCTTCGCGCGCAACCGCGCGGCCATGGCCAGTGTCGTCGTGCTGCTGCTGATCGGCCTGGCCTCCGTCCTGGTGCCGATGTTCTGGCCGCATGGCATCGAGGATGCCTCATGGGAATACATCATGGCCCCGCCGTCGCTGGACAACTGGCACTGGTTCGGCACCGATGCCAACGGCCGCGACCTGCTCGTGCGGGTGTTCTACGGCGGCCGCGTCAGCCTGGCCATCGGCCTGATGACGACGCTGGTGGCATTGCTGATCGGCGTCAGCTACGGGTCGATCGCCGGCTTCGTCGGCGGGCGGGTCGACGGGGTGATGATGCGCATCGTCGATGTCCTGTATTCGCTGCCGTTGCTGTTCTTCATCATCATCCTGGTCACGGTATTCGGACGAAACATCTTCCTGGTGTTCATCGCGATCGGCGCGGTCGAATGGCTGACGATGGCGCGCATCGTCCGCGGCCAGACGCTCAGCATCCGCCACAAGGAGTTCGTCGAGTCGGCGGTCGCGATCGGCATGCCTAAGCCGATGATTCTGCGGCGCTACATCGTGCCGAACGTGCTCGGCCCGGTGGTCGTCTATGTCACCTTGCTGATCCCGACCAACATCCTGGTCGAGAGCTACCTCAGCTTCATCGGCCTGGGCGTGCAGGAGCCATTGACCAGCTGGGGGCTGCTGATCTCGCAGGGCGCTGGCGCCATCGACTCGGCGCCATGGCTGTTGCTGTTCCCCGCGGGCTTTCTAGCCGTCACGATGTTCGCCTTCAACTTCATCGGCGACGGCCTGCGTGACGCGCTGGACCCGCAGGGGCGCTGAGATGACGCCGCTGCTGGAAATCACCGACCTGGATCTGCGCTTCGACACCGAGCACGGCGGCGTGCATGCGGTCGACCGGCTGTCGCTGGAGGTCCACGAGAGCGAATGCATCGGCATCGTCGGCGAATCGGGCTCGGGAAAGACGCAGACCTTTCTGGCCGCGCTGGGCCTGCTGGCCGAGAACGGTCGAGCCACCGGCTCGGTGCGTTTCCGCGGCGAAGAGATCCTGAACGCGCCGCGGCGGCGACTCGATCAACTGCGTGGCAGCCGGCTCGCGATGATCTTTCAGGACGCGCTGTCCGCGCTGACGCCGACGATGACCATCGGCGGGCAACTGGCCGAACCGTTGCGCCGCCACCAGGGCCTGAGCCGGTCGGCGGCCCGGGCGCGGGCTCTGGAGATGCTGGAGACGGTCGGCCTGCCGGATGCGGCCCGCCGCCTGCGTGCCTATCCCTTCGAACTCTCCGGCGGCCAGCGGCAGCGCGTCATGATAGCGATGGCCCTGATCTGCCGCCCCGACCTGGTGATCGCCGACGAACCGACGACGGCGCTGGACGTCACCGTGCAGGCCCAGGTGCTGCGGCTGCTGGACGGTGTCAAGCGGCACACCCGTACCTCGATCGTGCTGATCACGCATGATCTCGCCGTGGTGGCGGGCCTCTGCGATCGCGTCGCCATCATGTACGCGGGCCGCATGGTCGAAACGGGCAGTGCCGACGATATCTTTCTCCGCCCGCAGCACCCGTACACGCAGGGCCTTTTGCGGTCCATGCCGGCACTCGGGGATGAGCTCGAGCGCGAACTGCCGGCGATTCCAGGCCAGCCGCCGGACATGCGGCGCCTGCCGCCAGGCTGTGGTTTCCAGCCGCGCTGCCGGCTCGCCGTCGAACGCTGCCACCGGGAACAGCCGTCGCTGGCGCGCTTTGCGCCGGGACATCGCTGCGCCTGTCACCTGGTGCCGAGCGCATGAAGGACGGCCTGCTGGCGGTCGAAGACCTAGCAGTGCGCTACCGCCTGCCGGGCGGACTGTTACGCCGAGGACCGCGGGCATTGCAGGCCGTCGACGGTGTGAGCTTCACGCTCGCGCCCGGCGAGACTCTCGGCGTCGTCGGCGAAACCGGTTGCGG